>NZ_JAMPNU010000019.1:0-182075 GCF_028479505.1 Providencia sp. PROV205 | reverse complement strand
AATTTTTATTTTGTTCGTGTTTTTTTTAGCCAAAAAGGTATTTATAAGTTAAATTCGGTCTATATATTGACTATTTCAGCAGCAATTGCGCACCTACTCACGTAATATATGTATCTAAGAATTATGCTTTGAGATGAATTATGGAATTAAGTAAGCAACAAACCGCCTCACAAAAAAATCGTTCTTATATTATTGCAGAAAATCTTGGCCAGCTGATTTTAACCAGCACCTATTTACCTGATTCCACTTTACCTAGCGAATTAGAATTATCAGAACAATTCCAAGCAAGTCGAACAGCGATAAGAGAAGCAATAAAAATATTAGCGGCAAAAGGAATGGTATTAGCACGCCCCAAAATAGGTACCCGTGTTATGCCACCCTCAAATTGGAATTTTTTAGACCAAGATCTCTTAACATGGTGGTCCAATAGTGAAGAGCAATCGGTCGTGATGGAACACTTTAAAATGGTTCGACTCGCAATAGAACCTCAAGCTTGTTATCTTGCGGCTATACATGCAACAAAAGAACAAAAACAATCATTACAATTATTAGCAAGTGAAATGCAGTTACTCGCCAAAGAATTTGACAGGGCGCATTGGGTGAAAGTTGATTACCATTTCCATTTAACTATTTACAAAGCTTGTGCCAATCCCTTCCTAATTTCTTTTGCTAATTTATTCCGTTCTATTTATCAGCGTTACTTTGATGTCATCACTGATAATGAGGTTATAGAGGTCGAAATTCATCAACAACTTGCCAATGCAATTATTCATGGTAAAAGTACAATAGCACTCGACCTTTGCTATAACTTATTAACAATTACCCAAAAGCAAGACTAACAAAACAATACTCCAATTGAAGCTTTAATTTACTTGTATAGGTAACTGATGTTCAAAACAGCTAAAAATATGTCAGGCCTTCCATGGATTGCAGCAATGGCCTTTTTCATGCAAGCGCTCGATGCCACCATTTTGAATACGGCTTTACCCGATATTGCAAAAAGCCTTGATCACTCGCCGCTTGCGATGCAATCCGCCGTAGTCAGTTATACGCTTACTGTTGCTCTATTGATCCCTGTTAGTGGCTGGTTTGCAGATAGATTTGGTACAAGACGTATATTCATTTTAGCGGTTTCCTTGTTTTCTTTTGGTTCATTACTTTGTGCCCTTTCGCCTTCTTTAAACTTTTTAGTGACCTCTAGGGTTATTCAAGGTATTGGTGGGGCAATGATGATGCCAGTTGCTCGTTTAGCCTTAATAAGGGCTTACCCTCGAAGTGAATTACTACCAATATTAAATTTTGTCACCATTCCTGGTTTAGTTGGCCCAATATTGGGACCTCTGTTAGGTGGTATATTAGTCACCTATGCAACTTGGCATTGGATATTTATTATTAATATTCCTATTGGTGTTTTAGGTATCTTTTATGCGTTAAAACATATGCCAGACTTTAAAATGCCAAAACGTAAATTTGATACTTTAGGGTTCTTATTGTTTGGTTCTGGTTTAGTCATGCTATCTGTCAGCCTAGATTTATTCAGTGATAAGTCTCTTTCAACATCGATTCCAGTCACTATTGTTTTAGTCGGCTTTCTTTTCTTATTTGTTTATATTTTCCATGCAAGACGTACTAAGCATGCAATAATCCCCTTGAATTTATTTAAAACTCGCACTTTTTCTATTGGGATCAGCGGTAATATCGCAACACGCTTAGGAACAGGCAGTATTCCATTTTTAATGCCATTAATGCTGCAAGTAGGTTTCGGCTACGAAGCCGTTGTGGCGGGAATGATGATGGCACCACTAGCAATAGGTTCAATCACTGCTAAATCAGGGGTTACTCGGATCCTAACTAAATATGGCTACCGTAATACATTATTTGTCATCACCATTATTATAGGATTAATGATCGCACAGTTTTCCTTACAATCACCAAGTATGTCGATTTATCTGTTAGTTGTACCTTTATTTATTTTAGGAATGGTGATGTCTGTACAATTTACCGCAATGAATACTATTTGCCTGGCTGATTTAACAGACAATAATGCAAGTGCGGGAAATAGTATGTTAGCTGTGACTCAGCAGCTATCGATAAGCTTCGGTATCGCAGTCAGTGCTGCAATCTTAAACTTCTATGGTGGACAACCTAATAGCAATACGGTCGATAATTTCCATTACACCTTTATTACCGTTGGCGTCATTACGCTTATCTCGGCTTTTGTCTTCTTATTATTAAGTAAGACAGACGGTGATAATTTAATAAAAAATAAAACCAAAAAAGCGAAGAATTAATATTTTTTAACCGATTGACGTTCAATTAACTCAGGGGTAAGAACCAAAACACTCGCATTTGCCTCTGGGTTATCCATACGATAAATAAGTTGGTCAACAGCCTGTTGGCCTAACTTATCTTTTGGCTGATGAATTGTTGTTAATGGTGGGATCATATAAGGCGAAAGATCGATATCATCATAACCAATGATTGAAATATCATCAGGCACTTTCAAACCCTTTTGGTATATCGCTTGATAAGCGCCTACCGCCATCGCATCATTACCTGCAAAAATGGCCTCGGGAGGGGTTGGTAAGCTAAGCAATTTATTCATTGACTCAAACCCACCAGCAAATTCAAAATCACTGAAAATGATATAGTCATCATAAATATTAATGCCGCCATCTGTCATGGCTTGAATAAAACCTTGATGACGCGCTCTTGCTGGTGATTTATCTTGTGGCCCTGCAATACATGCAATACGAGAGAAACCAGCTTCGATAAGGTAACGAGTGGCTATTTCTCCACCAAGAAAAGAGTTATCTTGAATGATATCGCCTTCCGACTCAAAAGGTGACCAATCCATCATAACTGTTGGCACAGCAGGGTAACGAGCCAAAACATTTTTTGATGGCCCCTGTACTTCTGTGCACATAATCAGTAGCCCATCAACACGTTTTTGTAGCAAGGTTTCTAAACTATGATTCATTCGCTGAAGGTCACCTTCAGTGTTGCACAAAATCAAACTATAACCACGTTCGTAGCAACTACGTTCTACACCCCGCACTACCTCTGCGTAAAATGGGTTATTACTTGTTGTCAGTAACATCCCAATTGTATTCGTACGATTCATCTTCAAACTACGCGCTAAAGCAGAAGGTGCATAATTTAACTCTTCAATCGCATTTTTAACGCGTATGGTAATGCTCTCGCTGACATAGCGATTTTGGTTAATAACGTGAGAGACGGTGGACGTCGACACCCCTGCAAGGCGTGCCACATCTTTCATTGTTGCCACAAGTTAATCCTGTTGAGTCAAAAACTGGTCAATTTCTTTACGCCATGGAACTGAGGGTTGAGCTCCCGGGCGAGTCACAGCTATCGCCGCCGCTGCATGAGCAAAAATAATCGCTTCTTCGTCAGCTTTACCTTCAAGCAGTGCTGTAACGTAAGCCCCATTGAATGTATCACCTGCGGCAATAGTATCCACTGCTTTTACGCGAAATGCAGAAATTATTTTGCCTTCACTACCTTTTTCACTATACCAAACGCCTCGAGAGCCGAGTGTTATCATCACTTTACTGATACCTTTTTGATGTAAAGCTTCAGCCGCATCCTGAGCACCTTGATTATCATTAACAGCAATACCTGTTAGGTGTTCAGCTTCTGTTTCATTTGGCGTGATGATATCAACTAGTGATAATAATGAATCTGGTAATGATTGAGCCGGTGCAGGGTTCAAAATGACTTTCGTATTGTTTTTCTTCGCTATTTCAGCAGCCATTTGTACTGTTTCAATAGGGGATTCCAGTTGCATCAATACCGCATCAGCTTCCACAATTTTTTGCTGATATTGAGCTAATCTTTCTTTGGTAAGTCGCGCATTTGCACCTGCATTGATACCAATTGTATTTTCCCCTTGTTGGTTCACATAAATAAGAGCAACACCTGTCGTTTCACCTTCAATGGCATCAATGCATTCGGTTTTAATATTATCGAGAAATAACTGTTTTTTTATACTCGCCCCAATATCATCATCACCAACACAAGCAATAAACGTTATGTCAGCACCACTGCGACCTGCTGCAACAGCTTGGTTGGCACCTTTCCCGCCAAATGCAACTTGGTAATGATCGCCTCTAACAGTTTCACCCGGCTGAGGGAAATGCTTAACATTTAATATATGATCCGCATTGATACTACCGAGAACCACCAGCTTAGCTATACCCATAACGTTTATTTCCTTTTTTATGACCCAATGGATCGCAAATTAAATAAACCGCCACAGTGCGCCATGGCGGTTTTTATCTTATTGTTTAACCACTAATTCCAATTCAACCGGAACCGTTGGATCCACTTTCTCGCCTTTTAAGACTTTATCTGCAATCTGTACACCAACAATCCCAATTTGGTCTGGGCGCTGTGCAATAGTTGCACCTAATTTTCCGCCTTCAACGGCTTTAATACCATCATTTGTTCCATCAAAGCCAACAACCAGAACATCAGTACGGCCTGCGGTTTGTAAAGCTCTTAACGCACCTAATGCCATTTCATCATTTTGTGCAAATACCGCTTGAACAGCAGGGTGTGCCGTTAACAAGTTTTGCATTACGTTCAAGCCTTTTGTTCTATCGAAATCAGCGGGTTGGCTCGCCAGTAAATTGAATTTGTGCTCTTTCGCTCCGGTATTAAAACCTTCACCGCGCTCACGTGCTGCTGATGTACCTGAAATACCTTCTAATTGAATCACTTTAGCTTCATTGCCTGTTTTTTGTGCAATATAGTCAGCAGCCATTTTCCCGCCCATACGGTTGTCGGATGCCACATGACTGACAACTTCACCTTTATTAGCCGCTCTATCTAAAGTGATGACAGGTATATTGGCTTTATTAGCCATTAATATTGAGTTGCCCACCGCATCTGAATCCGTTGGGTTAATTAACATTAATTTTGTACCGCGAACGGTTAAATCTTGTACGTTTGCTAACTCTTTGGCTGGGTTGTCTTGAGAATCTAAAACAATCAGTTCATAACCCAATTTATCCGCTTCTTTTTGTGCGCTATCTTTCATTGTCACAAAGAATGGGTTATTCAATGTAGAAATGACGAGTGCAATGCTATCTTTCGCCATCGCATTGACACTAACAGTTGCACTCAGTGCAACTGCAGATAATAACGTTGCTAGTTTGTTCAGTTTCATAATAATTTTCCTGTAGGGTTACTTTTTATTATCAACAAGTACAGCAAGTAAGATGACGACAGCTTTAACAATCATCTGGTAGTTTGACGAAATACCTAATAAGTTTAATCCATTGTTTAAAAAACCAAGGATAAGCGCACCAATCAATGTTCCGACTATACGCCCCTTACCACCAGCAAGACTGGTACCACCAAGTACAACCGCAGCGATAGCATCAAGTTCATAACCATTACCTGCCATTGGCTGAGCTGATGATAAACGTGCAACTTCAATGACACTCGCCAATGCTGCTAGCATTCCACATAAGGCATAAACCACTATTTTAATGCGATCAACATTAATACCAGAAAGACGGGTAGCCGCTTCATTCCCACCAAGTGCGTAGATGTAACGACCAAGGCGAGTATGGTGCAACATATACCATGCAGCTGCAAACACGATAATCATTAACCAGACTGGGGTAGGAATACCAAATGGGCGGCCAATACCAAACCAGCCAAATAAGTCTGCGTTATCACTAAACCCTGTATTGATAGGGCTACCGTCTGTATAAACTCGTGTCACACCACGCAATAGTAGCATCATGACTAAAGTCGCAATGAAAGCTTGGACTTTTCCTTTTGCAACAATCACCCCGGTGCATGCACCGATCGCGGCACCGAGTGCTAATGCCCCCGCAACAGCCACTAGCGCATTAACTTCCGCCCCGACCATGGAAGCTGCAACCGCGCCCGTTAAGGCCAATAAGGACCCAACAGAGAGATCAATACCCGAGGTTAAGATAACTAGCGTCATCCCAACGGCCATAATGGCGTTGACGGAGGTTTGTTGTAAGATATTGAATAGGTTATTAACCGTAAAAAAATTCGGGCTTAATGTTGATACGATGGCAATCAAAACTAAGAGTGCGATTAATGATTTTTGCTCCATCAGCCATGCTTTGCTGAACCAGCGTTTTGATGATGCGGTAGTTGAACTCATACTGATAACTCCTGAACTGAGCCATAATTTTTACCCACTGCGGCAGCCATTAAGGCTTCCTGAGTCGCGTCTTTGGCTGAAAATTCGCCGCTGATATGACCTTCGTGCATCACCAAAATGCGGTCACTCATTCCTATTACTTCAGGCATTTCTGAAGAAACTAAAATGATACTCAGCCCTTCTTTTTTAAATTGGTTAATTAGTTGATAGATTTCTTTTTTAGCACCAACGTCTACGCCACGAGTTGGCTCATCGAGGATCAGTACTTTTGGTCTTGTCATCAAACCGCGCGCAATGGCCACTTTTTGCTGGTTTCCACCTGAAAGGTTGCCAATTATTTGGTCCATAGACGGGGTTTTAATATTGAATAACCGAATGAAATCGCTAACGGTTTGCTGTTCTTCACTATGCTTGAGGCTTCCCCCTGCACGACTGAAATAACGTAATGCTGTCAATGACATATTTTCTTTCACTGACATGCCTAATACTAATCCATCTCGTTTACGGTCTTCTGAAATATAAACAATGCCACTGTTTAAGCCATCTTGTGGTGTTTTCAGTGTTACGGCTTTGCCTTCCAGTTTTATCGTGCCTGATTTTTTTGTCGCCGCGCCGTAGATGATTTTCATCAACTCTGTACGCCCCGCGCCCATCAAGCCAGATACACCTAAAATTTCCCCACTCTTCAGGGTGAAATTGGCATTTGTTACACCAGGTCCAGATACCCCTTCAAGCTGCAGCCTAATGTTTCCGGTTTCTACCTCGACCCTCGGGTACTGGTCTTCAAGCTTACGACCAACCATCATTTCAATGAGTTTTTCTTCTTCTAACTCACTCACGGGTTTCTCACCAATAAACTGGCCATCGCGGAATACGGTCACATCGTCGCAAATTTCAAAAATTTCTTTTAAACGATGGGAAATATAAACAATGCCACAGCCTTGAGCTTTTAAGTCTTCGATAACTCTAAATAGGGACTCTGTTTCCGTGTCGGTTAGTGCATCGGTGGGTTCATCCATGATAATCACTTGTGATTGAAAGCTCAGAACTTTGGCGATTTCGACCATTTGTTGTTCGCCAATAGAAAGCTCTGCAATAGTTTGATGACTATCATAATCAAGGTTAAGCCGTTTAAGCAGTTTGTCCGACTCACTGAACATTTTTTTCCAGTCAATCTTGCCAAACGCATTCACATACTCTCGACCTAGAAAAATATTCTCTGCAATAGTTAATTCAGGTATCAAATTGAGTTCTTGGTGGATAATCCCTATTCCTGCTTCTTGGGAGCTTTTAGGGCCATTAAATGCGACTTCTTTACCTAAATAGCGGATTTGACCAGCATCTTTTTTATAAATACCCGTCAGCACTTTCATCATGGTTGATTTGCCTGCCCCATTTTCCCCCACCAGCGCCATGACTTTTCCTGGGTAGACATTTAATGTCGCCCCACTGAGGGCTTTTACCCCTGGAAATGATTTATCGATCCCGATAAGTTCTAATAAAGGTTGCATAATCACCTCAGAAAGTCACACCAGAACAAAGAATAATGTTAGCGAACGGTGAACATTCTCCGGTGCGGATCACCGCTTTACTGTCATGAGTCAATTGTTTAAAGCGTTCATGGCTGCAATAAATAATTTCAATCGTATTATTTTGAGTAACTTCTAACTGTTGTAAGTGAGCCAAAATAGCGGCTTCCATTTGTGGGTTAATGGTACTGATTTCCTCAGCTAGAATGGCTTTTTCGACTTGCATCTCTTGGGTGATGACACTTAAAACTGACATGAAATCGGGTAAGCCTTGCGTAATTGCTAAATCAATACGCTCCGTTCCTTGATAAATAGGTAAACCTGCATCAGCAAGCGTTATTTGGTCTGTATGACCTAACTTTGCAATTACCGAGGTAACGTTGGCATTAAGTAAAATACCCTTTTTCATTTTTCACCGCCATTCTAGTAAGCGAAACGTTTCGCTCATGTAATAATAGTAAAGATAAGTCACAACTCAATATTGATGGTTAATATTTGTGATCAATATCGAAACGTTTCGTTCTTATTAGAAAAGCTAAAAAACAATAACTTATTGAATCACTTATAGCTGAATCGTTTTTTCTTATTTCTTGGGGCATATCAAAGAAAAATGGAAAAATAGGTCGCAGTATGTAATAAAAGAAATTGATAGTTTTGATATCAACGCCTCTATTAATAAAAGGAATGAATATGCAGCTTGCTGAACGAATAGCCCAATTAAGCAATTACCTTGAAAGCGGTTTATATGAACGCCAACAAGCTATTCGTTTGTGCTTACTCGCCACATTAAGCGGTGAAAGCGTATTTCTATTAGGCCCTCCAGGTATTGCCAAAAGCTTAATTGCACGAAGAATGAAATATGCTTTTCGCCATGCAAATGCTTTTGAATACTTAATGACGCGATTTTCAACGCCTGAAGAGATCTTTGGTCCTCTTTCAATACAAGCACTAAAAGATGAAGGACGATATGAACGATTAACCAAAGGTTATTTACCTGACGCTGAAGTGGTATTTTTAGATGAGATATGGAAAGCAGGCCCTGCCATTTTAAATACCTTATTAACAGCGGTAAATGAGCGCAAATTCCGTAATGGTGATGAAGAAAAATCCATCCCTATGCGGTTATTGGTAACGGCATCAAATGAATTACCCGATGCAGATAATAGCCTTGAAGCCCTATTCGACCGAATGTTAGTGCGTATTTGGTTGGATAAAGTGCAAGAGAAACAAAATTTTCGCGCGCTATTAACCGGAAAATCATCGCTGAATGAATCTCAAATGCCAGAGCATTTAAAAATCAGTGATGAAGAGTACCAACAATGGCAACAAGAAATTCCTAAAATTACGCTACCCGATCACTGTTTTGAACTTATTTACCAATTACGCCAACAATTAGATGCAACAGAAAAGCAGCTTTATGTTTCTGATAGGCGTTGGAAAAAAGCAGTTTATTTATTACAAGCAAGTGCTTTCTTTAATGGGCGCAATAGCGTATCTCCTCTAGATCTTGTGTTATTAAAAGATTGCCTTTGGCATGACATGCAGTCGATGAATACGTTACCGAAACTATTGCAGTCATTATTACAAGAAGATGGCTGGCAACAACGAAAGTTAACCCGCGAAATAGAGCAAACTTATCAGCAATGGATGTCATCGACCCAAGACCAAAATAACCAAGATGCATTTAAAGTTAATAAAAACAATGCGATGTTTGCTCGTAAAGCGTCCTATGTATTACCCGAAAATATCGGTGACGGTCGAATTACTCTATTTTTACATCGCCCACTGCAACTGCATAATATGAAAGTCACTTTTGTAACAACCGATAAAAAATCCCTGATAACCTTCTTAAATAAAGGAACAACACTATCTGCCCACCTAAATGGGATTGGCTTTGCACAAGAAATTGCCGCTGAGGTAAATAATTTAAATCAGATACAGTTATTAGATGTAAGCCATCAATCATCTACTTTATATATTCAAGATAAAGCTTCGTCGCTAGTGCCAAATACAAATAACCAAGAGTGGCTAGACAAGCTGGATAAAATTCAAGAAGAGATTCAAACCGCGCGTTATCAGTTTGAAAAACAACAGCCCAACTTATTTATTGAACCGCACTGGCTTGCAGATATTGAACAAAGCTTCATGAAACTCACAGAAAAGCTAAACCAATTACGTAACCAAATCACGGGTAAAGTGGCCGAATAACGATGATGAGTTTAGCCACATTAGAAATGTTGCTTTCGGTTAATGAAGGCCAATTAATTGAAGAGATCATTATATCTTTACTGGCAACCCCTCAATTAGCGGTGTTTTTTGAAAAACACCCTCGATTAAAAAAAGCTTTACTCAAAGATTTATCGGGTTGGAAAAAGGATCTCAAACAGCGTATGCAAGATGCGCTTGTTCCCGCACAACTTTCAGAAGAATTTGAACTTTATCGTCAATCCCTTGGTATTTCGACAGATGCCTTTTTTAACCAATTACCGGGGGTTATAGCAAAACTTCAGCAGCTGGATTCCCCGTTTTATCGTGAGGCACATCAGCTACAAAGTGGAAAAATAGAAAACCGCAGCGCAAGGCAGTCATTATTTGTTCAAAGATGGCGAGTTAGTTTAATTTTACAAGTGACAACTCTTCATAAAGAACTGTTAGAGCAAGAAAAAGAACAATTGCTGGCGGAGTTACAACGCCGATTAGCGTTAAGTGGCAATTTAGAGGATATCTTAGGCGAAAATGAGCGAGCTGCAGGCCGGCTATGGGACTTAACCAAAGGTGTAAACATGACTTCCGCTTATAATGACCAATTATTAAGCCGATACAGTGATTTTTTACGTCAGCAGCCTGAATTAGAAAAAATAGCGCAATTATTAGGCCGTAGCCAATCTGCTCAATCGATTCCTGACGATAGTGTTTTTCTTGAGCCCATGACAATCATGGAAAAGGTACCCGAAATAGTACCTGAGCAAGTCAACGGTTTAAATCAAAGTGATGATATTTTACGGTTATTACCTGCAGAACTCGCCATGTTAGGCCTTGAAGATATTGAATTTGAATTTTATCGAAAATTACTCGAAAAACAGCTTCTAACCTACCGATTACAAGGGGATAGCTGGCAAGAAAGAAAAGTTCTGCGCCCTATTACCCATCACCATGATGAAGAGCAGCCAAGAGGGCCATTTGTTGTATGTATTGATACATCGGGTTCGATGGGCGGTTTAAATGAACGCTGCGCCAAAGCCTTTTGCCTTGCATTAATGAAAATTGCGCTGGCAGATAACCGCTCATGCCATGTGATGTTATTTTCCACAGAAATTGTGCATTACGATTTACTTTCTATTGATGGCCTAGAGCAATGTATTCGTTTTTTACATCAAACATTTAAAGGTGGGACTGACTTGGCAGCTTGTTTACAAGAAACCGCAGTAAAATTGGAATCAAAACAGTGGATTGATGCAGATGCCGTGGTGATTTCTGATTTTGTTGCTCAGCGTTTACCTGATGAATTGATTCAAAAAATTAAGACTATGCAGAAGAAAGGTAAATACCGCTTCCATGCGGTATCTGTATCAAATTATGGGAAACCCAGCATCATGAAAATCTTTGACCATATTTGGCGTTTTGATACTGGGTTAAAAAGCAGGCTGTTACGCCGCTTTAGTCGCTAATTACAGCATACCTTCAACAGATTCTTGCATTTCAGCACCCCAAACACCGCATTGTACTTGGCCAATGTGCTGGCGTTGAAGAAGTAGCATGACTAAGCGTGATTGGCCAATGCCACCACCGATAGTTTGTGGCATTTCACCTTTTACTAACGCTTGGTGCCACTCTAATTCCATACGTTTTTCATCACCGGTTAAGCCTAATTGGCGAGTCAAACACTCAGGGCTTACACGAATTCCCATTGAAGAGAGCTCAAATGCGTCCTGTAAAATAGGGTTCCACACAATGATGTCGCCGTTCAAACCACAAAAACCGTCTTCATTTTTTGTTGTCCAGTCGTCGTAGTCAGGCGCGCGAACATCATGTGATTCACCGCTAGATAGCTTACCACCGATACCAATTAAGAATACTGCGCCTAGTTCTTTTGCGATTGCACGTTCACGCCCTTTCGCATCTAAATCAGGGTAGCGCTGTAACAACTCTTCACTGTGAATAAAGTGGATTTGGTCTGGCAGGAACGGTGCCAACCCAAATTCTTTACTTACGGCAGCTTCTGTTTCTTTTATTGCCTTATAGATTTTACCCACTGTCTGCTTCAGATAAGGAAGTGTACGTTCCTCATCTGCCATCACTTTTTCCCAATCCCACTGATCAACATAGACGGAATGGATTGGGGTTAAGCGATCCTCGTCAGGACGCAACGCTTTCATATGCGTGTATAGACCTTGGCCTTCACTAAAACCGAAACGACCTAATGTTTTACGTTTCCATTTAGCCAAAGAATGAACCACTTCAAAGGTTGCACCTGGAATTGATTTCACTTTTACTTGAACGGCTTTTTCGCTGCCAGATAAGTTGTCTTGAGTACCATCCCCTAAACGGCTTAGGATTGGCCCTTGAACTTCAATCAACCCTAATTCTTTTTCAAGTAAACGTGAGAAATACGATTTCACAAAACTAATTTGTTGCTGATGTTCGATAAATGACTTGTCCATAATTTATTCCCATAATTTGTTAGCTGTGTTAGCTGATGTATAGATTAAGCAACAAAATGAGGTATAAATTCAATATCCATCATTAAAAAAAGCCTTTATTGTTTATTTTGAATAAAAAAACAGGTATAAAAATGAATAATCGTTAAAATAGAGGTGGAATAATGCCGGAAAATTATCAAATCGATAATCTCGATCGTGACATACTTCACGAATTAATGGGAAATGCACGTACACCGTATGCTGAATTAGCTAAAAAATTTGCTGTTAGCCCCGGGACAATTCATGTCCGTGTCGAAAAAATGAAGCAAGCAGGGATTATTAAAGGCACACGTATTGATATAAACCCAAAACAATTAGGCTTCGATGTTTGTTGCTTTATTGGCATTATTTTAAAAAGTGCAAAAGATTACCCAACCGCACTAAAAAAATTAGACGCCTTAGAAGAAGTTGTCGAGGTGTACTACACAACAGGGCAATACAGCATTTTTATTAAAGTGATGTGCCGCTCTATTGATTCTTTACAAGACGTACTTATCAACAAAATTCAGACCATTGATGAGATACAATCCACAGAAACACTGATCTCCTTACAAAACCCGATCTTACGAACAATCAATCCGTAGAAAAAAAATGATATAACCACATTATCCACAGGTAGATCCCAGCTCATTCACAGCGTACAATAGCGACCTATTATTGTGAAAGAGAATCACCATGACAAAAGTAACCTTAATAAGTGGCAGTACAATGGGCAGTGCGGAGTATGTTGCCGAGCACATGGCAGAGATTTTAGAAGAACTCGGTCATGAAACTGAAATTCAACATGGCCCAAAGCTTGATGACTTAACACTTGAAGGCATATGGCTGGTGGTGAGCTCAACACATGGAGCAGGTGATCTCCCTGAAAATATTCAACCTCTTTTTGATTCAATAGAAGAAAGCGCTCCTGATCTAAGCCAAGTTCAATTTGGTTCTGTAGGGATCGGCAGCTCTGAATATGACACTTTCTGTGGAGCGATCCACAAAATAGATGCTTTATTAATCAAGCAAGGGGCTAAAAGGATCGGTGAATGTTTGGAAATTGATGTCCAACAACACGAAATACCGGAAGATCCCGCAGGTGAATGGGTTAAAATTTGGGCAAACGAACTCTAGTTTGATTAAAATAACAGCAATCAACTGTGGATAACTCAGGGAAGATCCCGGTATTAACCCGTAGTTATCCAGAGTATAAGTTTTAAGGCTGACAATGCCTGTGTATAAGTACCCTTTTTGATCCCAGCTTATACGCAAACGGATCACGGATCATTCACAGTATATGATCCTTTACACTTTTATGATCTTTAAAGTGAAAATCCACTTATCCACAGAAACCCGTGATCCTAATAAAAGATCTAATAAAGAGATCTTTAAATAAAAAGATCTTAATATTATATAAGGGAGAAACCTAAAGCTTGGTCTCTTCCTCAAACTTGAGTAGAATTCTCTCCTCAAATGCACAATCCGCATTTTCTAACGTTTAAGGTTCACACATGTTTTATCCAGAGCAATTTGACGTCATCGTAATTGGTGGTGGTCATGCCGGTACTGAAGCAGCAATGGCAGCTGCACGTATGGGGCGTCAAACCCTATTACTGACTCACAATATTGATACATTGGGCCAGATGTCTTGCAACCCAGCCATCGGTGGGATCGGTAAGGGACATCTGGTTAGAGAAATTGATGCGCTAGGTGGCTTGATGGCCACAGCAACAGACAAAGCAGGTATTCAATTTAGAACATTAAATGCCAGCAAAGGGCCTGCAGTTCGTGCGACTCGAGCACAAGCTGACCGTGTTCTTTATCGCCAAGCTGTCAGAATGGCTTTAGAAAACCAGCCTAACTTAATGATTTTCCAACAACCTGTAGAAGACTTAATTGTTGAAAACAATAGGGTCACAGGGGCTATTACCCGCATGGGCTTAAAATTTAAAGCCAAAGCGGTGGTATTAACCGTTGGTACTTTCCTTGATGGCAAAATTCACATTGGTTTAGAAAATTACAGTGGTGGTCGTGCAGGAGATCCTCCTTCAATTTCACTTTCTCAACGTTTGAGAGAATTACCTTTACGTGTTAATCGTTTAAAAACAGGAACGCCACCACGTATTGATGCAAGAACCATTGATTTCAGTCAGTTAGCTCAACAGCTAGGTGACGACCCAATGCCCGTATTTTCATTTTTAGGTTCACAAGATCAACATCCACAACAGATGCCTTGTCATATCACCTATACCAATGAAAAAACGCATGAAGTGATCAGAAATAATCTGGATCGCAGCCCTATGTACGCAGGCGTGATTGAAGGGATCGGCCCACGTTACTGCCCTTCGATCGAAGATAAAGTCATGCGTTTTGCTGATAAAGACTCACATCAGATCTTCCTAGAACCTGAAGGCCTAACCAGCAATGAAATTTACCCTAACGGGATATCCACCAGCTTGCCATTTGATGTCCAAATGCAAATTGTTCATTCCATGAAAGGAATGGAAAATGCGAGGATCATTCGTCCTGGCTATGCCATTGAATATGATTTCTTTGACCCTAGAGATCTAAAACAGACGCTTGAAAGTAAATTTATTGATGGATTATTCTTTGCTGGCCAAATTAACGGCACTACAGGTTATGAAGAAGCTGGAGCTCAAGGCCTATTAGCAGGCCTTAATGCGGCACAACATGCCTTTGGTTTAGAAGGTTGGTTCCCTCGTCGTGACCAAGCTTATATCGGTGTTCTCGTTGACGATCTTTGTACTTTAGGGACAAAAGAACCTTACCGTATGTTTACCTCACGTGCAGAATACCGTTTGATGCTTCGTGAAGACAATGCGGATTTACGTCTAACAGAAAAAGGCCGAGAGTTAGGTTTAGTTGATGACGTTCGCTGGGCTCATTTTAATAACAAAGTCGAATTGATTGAAAAAGAGCGCCAACGCTTAAAAGATATCTGGGTTCATCCAAAATCAGATAACCATACAGAAATAGATGGAATTTTAACCGTTCCATTATCGAAAGAAGCCAATGGGGAAGATTTACTACGTCGCCCGGAAATGACGTATAAAATGTTAACCTCACTCAACCTTTTTGCTCCAGCTATTGATGATCCTCAAGCCGCGGATCAAGTGGAAATTCAAGTTAAATACGAAGGTTATATTGCCCGCCAAAAAGAAGAAATCGAAAGACAACTGCGTAATGAAAATACGTTGTTGCCTGTTGACCTCGATTACAAACAAGTTAAAGGGTTGTCTAACGAGGTAATGGCGAAACTGAACGACCATAAACCGACATCTATTGGTCAAGCATCACGAATTTCAGGGATCACGCCTGCTGCAATCTCTATTTTACTTGTTTGGTTGAAAAAGCAAGGCATGCTACGCCGGAGCGCTTAACATGGATTTATTATCAAAACTGAATCAATTGCTAGTAAAAACCGATATCAACTTGACGGAAAAGCAAAAACAGCAACTCATTGACTATGTTGGGTTATTAGCGAAATGGAACAAAGCCTATAACCTGACATCGGTACGTGACCCACAACAGATGTTAATCCGCCATATCATGGATAGCATAGTGGTGAACGGTCAACTCATCGGGCAACGTTTTATTGATGTTGGAACGGGCCCTGGTTTACCCGGCGTGCCTTTAGCGATTGTTCGACCTGATTCCCATTTTGTTCTATTGGACAGCTTAGGAAAGCGTGTACGCTTTTTAAAACAGGTTCAACATGAGTTAGGGCTGACTAATATTGAGCCTGTTCAATCACGCGTTGAAGAGTTTCCAGTGGAAAAAAGCTTTGATGGTGTGATTAGCCGCGCATTTGCTTCGTTGAATGACATGTTGAGTTGGTGCCATCATTTACCTTCAGCAGAAGGGCGTTTTTATGCACTCAAAGGTGTCATTCGTGATGATGAAATGGCGCTACCAGACGAGTTTATGATTGAATCGATCACGGAACTTGAAGTGCCCGAACTTGATGAGCAACGTCATTTAGTTAAAATTTCGATGAAATAAAGTTGCTTTCTATCAAATAATTTTATCATTTAGAGCGATAGCTGGACGTTTACAAACGGCCAGCTATTTTTATTCGCCATCAAATAATAAAAATATATATTTTACGTGGTATTTACACGGCAATAACGAATAAGTTGCAAAAATAAGGCATTGAAAGAAAAATACTGGCTAATTGATGATTTTTACTTAATCGATTTAGCAAAAAAATAGTGAATCGAAAAATATTGGATTTACTCTTTCAAAATTTAGCTTAGGAATTAATTTCTTTAATTATTTGATTTACTGGTTAAATCTATTTTTTGTTATGAATAAAATTGAAGTAATAAATAAAGTGAATAAAGTTAAATGTGATATATGTCACATTTATATGAATATATGCAGCAATTCATTAACTATTTATTAAATATTACAGCGACAATTCTGCGCTAACTCGAAAAAATTAAATATTTATTCACCTTTTCGCTACTTACTGATTGAATTCATTTCGCCTGCCCGTATAATTTGCACGTTTTTGTCTCTTGACACATTTACGCAAAGGCAGTTTTATACAACACTTAGCGTTTCTGAGGCTGAGAAGAGCTGGGAGTAAACAAAAGTTATGTCTGTATCCCTTTATGACAACAAGCATGCTGTAAAGCAGTTGTCTGTTCAGTTGATAACTTTTGTGATCCTCAGTGGGGCTTTCTGTGCAAATAGTATAGAATGGGGGGCCTCTGCTCTTGCTGGTGGGTTAGCATGCTGGTTACCAAATATCGTATTTATGCTGCTATCACAATTTCAGAAAGCAAAAGGAGAGGATGAACCTGTCCGCATTGCCTGGTTCTTAGCATTAGGAGCAGGGCTAAAGGTTGTTACAACTATCACTGTCTTAGTTGTTGCTTTCGGTGTGTTCAAAGCGTCATTAACACCACTGGGTTTGACCTATTTAGCGGTGCTAATTGTTCAGATTGTTGCACCAGCCGTTTTTAAACGGTAAGTATTTTTAAACTACAAAAGGGTAAGAGGCATCATGTCTGCATCAGGAGAAGTGATGACTACAGAGGATTACATAGGCCACCATCTGAGAAACCTTCAGTTGGACCTGAGTACCTTTAAGTTGGTCGATCCCCACGCTAGTCCAACATTTTGGACGTTGAACATTGACTCGCTTTTTTTCTCAGTAGTTCTCGGGGCTCTGTTCCTGTGGCTATTTAGAAGAGTTGCAGCCAATGCGACTAGTGGCGTACCCGGTAAGTTACAGACTGCAATAGAACTGATCATTGGTTTCGTTGATAACTCAGTCCGTGATATGTATCACGGTAAGAGCAAAGTTATTGCTCCTTTAGCATTAACAGTGTTCGTCTGGGTATTCTTAATGAACCTGATGGATTTACTACCAATTGATTTCCTTCCGTATATTGCTGAACATTATCTCGGGTTACCTGCATTACGTGCAGTACCAACCGCAGATGTTAGTGTCACATTATCGATGGCTATTGGTGTGTTTATCCTAATCCTCTTCTACAGCATCAAAATGAAAGGAATTGGCGGATTTACAAAAGAGCTCACAATGCAGCCTTTTAACCATCCTGTCTTCATTCCAGTAAACTTGATTCTTGAAGGGGTAAGCCTGCTGTCAAAACCTGTATCACTCGGTCTGCGACTGTTTGGTAACATGTATGCAGGTGAATTGATCTTTATTCTTATCGCGGCTCTGCTTCCGTGGTGGTCACAGTGGTTGTTAAGCCTACCTTGGGCTATCTTCCACATACTGATTATTACGCTACAAGCCTTTATTTTTATGGTTCTAACAGTTGTTTATCTGTCGATGGCATCTGAAGAACACTAATTTAATTTTATCAATAATTGTATTAACTGAAACAAACTGGAGACTGTCATGGAAAACCTGAGTATGGATCTGCTGTACATGGCTGCCGCTGTGATGATGGGCTTAGCGGCGATCGGTGCTGCGATCGGTATCGGCATCCTAGGTGGTAAATTTTTAGAAGGTGCTGCTCGTCAGCCAGATTTAATTCCTCTGCTGCGTACACAGTTCTTTATCGTAATGGGTCTGGTCGATGCTATTCCGATGATTGCTGTTGGTCTGGGCTTGTATGTAATGTTCGCTGTTGCCTAATTAACGTTACGGAACACTGTAAGAACATTAATTCACTAATGAATATGAGGTATTGTCTGTGAATCTAAATGCAACAATCCTCGGCCAGGCTATCGCGTTTGTCCTGTTTGTTTGGTTCTGTATGAAGTATGTATGGCCACCGATTATGGCGGCCATTGAAAAACGTCAAAAAGAAATTGCTGACGGTTTATCTTCCGCAGAACGTGCTAAAAAGAACCTGGAACTGGCGCAAACCGACGCAACCGACCGACTGAAAAAAGCGAAAGCTGAAGCTCAAGTCATCATTGAACAAGCGAATAAACAACGCGTTCAAATGATTGATGAAGCAAAAGCAGAAGCAGAAGCAGAACGTGCAAAAATCGTCGCACAAGCGCAAGCTGAAATTGATGCTGAGCGTAAACGTGCACGTGAAGAGTTACGTAAACAGGTTGCGATGCTTGCTATCGCAGGTGCCGAGAAGATCATCGAACGTTCCGTGGATGAAGCTGCTAACAGCGACATCGTTGATAAACTAGTCGCTGAACTGTAAGGAGGGAGGGGCATGTCTGAAATTGCTACTGTAGCTCGCCCCTACGCCAAAGCAGCTTTTGACTTTGCTGTGGAAAACCAAGCTGTTGCTAAATGGCAGGAAATGCTGGCCTTCACCTCTGAGGTGACGCGCAATGAGCAGGTTGGTGAGCTGCTTTCTGGTTCTATTGCACCAGAAACATTAGCTAAAACGTTTATCTCTGTTTGTGGAGATGAAATTGACGAGCATGTTCAGAATCTGATTCGTGTTATGGCAGATAACGGGCGTTTAACGACGCTACCAGAAGTTTTAACGCAGTTTATCCAATTGCGCGATTCTCTGGAATCAACCATTGAAGTTGATGTTTTATCCGCTAACGAATTGAGTGAACAGCAGTCAGCTAAAATTTCTGCAGCGATGGAAAAACGTCTGTCACGCAAAGTTAAGCTGAATTGCAAAATTGATAAGTCTGTTATTGCTGGAGTGATCATTCGTGCTGGAGACCTCGTCATCGACGGGAGTATCCGCGGTCGCTTAGAGCGTTTAACTGACGTCTTGCAGTCTTAAGGGGACTGGAGCATATGCAACTGAATTCCACCGAAATCAGCGAACTGATCAAACAGCGTATTGCTCAGTTCGATGTTGTGAGTGAAGCTCACAATGAAGGTACGATTGTATCCGTTAATGACGGTATTATTCGTATTCACGGTTTAGCCGAAGTCATGCAGGGTGAAATGATCGCGCTGCCTGGCAACCGTTACGCTATCGCACTGAACTTAGAGCGTGACTCTGTTGGTGCGGTCGTTATGGGTCCTTATGCCGACTTGGCAGAAGGCATGAAAGTTAAATGTACTGGTCGTATTCTTGAAGTTCCAGTAGGCCGTGGCCTGCTAGGACGTGTTGTGAATACACTGGGTCAACCAATTGATGGTAAAGGTCCTGTTGATAACGATGGCTTCTCTCCTGTAGAAGTTATTGCTCCAGGTGTTATCGACCGTCAATCCGTTGATCAACCTGTTCAAACTGGTTATAAATCAGTCGATGCCATGATCCCAATCGGTCGTGGTCAGCGTGAGCTTGTTATCGGTGACCGTCAAACAGGTAAAACTGCTTTGGCAATCGATGCAATCATCAACCAACGCGACTCTGGCATCAAATGTGTTTACGTCGCTATCGGTCAAAAAGCATCAACTGTTGCTAACGTTGTTCGTAAACTTGAAGAACATGGCGCTCTGGAAAACACCATTGTTGTTGTTGCAACTGCATCTGAGTCAGCTGCACTGCAATATCTGTCAGCCTACGCTGGCTGTGCAATGGGCGAATATTTCCGTGACCGCGGTGAAGATGCTCTGATTGTTTATGATGACCTGTCTAAACAGGCTGTTGCGTACCGTCAAATTTCACTGTTACTGCGTCGTCCACCAGGACGTGAAGCATACCCAGGTGATGTTTTCTATCTGCACTCACGTTTGCTTGAGCGTGCTGCTCGTGTTAACGCTGAGTACGTTGAAGCATTCACTAAAGGTGAAGTTAAAGGAAAAACGGGTTCATTGACTGCATTGCCAATCATTGAAACTCAAGGCGGTGACGTTTCTGCATTCGTTCCGACTAACGTAATTTCGATTACAGATGGTCAGATCTTCCTGGAATCTAACCTGTTTAACTCTGGTATTCGTCCAGCGGTTAACCCAGGTATTTCAGTATCTCGTGTTGGTGGTGCTGCTCAGACTAAAATTATCAAGAAATTGTCTGGTGGTATCCGTACAGCACTTGCTCAATATCGTGAACTGGCAGCGTTTGCTCAGTTTGCTTCAGACCTTGATGATGCAACGCGTAAGCAGCTGAGCCACGGTCAGAAAGTAACTGAGTTGCTGAAACAGAAACAGTATGCACCTATGTCAGTAGCAGAGCAGTCACTGTCTCTGTTTGCGGCAGAACGTGGATTCTTGGATGATGTTGAGTTAGCTAAAATTGGTGCGTTTGAAGCTGCTTTAGTTTCTTATGCATTGCGCGAGCATGCTGACCTTATGAACGAAATTGGCCCGGCTGGTAGCTATAACGATGATATCGAAGGCAAGTTGAAAAAACTGCTCGAATCATTTAAAGCAACCCAGTCCTGGTAATACTATTCGGCCCGAGTTTCTAGGGCCGTCTGGTTAATAAGGAGAAGCAGAAATGGCCGGCGCAAAAGAGATACGTTCCAAGATCGCCAGCGTGCAAAACACGCAGAAGATCACTAAAGCGATGGAAATGGTCGCTGCGTCCAAAATGCGTAAAACGCAGGAACGCATGGCGGCCAGCCGTCCTTATGCAGAGACCATGCGCAGTGTAATTGGTCACTTAGCATTAGGTAATCTGGAATATAAACATCCATATCTCGAAGAGCGTGAAGTTAAGCGTGTCGGGTATCTGGTTGTTTCAACAGACCGTGGTCTGTGTGGTGGCTTGAACATTAACTTGTTCAAAAAACTGTTAGCAGAGATGAAGTCGTGGTCTGAGAAAAACGTTCAGGTTGATTTGGCTTTAATCGGTTCTAAAGCGGTATCATTCTTCGGTTCTGTGGGCGGCAATGTCGTGACACAAGTTACCGGAATGGGGGATAACCCAACGCTTTCGGATTTGATTGGTCCAGTTAACACTATGCTACAAGCCTATGATGAAGGGCGTTTGGATAAACTGTATGTGGTGACGAATAAGTTCATCAATACAATGTCTCAGGAGCCAACTATTCTTCAATTGTTACCATTGCCTGCAAGCAATGATGAAACACTGAAGAAGAAGTCTTGGGATTACATTTACGAACCCGATCCAAAGGCGTTGCTGGATACCCTGCTACGTCGTTATATCGAGTCGCAGGTTTATCAGGGCGTCGTTGAAAACCTGGCTAGTGAGCAGGCCGCACGAATGGTAGCGATGAAAGCCGCTACTGATAATGGTGGAAACCTGATCAAAGAGTTGCAGTTGGTTTACAACAAAGCTCGTCAGGCCAGCATTACTCAGGAGCTTACCGAAATCGTTTCGGGTGCTTCCGCGGTTTAACAGCTAGGTTTACGAATTACGTAGAGGATTCAAGATGGCTACTGGAAAGATTATCCAGGTAATCGGCGCCGTTGTGGACGTCGAGTTCCCTCAAGATGACGTACCAAAAGTGTACGACGCTCTTGAGGTTGTTAACGGTAAAGAAACACTGGTGCTGGAAGTTCAGCAACAGTTAGGCGGTGGTGTTGTCCGTTGTATCGCAATGGGTACATCAGATGGCCTGAGCCGTGGTTTAGAAGTTGTAAACTTAGAGCACCCAATTGAAGTACCAGTAGGTAAAGCAACTTTAGGACGTATCATGAACGTTCTGGGTCAGCCTATTGATATGAAAGGTGATATCGGCGAAGAAGAGCGCTGGTCAATTCACCGTGCTGCACCTAGCTACGAAGAGTTAGCTAACTCAACAGAGCTGCTGGAAACCGGTATCAAAGTAATGGACTTAATCTGTCCATTCGCGAAAGGTGGTAAAGTCGGTCTGTTCGGTGGTGCGGGTGTTGGTAAAACAGTAAACATGATGGAACTGATCCGTAACATCGCGATTGAGCACTCAGGTTACTCAGTATTCGCTGGTGTTGGTGAGCGTACTCGTGAAGGGAACGACTTCTATCATGAAATGACTGACTCAAACGTTCTGGATAAAGTATCACTGGTTTATGGCCAGATGAATGAGCCACCAGGAAACCGTCTACGCGTTGCGTTGACTGGTCTGACTATGGCTGAAAAATTCCGTGACGAAGGTCGTGACGTACTGCTGTTCGTTGACAACATCTATCGTTACACACTGGCAGGTACTGAGGTATCAGCACTGTTAGGTCGTATGCCTTCAGCGGTAGGTTATCAACCAACGCTGGCGGAAGAGATGGGTGTTCTGCAAGAACGTATTACCTCAACTCAAACGGGTTCTATCACTTCCGTTCAAGCGGTTTACGTTCCAGCGGATGACTTGACTGACCCATCACCAGCAACCACCTTTGCTCACTTAGACGCAACGGTAGTTCTGAGCCGTCAAATCGCATCTCTGGGTATTTACCCTGCGGTTGACCCTCTGGATTCTACTAGCCGTCAGCTTGACCCACTGGTTGTTGGTCAAGAGCACTATGATGTTGCTCGTGGCGTTCAGTCTATTCTGCAACGTTACCAAGAACTGAAAGATATCATCGCAATCCTGGGTATGGATGAACTGTCTGAAGAAGACAAACTGGTTGTTGCTCGTGCTCGTAAGATCCAGCGCTTCCTGTCTCAACCATTCTTCGTTGCTGAAGTATTTACCGGTTCACCAGGTAAGTTCGTTTCTCTGAAAGACACTATCCGTGGCTTCAGTGGGATCCTGAACGGTGATTACGACCACCTGCCAGAACAAGCGTTCTATATGGTTGGTACCATTGAAGAAGCTGTGGAAAAAGCGAAAAAGCTTTAATCCAGCTGACAGGAGGTTGATATGGTAGCTGCAATGACATACCACCTGACTGTAGTAAGTGCTGAAAAACAAATGTTTGAAGGCATGGTACAGAAAATTCAGGTGACAGGTAGTGAAGGTGAGCTGGGGATTTACCCGCAGCATACCCCGCTGCTGACTGCCATAAAACCGGGCATGGTACGTATTACCAAACAGTTTGGTGAAGAAGAGCTAATTTACCTCTCCGGTGGTATTTTAGAAGTGCAACCAAATGGTGTTATCGTACTCGCTGATACAGCGATCCGTGGTAAAGATTTAGACGAAGCTCGTGCAGTGGAATCTAAACGCAAAGCGGAAGAACACGTCCGTAAAGCTCACGGCGATGTTGATTATGCTCAGGCATCAGCAGAACTTGCAAAAGCAATAGCGAAACTTCGAGTCATCGAGTTAACTAAAAAGCTAATGTAATGATAGCGGTATAGTAAAAAAAGCCAGTTGGTTAAGTCTAACTGGCTTTTTTATTTGAGCGAAATATGTAGTAATTTATAAAGGAAATAGGTTTACTTTCATCCCTAAGTTGGAGTTTCAGGAAAAATGACTGTGCAAAGAAAAAGTGTCGTGATTTTAGCTGCCGGTAAAGGCACACGGATGTATTCAGAGCTACCTAAAGTTTTGCATTTACTTGCAGGCAAACCCATGGTTCAGCATGTTATAGATACAGCAAAATCCATTGGTGCATCAGATATTCATCTGGTATACGGACATGGCGGTGATTTACTGAAAGAAAAACTGGGTGAGCAAAACCTCAACTGGGTATTGCAGGCCGAGCAGCTCGGCACTGGCCATGCGATGCAACAAGCAGCGCCAAGCTTCCAAGACGATGAAAATATTGTCATGTTATATGGCGATGTACCGTTGATAGCGAAAGATACCTTAGATCGCCTAATTGAAGTGAAGCCAGAAGGTGGTATTGGCTTGCTGACGGTTATTTTAGATAACCCAACAGGGTATGGCCGTATCATTCGTGAAAATAATGAAGTTGTAGGTATTATTGAGCAAAAAGATGCCAGTGAAGAGCAACGCAAAATCCAAGAAATCAATACAGGAATTATGGTTGCCAGTGGCAAAGATTTTAAACGTTGGTTGGCACAGCTGAACAACGATAACGCGCAAGGCGAATATTATATTACTGATATTATTGCATTGGCACATAAAGAAGGTAATAAAATTGCAACTGTTCACCCTAAACATTTAAGTGAAATGGAAGGGGTGAATAACCGCCTACAATTGGCTGCGTTAGAAAGGGTTTATCAGAAAGAACAAGCGGAAAAACTGTTATTAGCTGGTGTGATGTTAATTGACCCTGCACGTTTTGACTTGCGCGGAACGCTGACTCATGGGCGCGATATTATTATTGATACTAACGTGATTATTGAAGGTAATGTCACATTAGGGAATAACGTACATATTCAATCTGGCTGTATATTAAAAGACTGTGTAATCGGTGATAACTCGGTTATCAGCCCATATTCAGTGATAGAAAACTCTGAATTGTCAGCCGAATGTACGGTTGGCCCTTTTGCGCGTTTACGTCCAGGTGCTAAATTAGCGGCCAAAGCGCACGTAGGTAACTTTGTAGAAATGAAAAATGCCTCTTTAGGTTTAGGCTCTAAAGCAGGTCATTTAAGTTACCTCGGTGATGCTCAAATTGGTGATAACGTGAATATTGGCGCAGGTACTATTACCTGTAATTATGATGGTGCCAATAAACACAAAACCATTATTGGCGACGATGTATTTGTCGGGTCAGATACTCAGTTAGTTGCACCAGTTTCTGTTGCCAAAGGTGCAACAATAGGGGCTGGCACTACGGTAACACGTGATGTGAATGAAGACGAACTTGTCGTTAGCCGTGTAAAGCAAATGCATATTAAAAACTGGCAGCGTCCAGTTAAGAAAAAATAAGTAAATTTTGAGGAGAGATAGCGATATCTCTCCTATGATAAAAAAGCTAATTAATAGCAAATAATAAAATAGCTACCTAAGGTAGCAATATAAAAATATCCCCATTTTCTACAAGGCTGGGGAACAGTGAAAACTGTACAACAATTAGGTTGCGACAAATGAAGGTTTCTCAAGAAAGAAACCTTTTGTCTAGGGATCCAAAAAATATGTGTGGAATTGTAGGTGCTGTTGCACAACGTGATATCGCAGAAATTCTGTTAGAAGGTCTTCGTCGTCTTGAGTATCGTGGTTATGACTCTGCCGGTATGGCAGTTGTTGATCACGAAGGGCATTTGCAACGCTTACGTGAAGTCGGCAAAGTGCAAATGTTAGCTGAAGAAGCGGAGAAAAACCCGGTATCGGGTGGAACGGGGATTGCACATACCCGTTGGGCAACTCATGGTATTCCAAGTGAACGTAATGCTCATCCGCATACTTCTGGTTACATTGCGGTTGTTCATAACGGCATTATTGAAAACTATTTAGAGCTCAAAGATGAGCTGAAAAAACTCGGTTATATCTTTAGTTCAGAAACTGATACCGAAGTGATTGCTCACCTTGTTCACCATGAACAACAAAAAGGTGGCACGCTGGTGGAAGTGGTTCAACGTGTTATCCCACAATTGCGTGGTGCTTACGGTACCGTGATCATGGATAGCCGTATTCCTGAATTATTAGTTGCTGCACGTTCTGGTAGCCCGTTGGTTATTGGTTTAGGTGTAGGTGAAAATTTCTTAGCATCAGACCAATTAGCATTGTTGCCTGTGACTCGTCGCTTTATTTACCTCGAAGAAGGGGATGTTGCCGAAGTCACTCGTCGTACTGTTCATATTTTTGATAAAAATGGTGAAGCGGTCGATCGCGAACAAATTGAATCAAACGTTCAATATGATGCAGGTGATAAAGGCGTCTATCGCCATTACATGCAAAAAGAAATTTACGAACAACCAATGGCAATTAAAAACACCCTTGAAGGGCGTTTTGACAAAGACAATGGTATTGATTTAAGCGAGTTAGGCCCTCGTGCGAGTGAAATTTTATCTCAAGTTGAACATATTCAAATCGTCGCATGCGGGACATCCTACAATGCGGGAATGGTTGCACGTTATTGGTTTGAGTCTTTGGCTGGTATTCCTTGTGATGTGGAAATTGCTTCTGAGTATCGCTACCGCAACCCTGCTCACCGTAAAAACAGCCTGATGATTACGTTGTCTCAATCAGGTGAAACCGCAGATACACTGGCAGCCCTGCGTTTATCAAAAGAATTAGGTTATCTGACTTCTTTAGCAGTGTGTAACGTGGCGGGCTCTTCTCTAGTACGTGAATCTGAATTTGCTTTAATGACCAAAGCAGGGGCAGAAATTGGTGTCGCATCGACTAAAGCGTTTACCACACAGTTAACGGTTTTACTGATGCTAGTTGCGTATATGGGTCGTTTGAAGGGGGCAAAACCTGAGTTAGAAGAAAGCATTTCCCATGCATTACATGCGCTTCCTGCTCGTATTGAAAGCATGTTATCGCAAGATAAAGTCATCGAAGCACTGGCAGAAGATTTCTCAGATAAACACCACGCATTGTTCTTAGGTCGTGGTGATCAATTCCCTATTGCAGTTGAAGGGGCTCTGAAATTAAAAGAGATTTCTTACATTCACGCAGAAGCGTATGCCGCGGGTGAGTTAAAGCACGGCCCATTAGCGCTAATTGATGCTGATATGCCTGTTATCATCGTTGCACCTAACAATGAACTGTTAGAAAAACTCAAATCGAACATTGAGGAAGTCCGTGCGCGTGGTGGTTTGCTGTATGTATTTGCTGACCAAGATGCAGGCTTTGAAGCGAGTGAAAACATGAAAATTGTTTCGTTGCCTCATGTTGAAGAGTTAATTGCGCCTATTTTCTATACCGTACCACTGCAATTGTTGTCTTATCACGTTGCATTGATTAAAGGCACAGACGTTGACCAGCCTCGTAACTTGGCGAAATCGGTGACAGTTGAGTAATGACATACTGATTTAATATTGATGATGTGGGCGGACAATAAAGTCTTAAACTGAACAAAATAGATCTAAACTATGACAATAAAGTCTTAAACTAGACAGAATAGTTGTAAACTGAAATCAGTCCAGTTATGCTGTGAAAAAGCATACTGGACTTTTGTTATGGCTAAAGCAAACTCTTCATTTTCTGAAGTGCAAATTGCCCGTCGTATTAAAGAGGGGCGTGGCCAAGGGCATGGTAAAGACTATATTCCATGGCTAACAGTACAAGAAGTTCCTTCTTCAGGTCGTTCCCACCGTATTTATTCTCATAAGACGGGACGAGTCCATCATTTGCTATCTGACTTAGAGCTTGCTGTTTTTCTCAGTCTTGAGTGGGAGAGCAGCGTGCTAGATATACGCGAGCAGTTCCCCTTATTACCTAGTGATACCAGGCAGATTGCAATAGATAGTGGTATTAAGCATCCTGTTATTCGTGGTGTAGATCAGGTTATGTCTACTGATTTTTTAGTGGACTGCAAAGATGGTCCTTTTGAGCAGTTTGCTATTCAAGTCAAACCTGCAGCAGCCTTACAAGACGAGCGTACCTTAGAAAAACTAGAACTAGAGCGTCGCTATTGGCAGCAAAAGCAAATTCCTTGGTTCATTTTTACTGATAAAGAAATAAATCCCGTAGTAAAAGAAAATATTGAATGGCTTTATTCAGTGAAAACAGAAGAAGTTTCTGCGGAGCTTTTAGCACAACTATCCCCATTGGCCCATATCCTGCAAGAAAAAGGAGATGAAAACATTATCAATGTCTGTAAGCAGGTTGATATTGCTTATGATTTGGAGTTAGGCAAAACATTGAGTGAGATACGAGCCTTAACCGCAAATGGTTTTATTAAGTTCAATATTTATAAGTCTTTCAGGGCAAATAAGTGTGCAGATCTCTGTATTAGCCAAGTAGTGAATATGGAGGAGTTGCGCTATGTGGCAAATTAATGAGGTTGTGCTATTTGATAATGATCCGTATCGCATTTTGGCTATAGAGGATGGCCAAGTTGTCTGGATGCAAATAAGCGCTGATAAAGGAGTTCCACAAGCTAGGGCTGAGTTGTTGCTAATGCAGTATTTAGATGAAGGCCGCTTAGTTAGAACTGATGACCCTTATGTACATCTTGATTTAGAAGAGCCGTCTGTAGATTCTGTCAGCTTCCAGAAGCGCGAGGAGGATTATCGAAAAATTCTTCCTATTATTAATAGTAAGGATCGTTTCGACCCTAAAGTCAGAAGCGAACTCGTTGAGCATGTGGTCCAAGAACATAAGGTTACTAAGGCTACAGTTTATAAGTTGTTACGCCGTTACTGGCAGCGTGGTCAAACGCCTAATGCATTAATTCCTGACTACAAAAACAGCGGTGCACCAGGGGAAAGACGTTCAGCGACAGGAACAGCAAAGATTGGCCGAGCCAGAGAATATGGTAAGGGTGAAGGAACCAAGGTAACGCCCGAGATTGAACGCCTTTTTAGGTTGACCATAGAAAAGCACCTGTTAAATCAAAAAGGTACAAAGACCACCGTTGCCTATAGACGATTTGTGGACTTGTTTGCTCAGTATTTTCCTCGCATTCCCCAAGAGGATTACCCAACACTACGTCAGTTTCGTTATTTTTATGATCGAGAATACCCTAAAGCTCAGCGCTTAAAGTCTAGAGTTAAAGCAGGGGTATATAAAAAAGACGTACGACCCTTAAGTAGTACAGCCACTTCTCAGGCGTTAGGCCCTGGGAGTCGTTATGAGATTGATGCCACGATTGCTGATATTTATTTAGTGGATCATCATGATCGCCAAAAAATCATAGGAAGACCAACGCTTTACATTGTGATTGATGTGTTTAGTCGGATGATCACGGGCTTTTATATCGGCTTTGAAAATCCGTCTTATGTGGTGGCGATGCAGGCTTTTGTAAATGCTTGCTCTGACAAAACGGCCATTTGTGCCCAGCATGATATTGAGATTAGTAGCTCAGACTGGCCGTGTGTAGGTTTGCCAGATGTGTTGCTAGCGGACCGTGGCGAATTAATGAGTCATCAGGTCGAAGCCTTAGTTTCTAGTTTTAATGTGCGAGTGGAAAGTGCTCCACCTAGACGTGGCGATGCTAAAGGCATAGTGGAAAGCACTTTTAGAACACTACAAGCCGAGTTTAAGTCCTTTGCACCTGGCATTGTAGAGGGCAGTCGGATCAAAAGCCATGGTGAAACAGACTATAGGTTAGATGCATCTCTGTCGGTATTTGAGTTCACACAAATTATTTTGCGTACGATCTTATTCAGAAATAACCATCTGGTGATGGATAAATACGATCGAGATGCTGATTTTCCTACAGATTTACCGTCTATTCCTGTCCAGCTATGGCAATGGGGTATGCAGCATCGTACAGGTAGTTTAAGGGCTGTGGAGCAAGAGCAGTTGCGAGTAGCGTTACTGCCTCGCCGAAAGGTCTCTATTTCTTCATTTGGCGTTAATTTGTGGGGTTTGTATTACTCGGGGTCAGAGATTCTGCGTGAGGGTTGGTTGCAGCGGAGCACTGATATAGCTAGACCTCAACATTTAGAAGCGGCTTATGACCCAGTGCTGGTTGATACGATTTATTTGTTTCCGCAAGTTGGCAGCCGTGTATTTTGGCGCTGTAATCTGACGGAACGTAGTCGGCAGTTTAAAGGTCTCTCATTTTGGGAGGTTTGGGATATACAAGCACAAGAAAAACACAATAAAGCCAATGCGAAGCAGGATGAGTTAACTAAACGCAGGGAGCTTGAGGCGTTTATTCAGCAAACCATTCAGAAAGCGAATAAGTTAACGCCCAGTACTACTGAGCCCAAATCAACACGCATTAAGCAGATTAAAACTAATAAAAAAGAAGCCGTGACCTCGGAGCGTAAAAAACGTGCGGAGCATTTGAAGCCAAGCTCTTCAGGTGATGAGGCTAAAGTTATTCCTTTCAACGCAGTGGAAGCGGATGATCAAGAAGATTACAGCCTACCCACATACGTGCCTGAATTATTTCAGGATCCACCAGAAAAGGATGAGTCATGAGTGCTACCCGGATTCAAGCAGTTTATCGTGATACGGGGGTAGAGGCTTATCGTGATAATCCTTTTATCGAGGCCTTACCACCATTACAAGAGTCAGTGAATAGTGCTGCATCACTGAAATCCTCTTTACAGCTTACTTCCTCTGACTTGCAAAAGTCCCGTGTTATCAGAGCTCATACCATTTGTCGTATTCCAGATGACTATTTTCAGCCATTAGGTACGCATTTGCTACTAAGTGAGCGTATTTCGGTCATGATTCGAGGTGGCTACGTAGGCAGAAATCCTAAAACAGGAGATTTACAAAAGCATTTACAAAATGGTTATGAGCGTGTTCAAACGGGAGAGTTGGAGACATTTCGCTTTGAGGAGGCACGATCTACGGCACAAAGCTTATTGTTAATTGGTTGTTCTGGTAGTGGGAAGACGACCTCTCTTCATCGTATTCTAGCCACGTATCCTCAGGTGATTTACCATCGTGAACTCAATGTAGAGCAGGTGGTGTATTTGAAAATAGACTGCTCGCATAATGGTTCGCTAAAAGAAATCTGCTTGAATTTTTTCAGAGCGTTGGATCGAGCCTTGGGCTCGAACTATGAGCGTCGTTATGGCTTAAAACGTCATGGTATAGAAACCATGTTGGCTTTGATGTCGCAAATAGCCAATGCACATGCTTTAGGGTTGTTGGTTATTGATGAAATTCAGCATTTAAGCCGCTCTCGTTCGGGTGGATCTCAAGAGATGCTGAACTTTTTTGTGACGATGGTGAATATTATTGGCGTACCAGTGATGTTGATTGGTACCCCTAAAGCACGAGAGATTTTTGAGGCTGATTTGCGGTCTGCACGTAGAGGGGCAGGGTTTGGAGCTATATTCTGGGATCCTATACAACAAACGCAACGTGGAAAGCCCAATCAAGAGTGGATCGCTTTTACGGATAATCTTTGGCAATTACAGCTTTTACAACGCAAAGATGCGCTGTTATCGGATGAGGTCCGTGATGTGTGGTATGAGCTAAGCCAAGGAGTGATGGACATTGTAGTAAAACTTTTTGTACTCGCTCAGCTCCGTGCGCTAGCTTTAGGCAATGAGCGTATTACCGCTGGTTTATTGCGGCAAGTGTATCAAGATGAGTTAAAGCCTGTGCACCCCATGCTAGAGGCATTACGCTCGGGTATCCCAGAACGCATTGCTCGTTATTCTGATCTAGTCGTTCCCGAGATTGATAAACGGTTAATCCAACTTCAGCTAGATATCGCAGCGATACAAGAACAAACACCAGAAGAAAAAGCCCTTCAAGAGTTAGATACCGAAGATCAGCGTCATTTATATCTGATGCTGAAAGAGGATTACGATTCAAGCCTGTTAATTCCCACTATTAAAAAAGCGTTTAGCCAGAATCCAACGATGACAAGACAAAAGTTACTGCCTCTTGTTTTGCAGTGGTTGATGGAAGGCGAAACGGTAGTGTCAGAACTAGAAAAGCCCTCCAAGAGTAAAAAGGTTTCGGCTATAAAGGTAGTCAAGCCCAGCGACTGGGATAGCTTGCCTGATACGGATTTACGTTATATCTATTCACAACGCCAACCTGAAAAAACCATGCATGAACGGTTAAAAGGGAAAGGGGTAATAGTGGATATGGCGAGCTTATTTAAACAAGCAGGTTAGCCATGAGAAACTTTCCTGTTCCGTACTCGAATGAGCTGATTTATAGCACTATTGCACGGGCAGGCGTTTATCAAGGGATTGTTAGTCCTAAGCAGCTGTTGGATGAGGTGTATGGCAACCGCAAGGTGGTCGCTACCTTAGGTCTGCCCTCGCATTTAGGTGTGATAGCAAGACATCTACATCAAACAGGACGTTACGCTGTTCAGCAGCTTATTTATGAGCATACCTTATTCCCTTTATATGCTCCGTTTGTAGGCAAGGAGCGCCGAGACGAAGCTATTCGGTTAATGGAGTACCAAGCGCAAGGTGCGGTGCATTTAATGCTAGGAGTCGCTGCTTCTAGAGTTAAGAGCGATAACCGCTTTAGATACTGCCCTGATTGCGTTGCTCTTCAGCTAAATAGGTATGGGGAAGCCTTTTGGCAACGAGATTGGTATTTGCCCGCTTTGCCATATTGTCCAAAACACGGTGCTTTAGTCTTCTTTGATAGAGCTGTAGATGATCACCGACATCAATTTTGGGCTTTGGGTCATACTGAGCTGCTTTCAGACTACCCCAAAGACTCCCTATCTCAATTAACAGCACTAGCTGCTTATATAGCCCCTCTGTTAGATGCTCCACGAGCGCAAGAGCTTTCCCCAAGCCTTGAGCAGTGGACGCTGTTTTATCAGCGCTTAGCGCAGGATCTAGGGCTAACCAAAAGCAAGCACATTCGTCATGACTTGGTGGCGGAGAGAGTGAGGCAGACTTTTAGTGATGAGGCACTAGAGAAACTGGATTTAAAGTTGGCAGAGAACAAGGACACGTGTTGGCTGAAAAGTATATTCCGTAAGCATAGAAAAGCCTTTAGTTATTTACAGCATAGTATTGTGTGGCAAGCCTTATTGCCAAAACTAACGGTTATAGAAGCGCTACAGCAGGCAAGTGCTCTTACTGAGCACTCTATAACGACAAGACCTGTTAGCCAGTCTGTGCAACCTAACTCTGAAGATTTATCTGTTAAGCATAAAGACTGGCAGCAACTAGTGCATAAATACCAAGGAATTAAGGCGGCAAGACAGTCTTTAGAGGGTGGGGTGCTATACGCTTGGCTTTACCGACATGACAGGGATTGGCTAGTTCACTGGAATCAACAGCATCAACAAGAGCGTCTGGCACCCGCCCCTAGAGTTGATTGGAACCAAAGAGATCGAATTGCTGTACGACAACTATTAAGAATCATAAAGCGTCTAGATAGTAGCCTTGATCACCCAAGAGCGACATCGAGCTGGCTGTTAAAGCAAACTCCTAACGGAACCTCTCTTGCAAAAAATCTACAGAAACTGCCTTTGGTAGCGCTTTGCTTAAAGCGTTACTCAGAGAGTGTGGAAGATTATCAAATTAGACGGATTAGCCAAGCTTTTATTAAGCTTAAACAGGAAGATGTTGAGCTTAGGCGCTGGCGATTATTAAGAAGTGCAACGTTATCTAAAGAGCGGATAACTGAGGAAGCACAAAGATTCTTGGAAATGGTTTATGGGGAAGAGTGAGTGGTTAGGCTAGCTACATTTAATGACAATGTGCAGGTTGTACATATTGGTCATTTATTCCGTAACTCGGGTCATAAGGAGTGGCGTATTTTTGTTTGGTTTAATCCAATGCAAGAACGGAAATGGACTCGATTTACTCATTTGCCTTTATTAAGTCGAGCTAAGGTGGTTAACAGTACAACAAAGCAAATAAATAAGGCGGATCGTGTGATTGAGTTTGAAGCATCGGATCTTCAACGAGCCAAAATAATCGATTTTCCTAATCTCTCGTCCTTTGCTTCCGTACGCAACAAGGATGGAGCGCAGAGTTCATTTATTTACGAAGCTGAAACACCATATAGCAAGACTCGTTATCACATCCCACAGTTAGAGCTAGCTCGGTCATTATTTTTAATTAACTCCTATTTCTGTCGAAGCTGTTTGAGCAGTACCGCTTTACAGCAAGAGTTCGACGTTCAGTATGAGGTTGAGCGAGATCATTTAGAGATAAGGATCTTACCCAGTTCATCGTTTCCTAAAGGGGCGTTAGAGCAGTCGGCCGTAGTGCAGCTTTTGGTTTGGTTGTTTTCGGATCAAGATGTTATGGATTCGTATGAAAGTATTTTTAGGCACTATCAACAAAATAGAGAAATTAAGAACGGCGTTGAAAGCTGGTGCTTTAGCTTTGACCCTCCGCCCATGCAGGGTTGGAAATTACATGTAAAAGGACGTTCTTCTAACGAGGATAAGGATTATTTAGTTGAGGAAATAGTAGGTTTAGAAATCAACGCTATGCTTCCTAGCACAACAGCTATTAGCCATGCCTCTTTTCAGGAAAAGGAGGCAGGTGATGGTAGTACGCAGCACATAGCGGTTTCAACAGAGTCAGTTGTTGATGATGAGCATCTACAGTTGGACGATGAGGAAACAGCCAATATAGACACAGACACACGAGTCATAGAGGCTGAGCCGACATGGATAAGTTTTAGTAGACCTAGTCGAATTGAAAAATCTCGCAGGGCAAGAAAAAGTAGCCAAACTATTTTAGAAAAAGAAGAAGCAACAACAAGTGAAAATAGTAATTTGGTTAGTACTGATGAGCCACACTTAGGTGGTGTCCTAGCAGCGGCAGATGTGGGTGGGAAGCAGGATGCAACCAATTACAACTCTATTTTTGCTAATCGATTTGCTGCTTTTGATGAGCTACTTTCAATTCTAAAAACTAAATTTGCATGTCGGGTGCTTTTTGAAGAAACCTTGGTTTTGCCAAAAGTTGGGCGTAGCCGATTACATCTGTGTAAAGATGGCTCACCAAGAGTGATTAAAGCCGTTGGGGTGCAACGTAATGGCAGTGAATTTGTATTGCTAGAGGTGGATGCATCGGATGGGGTGAAAATGCTTTCTACCAAAGTGTTGAGTGGCGTTGATAGCGAAACATGGCGGAATGATTTTGAAAAGATACGGCGTGGAGTGGTGAAGAGCTCATTGAATTGGCCAAATAGTTTGTTTGATCAATTATATGGACAAGACGGGCATAGAGGGGTGAATCATCCAAAGGGGTTGGGGGAGCTGCAAGTATCGAGAGAGGATATGGAAGGGTGGGCTGAGAGAGTGGTTAGAGAGCAATTTACGCATTAAAGGAATGACTGAAAGAGCCTGTAAACCCTTTTGTGTAAGTGCTTTTGCCGGTCAGTTAAAGGTGGCCATTTAAACGGTCACCAAATTCGATCATAAAACGGTTCATGGCCGGCTTCCAGTTGCGGATCGGCATCGTCCATTTCTTGGTCGCCGCCTGGATAGCCAGGTACACCACCTTCATCGCTGATTCGTCCGTAGGGAACACCTTGAGTTCATATTAATGGAATTTTCTACAAATAGCCTCCGTGGTTTTGAGGGGGGATTACAGACGATCCATAGTAGTAATCCAATGAGTTCTTGAGCGCGGCGACATGTTTGGACGCCTTGGCAAAAATTAGAGCCTGCTTGAAGTGCAGGCGAGCACGTGCTTGGACGATTGATCCATTCGCGGTCAAAAACTCAATCTTGGATGACAGCGTGTCAGGAAATCCAATATCGAAGTCCCGCCCCGTGTCAAAGTAGGGCATTTCATGATCAAAGGACGAAGCTTCCCAGGCCACTTCCCTAATATTCCAGCCGCTAGAAACAAGATTTCGTACGACTTCATCAACTTTTTTGCTTTCCAACTTGTCACAAAGTGCATAGGCAAGAGCTTTGGCGGCAGACACGTGCGTTTCCTCTTAAACATAGGTCGAACGGATACCCGAGGCAAAGCGGAGCATTAGTCCCAAAGCATCTCCGGTAGATCCGGAGGCTCCATACTGAAGGCATGGCATCTTGGGCATTGATATTTGAAACTTCTCTCTAGATAGCAGGGATTTCTTGGCCTTGCCTCATGCTGATAGCTTGTAAATATCACACGATCCTTAGCCCCACAAAGTGAGCATACTCCGTAGCTTTCATTTATAGAAATCGTCGTTAGATTGTCGCAGCATGTGCACGTTCCGACTATTTGCTCAGGAAGCATCGCCATACCTTGGCCTAGGTAAAGAAGATCAGACTCGTAGCCACATCGGTGGCAACTGAGCTTGTACGCAATGCCCATCTGGTTGTCTCACCTGAATCGTAACGTCAGAGCTATTCATCCATCCATTCGGCATCAATGTATGCCACTAAGCCGACCAGCTGACCGTTTGGACTGAAGTATGTTGCCTGCACCCCACTTGACATCTCATCAATACCACCGCACTGCGCTAGGCGCCGGTCCCACTTGCCCACAGAAGCGTCAGGATCGGCTGAGTTCCCCAAGACCCTTGTGAGCCATGCCTCCTTTAACTCAACCTCTCGAATGATTGCGTCGGCCAGCTCCTCCGCGTTATCTAGTTCGACATAGTCTGGAATTCGGACGTACGTTCTGAACACAGCTGGATACTTACTTGGGCGATTGTCATACATGACATCAACAATGTACCCGTTTGTGTAACCGTCTCTTGGAGGTTCGTATGACACTAGTGGTTCCCCTCAGCTTGCGACTAGATGTTGAGGCCTAACATTTTATTAGAGAGCAGGCTAGTTGCTTAGATACATGATCTTCAGGCCGTTATCTGTCAGGGCAAGCGAAAATTGGCCATTTATGACGACCAATGCCCCGCAGAAGCTCCCATCTTTGCCGCCATAGACGCCGCGCCCCCCTTTTGGGGTGTAGAACATCCTTTTGCCAGATGTGGAAAAGAAGTTCGTTGTCCCATTGTTGGCAATGACGTAGTAGCCGGCGAAAGTGCGAGACCCATTTGCGCTATATATAAGCCTACGATTTCCGTTGCGACTATTGTCGTAATTGGATGAACTATTATCGTAGTTGCTCTCAGAGTTGTCGTAATTTGATGGACTATTGTCGTAATTGCTTATGGAGTTGTCGTAGTTGCTTGGAGAAATGTCGTAGTTGGATGGGGAGTAGTCATAGGGAAGACGAGCTTCATCCACTAAAACAATTGGCAGGTCAGCAAGTGCCTGCCCCGATGCCATCGCAAGTACGAGGCTTAGAACCACCTTCAACAGATCGCGCATAGTCTTCCCCAGCTCTCTAACGCTTGAGTTAAGCCGCGCCGCGAAGCGGCGTCGGCTTGAACGAATTGTTAGACATTATTTGCCGACTACCTTGGTGATCTCGCCTTTCACGTAGTGAACAAATTCTTCCAACTGATCTGCGCGCGAGGCCAAGCGATCTTCTTGTCCAAGATAAGCCTGCCTAGCTTCAAGTATGACGGGCTGATACTGGGCCGGCAGGCGCTCCATTGCCCAGTCGGCAGCGACATCCTTCGGCGCGATTTTGCCGGTTACTGCGCTGTACCAAATGCGGGACAACGTAAGCACTACATTTCGCTCATCGCCAGCCCAGTCGGGCGGCGAGTTCCATAGCGTTAAGGTTTCATTTAGCGCCTCAAATAGATCCTGTTCAGGAACCGGATCAAAGAGTTCCTCCGCCGCTGGACCTACCAAGGCAACGCTATGTTCTCTTGCTTTTGTCAGCAAGATAGCCAGATCAATGTCGATCGTGGCTGGCTCGAAGATACCTGCAAGAATGTCATTGCGCTGCCATTCTCCAAATTGCAGTTCGCGCTTAGCTGGATAACGCCACGGAATGATGTCGTCGTGCACAACAATGGTGACTTCTACAGCGCGGAGAATCTCGCTCTCTCCAGGGGAAGCCGAAGTTTCCAAAAGGTCGTTGATCAAAGCTCGCCGCGTTGTTTCATCAAGCCTTACGGTCACCGTAACCAGCAAATCAATATCACTGTGTGGCTTCAGGCCGCCATCCACTGCGGAGCCGTACAAATGTACGGCCAGCAACGTCGGTTCGAGATGGCGCTCGATGACGCCAACTACCTCTGATAGTTGAGTCGATACTTCGGCGATCACCGCTTCCCTCATGATGTTTAACTCCTGAATTAAGCCGCGCCGCGAAGCGGTGTCGGCTTGAATGAATTGTTAGGCGTCATCCTGTGCTCCCGAGAACCAGTACCAGTACATCGCTGTTTCGTTCGAGACTTGAGGTCTAGTTTTATACGTGAACAGGTCAATGCCGCCGAGAGTAAAGCCACATTTTGCGTACAAATTGCAGGCAGGTACATTGTTCGTTTGTGTCTCTAATCGTATGCCAAGGAGCTGTCTGCTTAGTGCCCACTTTTTCGCAAATTCGATGAGACTGTGCGCGACTCCTTTGCCTCGGTGCGTGTGCGACACAACAATGTGTTCGATAGAGGCTAGATCGTTCCATGTTGAGTTGAGTTCAATCTTCCCGACAAGCTCTTGGTCGATGAATGCGCCATAGCAAGCAGAGTCTTCATCAGAGTCATCATCCGAGATGTAATCCTTCCGGTAGGGGCTCACACTTCTGGTAGATAGTTCAAAGCCTTGGTCGGATAGGTGCACATCGAACACTTCACGAACAATGAAATGGTTCTCAGCATCCAATGTTTCCGCCACCTGCTCAGGGATCACCGAAATCTTCATATGACGCCTAACGCCACGCTCACCGGCAAATTAGGAGCGCAGCGAGTAATTTGTCCGTGTGTAGCGTATTGTTAGGCGCTTGTGCCTTGCCAGCGACGATACAGGCTGGCAATGCCAGACGAACAAAGAAAAGGCATTGCTTCCTTGATTTGTTCCAGCGGCCAATCCCACCAAGCCATATCTAAAAGCATAGAAATTTCTTCTTCAGAAAAGCGCTTCCTAATCGACTTTGCAGGGTTTCCCCCCACTATGGTGTAGGGTTCCACGTCTTTGGCAACCAAAGCGCGGCTACCTATCACCGCTCCATGCCCGATCTTGATCCCGGGCATGATCATGGCCTCCGAACCGATCCACACATCACTTCCTATAACTGTGTCGCCAGCCCGCTGGAATGCATCGACTGATTTTGCAAACGCGGGCTCCTCGTTCATGTAGAAGAAAGGGAAAGAAGAGACCCAATCATATCGGTGGCCTTGATTCCCAGCCATAATAAAAGCTGCGCCTGATCCGATGGAGCAGAAGCTGCCGATAATCAGCTGATCAACGTCATCACGGTCTGGTAGAAGGTAGCGAGCACAATCATCAAACGAGTGCCCATGGTAATAGCCGGAATAGTAGCTATACCGCCCTACCTTGATGTTCGGATTCTTCACCTGCTCAGTCAGAAGCTTCCCTTTGAAGGGACTCTCAAAATAATTCGTCATAAAATTTGTACCCGAAAATTCTAGAGCGACTCCACGCGTCGCCTAACGCCTGGCACAGCGGATCGCAAACCTGGCGCGGCTTTTGGCACAAAAGGCGTGACAGGTTTGCGAATCCGTTGCTGCCACTTGTTAACCCTTTTGCCAGATTTGGTAACTATAATTTATGTTAGAGGCGAAGTCTTGGGTAAAAACTGGCCTAAAATTGCTGGGGATTTCAGGAAAGTAAACATCACCTTCCGGCTCGATGTCTATTGTAGATATATGTAGTGTATCTACTTGATCGATCAGGCTTTTGTATATCTCCCCACCACCTGAAACAATGACATGATCCGTTATTTTCTTTAGGTTGGTTAAAGCATCTTTAATTGATGGAAAGATCAATACGTTCTCATTGTCAGATGTAAAACTTGAACGTGTTACGACCGCATACTTTCGGTTGGGTAATGCTCCCATTGATTCAAAAGTCTTGCGTCCAACCAACAGCCATTGGTTATAGGTAATAGCTTTAAACAGGAGCTGTTCACCTTTGGCACTCCATGGAATATCAGGGCCATTCCCGATAACTCCATTCTTCGATATAGCTACCATTAGTGATAGTTTCACAATTCTTCCTCAGAGGTTAACATTTTATTAGTAAGCATGCTCGTTTTGTCACCCGCTGATGCTTACCGTTAATTAATATAATCACTTGTATTAAATAGACTTTCTTTAAAAATACAAGACACTCTGTTATTACAAATCGTGCATGCCGTCTATCCTGCTTGCACGATGCACATTATCTCACCCAAAGAACTCATAACATTTTAATTTATTTAGCATTAAATTAAAACTCTACCGGTAAACAAGCATCTCTAGGCGTAAAAAACAGGCACTTTTTTAAATCCCAGCTAGAATAGGCTGTATAGGCAGACAGTTGCAAGACAAGGAGCGTTTTATGTCTAACAGTCCATTTTTAAATTCTATACGCACGGATATGCGACAAAAAGGTTATGCGCTGAAAACTGAAAAAACTTACCTGCACTGGATTAAGCGTTTTATTCTGTTTCACAAAAAACGTCATCCTCAGACCATGGGCAGTGAAGAGGTCAGGCTGTTTTTATCCAGCTTAGCAAACAGCAGACATGTAGCCATAAACACGCAGAAAATCGCTTTAAATGCCCTAGCTTTTTTGTACAACAGGTTTTTACAACAGCCGTTGGGCGATATTGATTATATCCCTGCAAGCAAGCCTAGACGGCTACCCTCTGTTATCTCTGCAAATGAAGTGCAACGCATTTTGCAGGTTATGGATACTCGCAACCAAGTTATTTTTACGCTGCTGTATGGTGCAGGTTTGCGCATTAATGAATGCTTGCGTTTGCGGGTTAAAGATTTTGATTTTGATAATGGCTGCATCACTGTGCATGACGGTAAGGGTGGGAAAAGCAGAAACAGCCTACTGCCCACGCGCCTAATCCCAGCAATAAAATAACTCATTGAGCAAGCGCGGCTTATTCAGCAAGACGACAACTTACAAGGCGTAGGGCCATCGCTGCCTTTTGCTTTAGATCACAAATACCCTTCTGCTTATCGACAAGCGGCGTGGATGTTTGTCTTTCCCTCCAGCACGCTCTGCAACCACCCGTATAACGGCAAATTATGCCGCCATCATCTGCATGACTCCGTTGCGCGAAAGGCATTGAAGGCAGCCGTACAAAAAGCAGGCATCGTTAGCAAGCGTGTCACTTGTCATACATTTCGTCACTCGTTTGCTACGCATCTATTACAAGCGGGGCGTGATATTCGCACTGTGCAAGAACTCTTAGGGCATAACGATGTTAAGACCACGCAAATCTATACGCATGTGTTGGGTCAGCATTTTGCCGGCACCACCAGTCCTGCGGATGGACTGATGCTACTTATCAATCAGTAAAAGTAGATAAATATCTTTATGTAGCCCTGAGTAGCCCCTGATACTTTTTATGGTGAAAAAGATAAACAATCATAGAGGGGATAAATATGAGCCAGTTCTACCATTGTTCAGATAAGTTTAAGCAAGATACTGTCAATCACAGTGACCATTCATGGTCATTACACTTCCTCCAGTTGCCAGACAATGCCTAACATAAAAACGCAAAAGCCCAAAAGTCAGAGCTTAGGTGTTCTAGGCGTTTTCTAAGCGCTGAAGAAATACGTCTTACCGTAGATTGCGTGCGTTTCTGAAGCACATTTTCCTTATACATGGCTTTATCCCAGGCAGCTTCATCAAGCTCTTGGAGTAACAAGCCAGTAATAATGCGACACTCTCGGGTTTGTAGCGAGCCGCTGGTGAGATCGGAGTTATAGCGGAAAGGGGTCATTTGTAATTATTTGTGGGTGGAGGATAGTTAACTTATTATTGTAGTTGGAAGAGGCTGCTTTCCAAACATTAGCACCTCGTAATGCTTGTTACTGTATATTAATTTATGCTCTTAGCGCATGTTAATGGGCTATTACAATGCATAATGTCCACATCAAGATAACTGTGGCTTAACACCTGTACAAGCGAAAAAAATCAATCACCTGTCCGGAAATACGGGATCACTGTAAAGTGTTGGTGAGGCAGTCTAGGAGGGGGATTTAATTTGGGATACTGATGAAAGGATTATGATCAGTTGGATATAGGATCGTACTAAGCTGAGCGGCAGGTTAGCTAGATTAGTTAACCAGATAAGTGAAATCTAGTTCCAAACTATTTTGTCATTTTTAATTTTCGTATTAGCTTACGACGCTACACCCAGTTCCCATCTATTTTGTCACTCTTCCCTAAATAATCCTTAAAAACTCCATTTCCACCCCTCCCAGTTCCCAACTATTTTGTCCGCCCACAGATGACCGGTACAACAGACGCTGCTGTACCGGTTTTTTATTGAGTCATGGGGTCGTTATTTATTGAGGACTGCGAGTGCTTCTTGCTTTAGCTGATTCGCGATATTCTGCACAAATTTAAGCTGGTTCATAGCGTCGTTGAATTCTTTTTCTAAACGCTCATCGAGCCCTTCTGTTGGCATTGGCGTTTCACTTGCGCCACGATATGGGATCCATGGGTTATCCCCTTCATCATCAAAGCGAAAAGCAGGTGCGTAATAGTCAACTTCTTCTTCTAAGCCAAAGGATATGACTTGTGGTTTTTCATCACCCAAGCAAATTAGTTTTTTAACTAATTCTTTGAAAGGTACTTCGCCTTCACCTGAAAGGCTCGCTTTGTGACCAAATCCTTTTCCTTCAGGAAGGCGAACGGCATCTTTCATATGGACCTGAGTGATATTGCCTTTCATTTTATCAAAAGCTTCTAACGGTAGTTCATTAGCATTGAACATATTGCCGAAATCAAACAGCAATGAAAAATTAGGGAAATCAGCGTCTTCGACTAATTGATTAAGTTCATGGCTTTTTAGATCTTCATGTTGCTCGATAACAAACTTCAGGCCCGTGTGCTCATAAGTTTCTTTGATATACTGGATATCAGCTTTGACTTTCTTAAGTACATCTTGAAGATTCCCTTCGTAGCGAGGGTAAAAGCGAATAGAGCTAGCACGTGTTTTTAGTGCAATGTGTACGGCTTCATCAATTGCATTGGCGGCAGAAGAACTCGTTTCAATTTTTAAATCGAGGTTATATTCCTTTGCTTTTTGTCCAAAAGCCTCTAGTTGTGCATCACCCATGGTTTTTAGGGCTTTAGTTTCACCATCTTCAACATGAATCTTAGCGCCTGTTAAATGATGCTTTTTCGCTATTTCTAATAAGTCATCGGGTAAAATACGCTCTTTTCTCATGTTTAAATGGAAGGCATAAGCGTGGAGGTACAGTGGCATTGAATCAATACGATCAATAATTTTTTGTGCTTCGATGTTATTCATTTTTTCACCTGTAATGTCAATTCTATTCATTTTCTGTTGCTGCATTGATTTCGCGTTGTTTTATACGTTTAGTTAAAATTTTAGCGGTCACGAAACCTAACAAGCTAAACATGATCATCATGCCAAAAACAAAGTTATAGCCAGTTATACCAGGGTAGTTATCTAGGAAAGAGCCATAAATCGCGTAAGCAAACATCGCAGGCATATAACCAAGAATACAAGCAAATGCCATTGCAGAACCTGCATACTCACGTTTAGTCCCAATTTCTTCCATCGGGGCGAAGAAAATAGCTCTCTGGCTAAAAATAATAGCTCCGAAGCCTAATGTTGCCGCCATACCGAGATAAACATTCATATTTTCATGAGGTAACATCATGAATAAACCCATTGCGACGGCAGATAATAAGCAGGTGAACTGTAAGAACTTAGTAGGTGATTTAAATACTTTGTCCGATAAGAAACCACCAATAGGGCCTCCTACCATTTTTAGAGCATATTGGTTGATGATCCCGTAGGCACCCACTAATGCAATGGGTAACGCATAGATATCTTTCAAGAATGGGATGAAGTAAGTTAATCCACAATATGATGCATAGATAAAGAAAATAGTCATCGATGCAAGCCATAAGTTAGGACATTTAATGACACTTTTTATCCCTTCAATAACTTGCTTATTTGCCTCTGATGAATTGTCTGCAACTTTTTTGTCATCATCGCTAACGATGAAATAAGTGATAACCCCAATAACCACGGTCACAATGGTGTAGAACATTAACCCAGCTTGCATACCTTCTTTGCCTTCACCGAACAGGACAAAGACATACAATGCACCGGAAGCAATAATTACGTCTACAATACCGCGTCCAGCCTCAAGGAAACCAAATAGGCGGCCTTGTTCTTTTTTATCACCGAGTAAGCGCACGGCTTTAAGTAGTACTGGCCAATAAATAACATCTGCAAACAATGCCATGACGGCAAAGGATATGAGATAACCGGTAAATGGCGGAAGAGTGGATAAGTACGCACCACAAAGCCCAACCCCAATTAACCCTACGGGTAGAAGGATTTTTTTCGAGAATCTATCTGCAATATATAGTGATGAGAATAGACCAATGGTTTGAACAATAGTGTAAACCGTAAAACCAAAGCCAATTTGGGCATTTGTTAGTCCCCAATCTTGCTGCATAGGAACGTAAAAAACATCTTTCATACTGGATAATTTAAAAATAGTACCAGCACCAAGAATGAGAAAACTGAGTCTTATCCACTTATTCATAAATCCGCCTTAATTATTATATTTAGCGTTTATTGCTTCAAAACGATCGCTTCAACTTCTATTAATACGTCTTTTGGAAGGCGAGAAACTTCTACACAGGAACGAGCGGGGTAGATACCTTCAGAGAAATAGGATTGATAGACACCATTAAAGGTAACGAAATTATTCATATCACTGATGAAGCAGGTGGTTTTGACCACGTCATCCATAGAATATCCCGCGGCTTCAACAACGGCTTTTAGGTTTTTCATGACTTGATTTGTTTGTGTGGTGATGTCGGCACCAACGACAGAGCCATCTTCATGATGGAAAGGGCAGCAGCCCGAGATATAAACGCTATTGCCAACTTTTCGGGCTTGGGAATAAGGGCCGATGGCTTTAGGGGCATTTTCAGTTGAAATAATCATTATTGGTTCCTTTGGTTGTTATCTTGACGCTGATGATTAAATCACAATCATATTTTCCCTTCCGTGATTATTGTCAATTTTTTGACTAAGTATAAAAAAATTATACTAAGGTGTGTTTTTATGGATTAAGTATTGAAAAATTTACTCTAATTTATTAAAGTTATGGGAATTTACTAAGTGGATTGTTGAGTATGGATATGAATATTAATTATGTTTTTACTGAGCAAGATCGAAAATTATTGCAGTCATACACCCCTATGATTGAGTGTCTCGGTGAGTTTTTGGGGCCATATTGCGAAGTTGTTTTGCATAGTTTTGAAGATTTACACAGTTCTGTGATCCACATTGCTAATGGGCATCTAACAGGGAGAACACTTGGAGCTCCTGCAACGAATATTGCGCTTGAGAAATTGGCTGGTTTTAAAAAGAATCATTCATCTTGGGAAGTGTATTTTAATACTAAAAGTATTCGTCCATTTCGCTCTTCTTCAACCTTAATTGTGAATTTAGATAACCAGCCGATTGGTATGGTATGTATGAATTGGGCATTAGATATGCCAATGAATGCGATGGTTGATTTGATGGGCGGGGGGAACAATTCTAAAAATGAAAACTTTTCGCAAGATGTTAATAAATTAATTATGGATCATCTTGAACCCATTAAAAATACGATCTATTTAAATAAAAACATTCCAAGTAAAAATAAAAACTTTGAAATCATTAAAGAACTCCATGACTGTGGTATGTTTGAATTTTCTGCTGCGCATAAAATTGTGTCTGTCGAATTAGGGATTAGCTCAGCGACCATATATAAGCACCTTAGAAAAATAAATTCGTAATATAGATAATAAAAATAGCCCGGAAATCTACATTTTCCGGGTTTATCTTTTATTTTTAATAACATGAATATTTACTTTGTTTTTTATATTTTTCTATTAATACATCCCTCCCATTTTCTAAGGTTATGATATGAGTAAATTGGCTATGATTTGTTGATAATTCTTTATTTTTATTTGCAATTTTAATGATGAAGTCATATATTTTATATATGGAACCATCAGTTTCATTTTTTAATAAACTAAACATATTGATAAAAATTGCATTGTTACTATTTATTTTGTTCTCATTATGATTGTGTATTAGCTCTATTTTTTTTGAGTCTGGTGAACTATAAATAAAGTAAAGGTTTTTTTTCGTTAAATCATTTCCAAAAGCGTAATTGTCGTATTCTAATAATTCTTTTTTTATATGGTTTTGTGGTTTATTCGGTTGTGTTTTTTTAAAACTGTCAGTTTTTCTATCTAACTCTTCAAATTTCTTCTTTAATGAAGCTACACAGTCAGTGTTAATGGGCTTTTCTTTTATATTATAGATAAATGGTTTCTTATTATTAATAAAATTATTGTTTTTATTTGTCTCTATAAGTAATTTTAATTCATTTACTTTCATTTTAAATCATCTCCATTTTATTTCTTATTTTTAGTTTATTGGAGTGGAGTTATTATCGATATCAAAAAAAGAGACTAAGTCTACCCTTTTAATAAATTTTCTAAATCACTAAATATAGATTGCCATTCATTATCATCAATTTCCATGAATCCCATATAGCGCAGCATAAAAGCGCCTTCAGTGGCTAGAAAAACAATTCTGGCCTGTTTACCTTTTTCTGTTGAGGTGTCTAACTTAGCAAGCCGTTCACGGTACCAAATACGCGTACTTTCCAGATATTCAGGGGTTTGTAATAAGGATGCCATTAAAGAAGCGCCTTTTGCCATCGAGACTTTGTCGTGCTGGTGGGTCGCTTGCATATGCGCAAAAATTTGCCCTTCAGGGGAGTTATCTTGTTCAATTTTTTGATTGAAAATTTCATCATAGGACTGGCCCCAACGCTCAAACATTGCATCGATTAAGGCATCTTTATTGCCAAAACAGTACTGAACACCGCCTTTGGAAATCCCCATTGCTTTGGCGACTGCGTCGATAGTGAGCGCTGTAGCGCCTTGCTGTAGAACAATGTCTTCAGCAGCATCAAGTAATTTTTCTCTATCGATTGTTCGTTGACGTCCCATTTAGAAAAACCTATTTTCAATACGTACGTATGGATTTATATTGTAGCACGATCAGCACAGAAATCATGATCAAATAAACTCATTGAGAGAATTTTATGTTAACCGATTATAAGCGCTGGATAGTGCTTCTATTAGTTTCAAGTGTACTATTTCTTATAGTTATTGATGTCACTGTACTGTATACCGCTTTACCTAAATTAACCCATGATTTAGGCGCTACGTCATCTGAAAAACTGTGGATAATGAATGCTTACCCACTGGTGGTCGCTGGTTTATTACCTGCGGCAGGGATGCTAAGTGATAAAGTCGGTCACAAGCAAATGTTTTTGTTGGGGTTACCATTATTTGGTTTAGCTTCGTTGTGTGCAGCTTTTTCACCAACAGCAACCAGTTTAATTTTGTCTCGTGGCTTTTTGGCTGTAGGTGCTGCAGTAAGTATGCCTGCCACCCTTGCGATTGTAAGACATGTTTTTTTAGACCCGAAAGAAAGAGCTCTCGCTATTGGAATATGGTCGGCAGTTGCTTCAGGTGGCGCGGCTATTGGCCCTTTGATCGGCGGTATCTTACTTAACCACTTTTGGTGGGGCTCTGTTTTTCTCATTAATGTGCCGGTCGTTTTATTGGTTATTCCGTTTGCGTGTTATTTGATCCCTAAATGTGGTGGTAACAGCGATAAAAAAATCGACATTTTAGGTTCTATTTTAGTATTAATTGGTCTAATTGGTGTTATTTATGCGTTGAAGGAGCTCGGTAAACCTTATACCGATTGGCCAGCGGTATTGGTTTCGGGGGTTATTGGGGTTTTCTTTTTGGTGGTATTTAGAAATCGACAAGTTAAATCCACATCACCAATGATTGATTTTACGTTATTAAAGCACCCTAAATTCAATGCAGGGCTGATGATGGCGGTTTTATCCATTGTAGTTATTGTTGGTGTCGAGTTATTACTAAGTCAACGTCTACAGCTGGTTTTGGGTTATACCCCGTTTGAGGCAGCGTTATATATCATTCCAATTCCATTGGCTTCGGTGATAGCTGCGCCATTGGCAGGTATGTACCTTCATAAATTTGGTGAGGTAAAACTCACTGTTTTTGGGTTTACTTGTACGTTAATTGGTGTTGTTGGTTTAACGATGGTGTACCAAACCTCGACAGGTATTCTGTTACTTTCATTCCTCTTTTTGATAGGTTTTGGTTTGGGTGCTATTTTTACAACGGCTTCGACCACGGTGATGTTAAATGCCCCCGATGAAAAAGCAGGTATGGCGGCATCAATTGAAGAAATCGCTTATGAAATTGGCAGCGTTTTAGGCGTAACGTTTATGGGGGGACTAATGAGTGCTATCTATACGTTAAAACTTTCACTGCCTGAAGGTATAACTGTCAGTGATAAAGTTTATGACAGTATTGATGAGGCCTTGTTAGTTTCCGAATCACTGCCAGCGAATAATGCATTTGCGTTGATAAATCAGGCTAATATTGCCTTTGACCATGCTTTCTTAGGGGTGATGGTAGCAACTATTTTTGTTCTGCTGATCAGTATTATTGTTCTGCCTTATTTTTTACGCTCCCAAAAGGTATTAACGAACTCATTAGATTGATTTTTCATTAAAGAGGGAGCTTTGGCTCCCTTTTGCTCTTTTTTATCTGATTTTGCGGATTAATACCGTTGCGAGTAATGGGCTAATAGCAAATAGGGCGAATAACCAGATTGAAGCTTGCTGTGCTCCCGCAATCCCCCCAGGGTTAATTAGCCCGCTATTATTGACGACGACTCCCACTAAGGCGGCAGATAGCGCGGTTGCATACAATTGAATGGTAATAATGGAAGAGGATGCGAGGTTTTCCTCTCCCTCTGGCGCATTTTTAAAAACACGCAATACCAGGTGAGGCCAACACACACCAATTCCTAGACCCACCCCTGCCATGGCGATGAGATAAATAACGAACAGTGGCCATGATTCAATAAGCTGTTGATTATGCGTTAAAACAGCAAGAACAATTAAAGACATCAATATGATGATCGGTCCTATTCGAATAATTCGGATAACAATCGCCCCCGTTTTATTGGCACTAAAGAGCGCTCCGATGGTCCAACCTGCGGCCATTATTGCGGTTAAATAACCCGCAGTGAGTGGAGAAAACTGATGGATGGTTTGTAAGAAATAAGGGACATAAATTTCTGTTGTCATACCTCCAACTAACAAACACATGGTTAAAAATATGACGCCAAGTGGGCTTTTGAGTGAATAGGATCCAGTTGGTAATAAGTGTCTGTCATTTTTGCCATCGAGTAAGGCAATAGTCAGCAGTATGGCTAGACCAATTAACAAACCAATAAGGTTTATGAATAAACTTTCAGACAAACTTCCAATTGAAATAGCAAGAACGGATATCACTAACAAAGAAATCGCTAGGAATGGAACTTTGCTGTTTTTTGGTGCTTGAGTTTGCTTTTTAGGAAGTTGATTGATGACAATGAGTGCGAGAAAAACAGCGACAGGCAGTAAAGCCCAAAATGCCCAACGCCAGTGGCCACTTTCTGCAAAAATCCCCCCAATTGCAGGGCCACAGAGTGTTGCTATTCCCCACATACCCGAAACAACTCCCATTGCTCGGGACCATAAGTTTTCGGTAAAGACAATGCGGATCAATGCATAGCTAAGAGCAAATAGAATACCACCCCCCAGCCCTTGCAATGCTCTACCACCAAGTAATACCAGCATTGATGGGGACGCTGCACACCAAATAGACCCCAAAGAAAAGAGAATGAGTGCGAATAAATAAGAATATTTAGGCCCAAAACGGTCTAATACTTTACTGGAAAGGGCTGAACCGACAATGGATGTTGCTACAAATAAAGTGGTATTCCATGCGTAATATTCGAGACCACCAATATCGTTAACGACACTAGGCAATATGGTTGTTACGATATAAATATTGATAGCATGTAGTGCAACACCTCCAGTTAGGGCAATAGTGAGTAATGCATTAGTGCCACTGAGTAAATCAGCCCATTTGGCTTGAGGTATGGTTGATGTTTCATTGCTCATAGAGAGACCCGCTAGACGGAATAGTAGAAAAAGAGGTATTATCCAAGTAATAGCTTGGATAATAGAGTCGCATAATGATTAATGCAAGTAATTACTTTGATAATTTAAATTTGACACAGGCCGTGGATAAGGTTCTTTTTTGTATCAAAACTAAAGGGCCAATTTCTACCGCTGTGATCGCAAATGATTTAAATATGACCGGAGAAGCTGCAAGGCAGCACATCCAAAAACTGACGTCATTAGGGTTAGTAGAGGGGGCGCAGTGCTTATCGCAAACAGGGGCAGGACGTCCTCGACAAAATTGGGTGTTAACGGAGTTGGGGCATCAACGCTTTCCTGATACTCACGCGCAACTTGCTCTGCAATTGATTGATTCCGTTCGTACTATTTTTGGAGATGAAGGACTAGAAAAGCTGATTAACCAAAGGGAAACGGAAAGCAGAGAAAAATATTTTGCCCGTTGTAAAAACTTACCATTAGCTGAGCGGCTTGAAGCATTGGCTGAAGTGCGTAGCGAAGAAGGGTATATGGCGAAGGTTGAGCAAGATGGTGACAGTTGGTTGTTTATCGAAAACCATTGTCCAATTTGTGCAGCAGCCACTGCTTGCCAAAACTTTTGTCGGTCGGAATTGGCGTTGTTCAGTGAGATTGTGGGTGATAATGGTAGCATTGAACGCGAACAGTACTTACTAAATGGTGCTGGGCGCTGTGTGTATCGTGTGAAGGTTAAAAGCTAAATACCGAGACACCTTGGTATTTAGCTTAATAATAGTATTATCTCTCAATTATTAGTGTTTCAGTTGACTCAATATATGGCGCCAGCTCTTCGCTGTTAAGCCATAACGGTTTCTTACCAAATTGCTGATATAAAGAGAGTTGGTCTTGATAGTGAGGCGAAGGTTTTCCTTGCGGGGAAATAAAGCCACTTTGCCCTGGAGCTACAACGTCCCATGCGCTCACCCCTTCTTCGGTAAACACGATTAAGTCGTTTTCAGTTCCCCGATTATGGTATTCATTTTGATGGAAATTTTCTTGAGGTAAGGCTTGTGGTATACCAAAAAAATTATTTTCACGGAAGGTTAATGCCGTGGCTGGTGTTTGCCAATTAGCCGGGTTATCACCGTATTTTTCTATCATTTTTTGGTAAGTCGTATTCAAAGCCTTTCTAATAACATCATTCTGCGGTTGTCCTGAAAATAAATCGATAGACTGAGGTATGGGGGATTTATCTTCTAAGAGAGATTCATACAGTAATTTTGCACCTGTACTGATATTTAATGACCCTGTTGGGCCTTCTTGCGTCGTCTCATAACCACTCGCTAGGTACCATTTATCAAATGGTGCAGGGACGGTTTGGCCTAGGGTGGCTTTAAGCATTTCTTTTAACCAGATATCGAGGATAGCAGACCCTGGGTGAATATAATGTTTTCCATCACTTGATAACTGGTTTATGCCATCCCATTGCTGGAGCATGGACACTAATTTGGCGCTATTGTCATTTGATGGCAAACCTTGTGTCGCTTGAGTTAGAAATGGTGTAAATAAGCGATGATTAAGGTCGACACGGCTAGTTTGCTGTAAAATCGCCCACATATCATCAGCCGTTAACTTATCATAGGCTTCAATGCGGTTATCGATTTCTTTCACCCTATCTGCACTGCCCCATAAGAAGGCAAATAAGTCGCTAGCGGGGTAATTTTTAGCTGGAGAGTTATTCCAGTTGGCGATATAACCTGATTTGGGGTTATACACTTTTGGATTATTAGCAAAAGGTTGTATACCTTTCCAGTCCCATTCTCCCGTGCCTGATACTGGTAAACGAGGATCATGGTTTATTTGGCGATCGGGGTAGTGTCCGGTATGGACATAGCCAATGTTTCCGTCTTTATCTGCATAATACCAATTGATCGTCAGTGCTTGGTTTTGTGCTTGGTCTAGCCATTGCTGCCAGTTTTGCGCTTGTCCTTGCTTTACCCAAGCCATTAAGGATGTAAGCTCCTTGCCATCCCATGCGCGAGCTTTGCTGTAGGCGGTGTGAGTTGTCTTATCCCGTTTAACCACATTACCGTGCACAGTACGGTATATTTCAAAAGTAATGGGTTGTTCACCTTTTACATTCAATGTCTCTTGGCGAGAAAGCATTTTCTTCCACTGCCCTTGGTGGAGGTAGCTATTTGGGTCTTCAGGTGAAACTTGTTCTGCAAATATATCAACACCGTCACCAAACCCAGCGGTAGAACCCCAAGATATATGTCCATTATGGCCGAATAAAATCGCGGGATAAGCAAACGGTGTATTTCCGACAATATTAAACCCTGCCCCATGTAAGCCAATACCGTATGTATAGGCTGGGTTAAACCAACCAAACTGTGGGCCATTAAGTAAAATGGCTTTTGCGCCAGAAGCTTTTGCTTTTCCAACAAGCCAAACATTGCTGGTGGTTGGGTAGCCAGCTAGCCCATTCGCACCACTTTGTTCATATTGCTTAGCGATTAACGCATTATTTTCTTGAGAAGAAAGTGCAATGACTTTTCCAGTTGTATCTTTGGCTGTGCGTTCAAACATGGGAGCAGTAAGTCGGTAATCACTAATTTGATTCAATTGAGATATGTTTTTTGTTTTTTGTGAATCTGAATAGGTGAACTCTTCTGATGATATTGTTGTTGGCGCATTGGGATTATTAAGCCAATTAATTTGGTTAAAGAACTCTACTCCCAATTGTTCACCGTACTTATCTTTAAGCGCAGTGAGTAATGCTAGGTTATCAATTTCACTATTCATATCGGAAAAGCGGTTTGCCATTGTACCGACCATAATCATAGCAACATCAAAACTCGTCCATTGGGATGGCAAAAAATCATAGTCAATGAACTGTTTTGGCATTAAGTCATCTGGCTTAGTATTGATTTGTTTAATCCATGCATTCATACCATCTGCATACCCTCTTAAAATATCTTGTTCTTGGGAGGGTAACTGATTGATTTGTTTATGGATAGAATCAGGCCAATAGTTGTTTCTGATTTCTTTATCAAAAGAAATATAATCCTTACCTAATACTTCAGAAACAGTACCTTGGGTACTGCGTTTGGCCATTTCCATTTGGAATAATCGGTCCTGTGCCACAGCATAGCCGTACCCATAGAACAGGCTATAAGTATCATTGGCATAAATATGAGGGACGCCATAATTATCTCGTTCAATTTTAATTTGAGTTGATTGAGAAAATGATGACAGTGATAAGGAGCTTAAACTTAGAACAATAGCGATTGAGATGAGGTGTTTTTTCATTTATTGAGTCCCATGTTGTTATTATTTTTCGAGACTATCATTATTACAATGTTAATAAATGGTTAATTTATAGTTAATTGTTAATATGTGAACCACGATCACATAAAAAGATACATAAATTTAAATAAAGCATAAAAAGTGAGTCATAATTGTGATGGTGCTAATTTAAGGTGAGCGATTATTGGTTTTTTGATGGTAACGATGACTCAGCCATGCATAGATAGCCCCTGCAATAGCCCCCGCTATATGTGATTCAGTTGAGATGTATAAGTGAGTAGGTAATAAGCCGCTAGCCATTGTGCCAAAATAGAACAGCACTAATAATGCGATAGCGATATCACCCCATTTTCGCCGGAAGAAGCCTTGAGCAATTAGCAACCCCCATAAACCAAAAACCCACCCGCTTGCGCCGATGTGAGCTGCATTCCTACCAATGAGCCAAACTGCTAACCCACCAACAATAATGATAAACAGTGATGCCAATATGTAAGCTTTGATGGTGCGATGAAGCAATAATGCGCTTAAGATGATAAATGGGGGCAAATTGCTGAGTAGATGCTCCCAGCTTCCATGAATAAATGGAGCGAAGAAGATACCGAGCAAGCCCCATTCTGTACGTGGAACTAGCCCAAATTGGGTTAAACCGCCAGCGGTTAAGCTATTAACCGATTGAACAATAATAAAAATTGCAACAATTGAGGTTAATAACTTAACGCGAGGATACCCTGATAAATAGCTCATTAGTGGTTGCCAAGTGCTTGAACACTTTCAACGAGTGACGCTAGCTGGCCAACAACCCGATCACCAATATCTGCATTATCTCCACCTAACGATTTGTTACGCATAAAGTCTTTCTTGATTTGTTGCCAACGTGCAGAATCTTTTTCTGTTAATGTACCACGCAGTTCAGCGAGTTTGAGTAGGTTTTCTTCTGCACCCGTTGTGAGCAGCTGTGCTTCACCCAAGTAGTGGTCATCGAGTAATCTTTCAAGTTCATTATTATTCATCACTGAAGAGACTTTTTCGCTGAGTTTATTCATATTACGGTAACTACCTTGCAAGCGAAATGCAGGCTCTGTCCGGTACTTATCGGATTGCGCTGCGCTAGCGATATAGTGTTGATTCACTTTCAATACAACATCCCGTAACTTAATTAACTTGCTGATTACCGAGGTGATTTCATTAATTTCTGCATCAGAGTATGGGTAACTTAAGGTATTGGTAGAGACAGATTTGCCCATCGCTTTATCGACAAATAAGTACAGGTCGTTCAGATCTCGTAATGCAAGAGGGGCTAATACAGGGTTTGATGTCAGGCTGTTTTCGATATAGCTCAAAGCAAATGCTTCATCCATACCCCCTAGCACCTCACCAAGGTTATAAATATCAGCGCGGTTTGCAAGCATGTCAGGGATCCGGAAAACTTCTCCAGACTCGGTATAAGGGTTACCTGCCATAACGACACAGAATTTTTTACCCCGCATGTCATACGTTTTGGTTTTGCCTTTCCAAACCCCTTCAATGCGTCGTGTTCCATCACATAAAGAGATAAATTTTTGCAAAAACTCAGGGTGTGTGTGCTGAATATCATCAACGTATAGCATCACATTATTACCCATTTCTAAAGCTAGATTGAGCTTTTCTAGCTCTTGTCTTGCCGTTGCGTTAGGCGCTTGTTCAGGATCAAGAGAAAGTACATCATGGCCAAGAGCAGGCCCGTTGACCTTCATAAAAATTAGCCCTAAACGGTCAGCGGCATATTCCATTAAAGTGGTTTTACCGTATCCGGGCGGTGAAATCATTAATAGCAGCCCCATGAGGTCAGTGCGTTTACCTTCCCCTAAAGCCCCAATTTGTTTTGCCATGTTATCGCCAATGATAGGCAAATAGACGTCGTTTATCAGTTTGTTACGTACAAAAGAGCTTAGTGGCTTTGCTTTGTATTCATGCAGTTTTAAACGGCTACGTTCTTCAGTCACAATTTGTTGGCGCAGAGTTTGATACTGGCGGAATTCGGGAATGAATCGCTTCCTTTGACCACGCATACGACTGAAGTAGTTATCTAAACTCAGTGCTAGAGTTTGGTTTTCTATGGTCGGGTGTTCACCGAGCAACCCGCTAACCTTAAAGTAAAGGTCTGCTTCACTAAAGCGAGCGGAAGCTACTTTATCTAAGATAATAATGGCAATAGCACCCGGTATGTATGGAACAAGGTGAGCAAATTCAGGGGTTGAGCACAGCCCTTGTAGCCAGTTTTGAACTAATGACCAGCGCTGGGCGTAGCGAGCCCCTAAATTTTGTTGTGAGCGATTAAAATCACCCCACATATGGGCTTCTTCTAAGCGGCTCTGGAGCGCTAAAACTAACTCCCTTGCGTACTTGCTATAGACGAGCTCTATCGGAGTTCTTGCTAATACAAAACTAAGGTATTCAGCGGCTTGGGTTTGCTCATAAGCTTGGCATTGAATGGGGTTATTTTGTAAAAATAAGCTAATCCCAGCTTCGATTTCGGCTTGTAGGTCAAGAAGTGCATTGTCATTATGGAATAATTGGTGAATATTCATGGCTGTTCTTGCACGTTCAGGCCATAAAGCGGGGAAATCGTCGTTTTGTACTTGCTCCCAATAAATAGCTGCGATAGCACGGGCTGTCGGGCTATACCGTAATAAATCTGCACTTTCACCGATTGGCAGTAGTTTTTTCAGTAAAGCAACAGCATCGTGGTCATGAATGCCTTTTTCATAGCCTTCTTTATAGCGTGGGCTCGCAAAATCACGGACAATTTTTTCAAGTTTTTCCGTTGATGTTAATGCATTTTTTAGGATATCAAAATCTAGCCCTTCTTGGCGTTTTGTTGCGGCATAGATAATTGAATAAGCAAGATATTCTGCGCGGTAAACCGTATTAGATTCGGACTCTAATGAGGCACTCCAATAAGGTTTGAGTTGTGATAGTTGTTCATTTTCTATGGGTTCTTGGAAATCTGTCCCAGTGAGATAAACCCATAGTTGTTCATTTTTTGGTAAAATAGTGAGATCAAGCTCTTGAGTGTTTACGCTGAACCGGTGACGACCGAGCTTAATGACATTCCCACCATCTTCAAAAATATCTGTTTTATCACGCAAAACTCGAATGGCTTGGTCCCGAGAGGATTTCAAACGTGCATCAATATCATCAGCTTTAACGTTATCGTTAATTTCCCTTAATTTTTCAATTATTTCACGTGTTTTAAGCGCGAGAGGGTCTGAGGCAAAGAAGGCATTGAGCTCATCTTGAGACTGCAAACGAGTTGTTCGTCGTTGCAGGCTCTCTAGTAGGCGATCTGCTGCAGTAACTAAATTTTGGGCGCGGCGTTGGCGGTCATCAATAAGAACTTGTTTATGTGATTCAAAGGTTTCGAGTAATTCTTCCCGCTTAGCCAAGATATCATCAAGAAATTCATCATGATTGCTAAATTGGCTTTCGAGTTCTTCTAACTGAACAAGCAATCTTGATAACTGATCATCGCAACGTTCAGGATCAGTGGCAAGAGACAGGGCATTGGTAATGCCTTGGCTGAACAGCCGGAATTGTGCGCCAAATTGAGCGACGGTTTCCACACTGCTTTGTGATTTTCGTTTTTGTTGTAAACGAGCTCTAGATTGGTTTAGCTGAGCATAGATTTGCGAAATAGCATCAATAATGTGGGTTTGTTGTGTGACATCGTTGAAACTCAGTGAAGCCATTAAGTTTGATAGCATATCTAAATCAGTAGACATTTTTTCCATATCCTTCATGGGAATGTCTAACTGAGCACTGTTTTGGGCTTTTTCTATTTGTTCTTCGAAAACAGTTAATTGTGTTTTAAAGGGCTGTAATGCTTTATCGCTAGCCAGGAAAACAGCGGTTTCTTGCGATACATATTGTTGATTTTTCTCTATTTCACTTTCCATTTCGCTAAGCTTTTCTAAATCCATATAGCGAAATTCGCGCAGTGAAATCAAGTGCCCGCGTTGAGCACTCAGGGCATTTAAGCCATCAACAAATTGTTGAATATCAGCCCAACTTTCAGGCAACGTTAGTGAAAGTAGTGATTTTTGGCGGCTGATGGCTTCATTCATTGATTTAGCTGATTGCTGCCGTATGCTTTCGACCTTCTCATATTCATCAAGGACAAGTTCACTTGTTTGGGTGATTTCTTTGAGCAATTTGCCAATACCAAGGCATTGTTCATCACCAAACCAGTAATAAATATCCAGTAAATTTTTTGCTTGTTGGCTGAGCTGTTCGTAGCGAGCGATAGAAATTTGGCTGCCTTCTATTTCTTTGGAAACATGTAATATTTCAGAAATACCTCGAACTAAATCTGCATTGCCGATACGCCCTAAAAAACCGCTACGAGTCGGCTGTTGGTCGGCAAATTCTTCTGAGTAAAATGGGGTCTGCCAAACTTGCATAGGATGAACGCGAGTCGCTTCTTCGCCTTCACCTTCAAATAACACCATTTTTCCGTCTTCAAGCATGGCATAGCCATGGCCAATAAGCGGAACTGAAAGTGTTCGTTCAATTAAGTTGTAATTGAATAGAGCAATACGACCTTGATTTGGTGAATAGAAAACATATAGGACATCTTCTCCATTTGGAGAACGACGCAAACGGCGAAAACGCATTCCATCCATAGACTGCTCAAACGTTTTATAGTCACCATTTTGTAAGTAGTAGCCGCCAGGGAAAATAATACCGTGGTCTTCTGGTAGCTGGACACATGCTTGCCCAATGGCATCAATGCGTTGTACAGATTGAGACAGCGTGTTGTAAACCAAGTAACGCCAAGTTTCTTCTCGATAGGGTAAAACTTTTAAGATAATTAAACTGCCAGTTTGTGCATATTCAATTTGTGCGTCATCTAAAGATTGGTTTTTATCAAGAACAGCTTCTTGGTAAATCCCCAAACCATCTTCAGTGTTATTTTCACACTTGATGGTTAAATCACCGCCAATAGTTTCTATGAATACAGTGTCAAGAATATTGATGTGAGGGTATCGGCCGTTAACCGTGTCTTCCCGTGTGGTTTTTTGCCATTCAAAATCATAGGCTGGTGGGAGGGCTATATCGCGTTCACCCCGGTTATCAATATACTCAATTTTGCGTTTGTCGCTGGAGATTGACCAGCGAAAAACTCGCACGTCCGTGATGCGATCGCCAATTTGAAAACTAGCAAGAAGTTTGCCGTCCCGTTCAACAAGTTGCAGTAACTGTGTGTTCTTATAATAGGTATAGAGTTCAGTAAAATCTTGAACAAAGCGATTATCACTCAAGAAGGTATCTTCATAAGGGACTGCTTCAACATCAAACTCATTGTCGTTTTCAATTAACCGATATAGTGAAAATACATCTTCGAGGTGCGTTTCTTTTTTTAGGCCGAGGAATACGTTATAACCGAATAAGAGCCATTCACCGACGCGGACAATGTCCCTTGCTTGGCAATTATTTTCAGTACGAATGCGAATACGACCAATAATATCCATTTGGCTTTGACCAAATTCATCCAACCGCATTTCATTGAGTTGTGCGGCTTTTTGATGCAGCTGTTGCCCTTGGTCGGTCAGGCGTTTGCGTAATATTTCATAAGCACCGCCTTCTGCAACAGCGCTATCGAGTATTTCTTGTTCGCGATCCGTATCCTGAATATCTGACATTGCGCAGCGAATTCCCTTAACTAAGACAATAAAAATGGAAAACAAATAATGAAGAACAATAGGGGGTAGGTTCACTACCCCAATGTGCTAAAGGTTTACAGCTGGTCATCCGTCGGTGGAATCGGTTTTGACATGACTGTTTTTGCTGGCTGGTTAGCCCCTTTAGCTGCCATAAAACCGTTGATAAGGTCTTGAACTTCTGGGTTTTTCAATAATGCGGCAATATCAATTTTTTTGTCTTCTTTGCTACGATTTATGAGCTTCTCGACATTTTCTTTTGCGAAACTGCTTTTATCCATAAAGCCATCAACCGCTTTACCGAGGCTTAGTGCTTTAGAGAAGGTGTTGAAGAAGCTGCCGTCGCCGCCCACAATTTCAATATTGGTTTTGCTAAGAGCTGCAGCCAATACATCAGCTTGCTCGCGGGCAATTTCTTTATTTGCGTCGATAGAGGCCATGGATTGTTCGAACTCTTTCTCAAGGCGCATACGAAACTCTTCATGTGAACGTGCAGTATCGCTGAGGTGATCCATTGATTTAAATTTGTCGGTTAAACCATCGGCTTCAGCTTTCAAGCGTTGGCGGATAACTTCTGCTTGCGCTGAACCTAATTGTCCTTCACCTCGAGCTTGTGCTGCCAGTTTTTCTTCCAGTACTTTCGCGTCAGCTAAGCCTAGTTTTTCTTTAGCATTTGCTTGTTGTTCTTCACCACGAGCTTGGGCTGCTAATTTCTCTTCAAGGATTTTTGCTTCAGCAAACCCTTGTTGTTGCTCTGCTTTAGCTTTAGCTTCCATAACCTGGGCTTCCGTTAAGCCTTTTTCTTTCAGCCCACGTGCTTCTGCTAACAGTTTCTCAGCCGTAATATTGGCAAGAACAAGACCTTCTTTTTCTTCTGCCTCTGCAGTTGCTTGGCGAACTCGAGCTTCTGCTAAACCTAATGCCGCGTGTTCGGCTTCAACCCCTTCAGCTAAGCGCTTTTTGGCTTCAGCTTGCTTTGCCGATGCTTCGAGTTCTGCTTGTGCCATGGTGCTTATTTCTTCTGCACGGTGTTTAGCACTGGCTTCATCAGCTTCGGCTTTTTTCACTTGGCGAACTAGCGACTCTTCTGCTTCTGCCTGTGCGTTAATCACGGTGACTTGGCGCATGCGTTCAGCTTCAGAGACTTCACGAACTTCTTTGATGCGTTCTTCTTCTTGTGCCACGGTTTTTTCAACGGCTACACGCTCACGTATAACATTGGAGATATTTTTGCGTTCTTCTTCGAGTGCTTTTTCTTTTTCTATACGTTGTAATTCAACTTCTCTTTCACGGGCAACAATTTCGAGCTCACGTGCGCGGCTCACGCGTTCTTCTTCGATGGCGACTGCACGAGTACGGTTTTGTTGAGCAACTTCAACTTCGCGCATGCGGTTTTCTTCACGGATTTCAATTTCTTGCTGGGTTTGAATACGCGCTTGCTCTGCTTTAAGGCGCTCTTCTTCTTGAACACGTAAGGTTTCAGCTTGTTCACGTGCACGGATATTATCAATTTCACGTTTTTGGCGAGCTTCGGCATCGGCTTGTTGGCGCTCTAAGGCTAAACTTGCTTCGCGGGTTTCAACGTTTTTCTTTTGAATTGCGAGCTCTTGATCACGCTCTTTTTGGTTGGTCTCAATATTGTGGATCGCGGTGATTTCAGTAATTTTACGAATACCTTCGGAGTCAAAGATATTGTTTGGGTCTAAGGCTGATTTTGGTGTTTGTTCTAGGTAATCAATCGCCACATCTTCAAGTGCATAGCCGTTAAGGTCCTTTCCTATCACATCAACAATGCGATCACGGAAGTCTTGTCGGTTTTCAAATAAAGTGGCTAAATCCAGTTGCTTACCGACTGTTTTTAAGGCTTCAGAGAATTTTGCACTGAATAATGTACTGACCGCTTGATGGTCTGATGCACGGTCAACACCGATAGCTTTTGCAACTTTCAGCACATCTTCTGTCGTTTCATTCACTCGCAAATAGAAAGCAACAGTGATATCAGCACGTAAGTTATCATGACAAATCAAGCCATCTTTACCGCGGCGATCAACTTCAAGTGTTAGCAAAGAGATACGCATGAATTCTTTTTTGTAGATGACAGGGTAAACTAATGCCCCTGTAAAATGCACTTTAGGCTGTGATGACATGTCATTGACAATCAAAGCAGTACCTTGTGGAACTTTGATATAGAAGGCTTTGAATAACCCAAAGAACCCTAAAATAACTAGGATGATCCCCCCGATAATTGTTAAAAAGGGCATTAGTGCAGCCAAGTCCATATTAATTCTCCATTGGTTCTGACGATGACGTCATTTCGATTATGCAAGCAAGATATTTATTTTTAAAAAGCGAAGTTATCCGTGGCGAAACTCATTTTCACTGACAACTTGGTAACTGTGCGATGCTGCGTCATAGCTAATAATAACAACACGATCACCGCGTTTTAACTGTTCGGAGGATGGGGCGCGTATTTGTAAAATTAACCCGGCTCCGCCATCTTCTAATAGCGCTTCGCCATTTTGTTCACTCACCATTCCTGAACGTACTGTGGCGTATTTACCGATAAGTTGTTGTACTGTTTTGGGTTTATTAAGGCTCACCAATTTTTTGCGCACAGGTTTTAAGCACAAAGCGGTTAAATGAAGAGAGATAAATAGGGTGATCGCAAAAACGGCGAAGCTGACGAGATAACGTAATAAATCAGTATCAATGAAGCGAATAAAGATATGTACGCTGAAATAACTGATTATCCAACCAAAAAGAGTAAATAACGTGACAATAATGGTGACAGGGATCCCTGCTAAGCCAAGCTTGGTTAGCCAACCCGCGAAACCTGTTGCATCAATGCCAGCATCAAATTCGGTATCAAGATTAAATACGTCGATATCCAATAAGCCAAAAGCGGCACATAACCAATAAAATAGAACAATGATTAGCAAACCACTAAAGATAATTGTCGGGAACATCAAACTGTTATGGAAAAACAAACTCATAGGGTTTTCTCTTTATTATTAATGCATTATTGAGCTTACGTGAAAAGGAACGTTTGTTTAATTTATCACCATAAAATTATTTAGCTTAATAATATATTTTTTAATTAATAGCAGTATCAGACTAGTCTATAAGCACTTTTAATTTTTTGAAGTCTCTTATAGTACTGGTTGTTTATCCAGCTTTATTTGGTGAAGTTATTCCTAAAGTCTTATCGATAATAGTAAGACATTAATGAGATAGGATTTTACCATTAATAATCAAGTTGATGATAATCATTCTCAACTATAATAAGCGTGTTTAAAGTACAAAATGGGGGGGATTAATAAGATTAAAGTGATAAATTCGCGCTTCATGGATGAAAACTATTATGAAGCGCAAAAAAGTAAGATTAGTCTATCAAGTTCAGGAATGCCGCACCTCGTGCGCCTCCAGAGTCACCATAACGTGCTTTTTCGATTGCAGGTAATGTTGCTATACCATATAGGTATTGTGGAAGTACTTCTGGTAGTTGTTTATAGATCTCTTCAAACTGTGATAACCCTCCACCAATAACCACTAAGTCGGGGTCAAAAACAGTGACAATTTGCCCCATAAACATCGCAAGTAATGACATATAGCGGTTAACATGCTCTTTTGCTTGAATATCACCTTGTTTATATAGCTCAATAATTTCGATAGCCGAACGTTTTTCATTGTTGAATGAAGAATAAATACGCTCAAAGCCCGGGCCGGATAGATAGGTTTCAAAGCAAGCTGTTTGGCCACAGCCACAAGTTATTTCAGGAACTTTTTCCCCTAATAGCTTGGCTCCACGAACGCTGAGGTTCATGTGGCCTATTTCCCCTGCAATTCCATTTTTACCGGATAAAACTTTGCCATTTATAATAAACCCACCGCCTACACCAGTCCCTAAAATTAAGCCAAGAACGGTAGGGTAGCGTTTGAAATTAGGGTCCCAAGCTTCTGATAATGCAAAGCAATTTGCATCATTTTCTACTTTTACTGGGCGCTGTAATATATTAGCAAGATCATGAATTAAAGGTTTGTATTGTGCAGTAGGGACATTGGTTGTAAATACGGTTCCTTCAGCGTGGTTTACGATACCCGGAACGCCAACACCCACTTTTCCTTGGCAGTTAAATTTTTCATCTGCTTCTCGTGTGAGCTCAAGAAATGTATTTAAGAGCGTTTGGTAGTCATCTTTGGGTGTAGGAACACGCTTTTGCCAGACCTGATTTAATTCGTTATCAAAGACGGCAAGTTCAATTTTTGTCCCGCCCATGTCAAAGCCGTAATACATTTTCATCGTCCTTTAGTTATTTATGTATCATGTATCTATATGATAAATAATAAATGAAAGTGCTAATTAACCTGATTATACAAAAGTTATTTGATGAAAGAATTATTGATTTAATATTTATTTTTATATTCACATGAGGTTAGCTTCAGGGGGCTGACAAACAGACAATGTTTGGGAAAAAGCCAAATAGGTTATTGATTTTCGCCTGATAAAACAAAGTGAGAAAATTACGTGTTTATCTCGCTTTATCAATCAAAGTTAGCAGATACCAGCTAACCTTGATTGATAAATAAAGCGTTATTTTTGGTTGTTTAGTGGGTTGTACTTTTTTAAGATAAAATTATGCAATTCCATCGCAATAATTTGATGGACTTCCTGAGTAGGATGAACATCATCGATAAAAACATAATGAGGGTCGATTTCTAATGGTGCGGTATTGTCTTGGCGAATATAACCATCAGTAAAAGCGTCTTCTATATTATATGCTCCCGGTGAGTTTTTATTTATGTCGCCAACTACATTCGTTATATTTTTCATTACGTTATTAACATTAAAGTAATTAATATTGATATTTTTGTTTAATTTCAATAGGTTAATTATAGTCTGAAGCTTGTTGTTATGTTCGATGCTGAGATTTTGTATTTTTTGTTGTTTTTTCGGTGAACTGGTTTTTATTGCAGGGGTTTGGGATAGATCAGGAAGCCCCATCACTAGAATATTTTTCGCACCATTTTTGATCATTTTTTTGATTGTTTTTTCTTGACTAGAGATAACAACATCGACATTTTCTTTCGAATAGGTCATATAGTCATTGGCACCAATAAAAATAATACCTAAACTTTTGTCATCAAACTTAAGGTGTTTTGCTTGTTTTTCGATATTTGAAAGTATGGCAAATTGAGGGTGAAGTGTGGATTTAAAATAAGGTGCACAAGTTGAGCCACCTTCCGACTTATTCGTGAGTGTAACTTTACCTTTACTGGAATGGCTTTGCATCGTATTAGGCATGGTGAGAAACTCAGGCCATGTGAAACCATTAGTGAACCGTCCATTATAGTATTGGTTAGCATTAGTGAGTAATCCACACGACTTTTTATGCATCCTTCCTTCAGAGTCAGATAAGCTGTCACCAATAACTGTGACACTATCAAAATAGGTTATCGGTTCTTTTTTCCCTATATTAAATTTATTTGAATACGCAGTAGCTAATTGGAATTGATTTCCAGGAATTCTTTTTTCTGTATGTTTGCCCCAAAGTGACCCATCTACATCATCATCGACGGGGGTGTCCGTCGAAGACATACTTTTAGCTCTGTCGCTATAAAGTTGTACAGATATGCTGCCACCGATACTATTCTGTAGCGGAACATTTCTAGTCGATACTATTTTTTCCGAGGCTAGATTGGTATTGGGTACTGTTGAATTAGGTCTGTGTGTAGTTGCATACAGAGTTGTATTGGATATCGATGTCATAGGAGTCCTTATTGATTGGGATACTTCTCGATAAAACTACCAATCAACAGACAAACACAGTATCAAATAAAGATTATTTATCTATAATGATATGACTAATAATTAATAAATTAATGTATATAAAACAATTGCTTGTTTGCTAATTATTATTATTATCGACAAAGTTATTGCATCGTTTTTTAAAAAAATGTATTGTTATATTATAACATTACATTTAGGTGGTTATTATGAAACAGGGGATCCATCCACAATACCGTACCGTGGTTTTTCATGACACAAGTGCAGATGCCTATTTCAAAGTAGGCTCAACAATAAAAACTGAAAAAACAATCGAGTATGAGGGTGAAATATTTCCGTATGTCACGCTTGATGTCTCTTCTCAGTCACATCCGTTTTATACCGGTAAACAGAAAATGATTTCTCAGGAAGGGAAAACGGCACAGTTCCAGAAGCGTTTTGGTCGTTTTTTACAGTCAGAGGGTAAATGAAGATGAAAGTACTGAGTTCATTAAAAACGGCAAAAAACCGTCATCCAGATTGCCAAATTGTTCGCCGTCGTGGCCGGGTGTATGTGATATGCAAAACAAACCCACGTTTTAAAGCAGTGCAAGGCTGTAAGAAAAAACGCTAATTATTGAATTTAAACATAATTATAAAATTTCCTGTATCGCTTTATATTTTATTTGCTTAGCCATTGCAGATTATTGCTCTCTGCCGTGGCTTTTTTTCATTTGTTTTTTTGTCCACTGATCCCCTCGATCATTAGCATGATTACTAATCTTCTTATTATTAGTGATGAAATTCACTTGCACATGGATGCATATTTTGTCAGGTTTAATACATCCGAAAAATTTCTAGTTTCAATTTTTGTGAATACTGAATGAATGATAACAATGACGGTATTTACTTTGTGGGGTCGAAACTAGAAATTTCTTGGTAAAAATTTAAACGAACAGGGTGAGTGAAAATGAAAAATGTAGGGTTTGTTGGCTGGCGTGGAATGGTCGGCTCAGTATTGATGCAGAGAATGGTCGAAGAACGTGATTTTGATGCGATCCGTCCTGTATTTTTTACCACATCACAACAGGGTGCAGAAGCACCTGTTTACGGTGGCCATCGTGGTGTTTTACAGGATGCCTTTGATATTGATGCACTAAAAGCATTGGACATTATTATTAGCTGCCAAGGCGGCGACTACACGAATGAAGTTTATCCTAAACTTCGTGAGTCTGGCTGGAATGGTTACTGGATTGATGCTGCGTCTTCATTACGTATGAAAGATGATGCGATTATTATTCTTGATCCCGTAAATAACCAACATATCCAAGACGGCTTAAATAAAGGCATTAAGACCTTTGTCGGTGGGAATTGTACGGTAAGTTTAATGTTGATGTCTTTAGGTGGGTTGTTCACTAATAATTTAGTGGAATGGGCATCTGTGGCAACTTATCAAGCGGCATCAGGGGCTGGGGCTCGAAATATGCGTGAGCTTCTGGCACAAATGGGGTCTTTGCACACACAAGTGGCTAAAGAACTCCAAGACCCGGCCTCCGCTATTTTAGATATCGAGAAAAAAGTCACAGATTTCACTCGCAGTGGCACAATGCCAACGGATGCGTTTGGCGTACCATTAGCGGGTAGCCTGATCCCATGGATTGATAAAGCGTTAGAAAATGGCCAAAGCCGCGAAGAGTGGAAGGGCCAAGCAGAAACCAATAAAATTTTAGAAACGGGCAATAATATTATTCCAGTTGATGGGTTATGTGTTCGTGTGGGTGCGCTGCGCTGTCATAGCCAAGCTTTCACATTGAAGCTGAAAAAAGATGTTCCGTTGAGTGAAGTTGAGCAATTGCTTGCCTCACATAATGATTGGGTGAAAGTGGTTCCTAATGACCGCGAAATCACTATGCGTGAGTTAACTCCAGCGGCAGTCACTGGCACGCTTAGCACCCCTGTTGGCCGCTTGCGTAAACTGAATATGGGCCCTGAATACTTATCTGCCTTTACGGTTGGTGACCAATTACTGTGGGGAGCTGCTGAGCCTCTTCGTCGTATGTTACGGATTTTATTATAAGCGCGGCGCAGCGATAAGTCGTATTCGATAAACCTGCATAATTTAATATGCAGGTTTTTTTGTACCTAAATTAGTGACGAGCCGGTTCATTCTGCGGCGGCTGGTGTTCTAACTCTTTTGCCAAGAAGTAGTTCAAGAATGTTCGGATCACGGCAATAATACCGAGTTTAATGAGGCTATCTAAATCTGGGTCAACGGTTGTTGCTAAGATATCAGCGGCTAATTGGAACTCTAACGCAGTGGCTAGCCAATCACCAAAACAATAGCGAGCGGTACGTGCTTTTTGGGTTTTCATCCACACGATCAGGGTTTTGATTAACCCAATCACTACGCAGATAACTGAAATTGCTTCTAAAAGTAATTGAAGTACGTGAACACTCGAGACCAGTAATTCACGTAAAAAAACTAAATCGAACATTAAAACCTCGACTCGATAAGTAAATTGGATTCATATTTGTTAACTATGAGCAAATATTGCCAAAATATCGAGTTTTATTGTGGATCTATCGTCTCAGAAGGTAATTGGCTAATGGATAAAATATTTCGATTGCCATCAATGACCTGAATATTCTTATTGGGTTGATAACATTCACGTAAAGGTGATAAGCAAGCTTGTTGCGAACCTTGTTGTATATTAAGCCAATCACTGATTAGCCAATAATTATTCGCTGTAGAATAAGGTGACTGCAAGTTTACTGGTTTGATGTTTGGTTTACTGGCACTTTCGCTGTACCAAATCAGCAAAGGAATTTCATAGGCTTCTTTTCTTGGGTTGTTAACGCCATGGTGGTAGTGAATATTGTTATCGCTGTCTAGGCGTTGCAACGCATGGTCTGAATAGTACATCAAAGTCGCAGGTTTCCCTTCGAGTTGTTGTATCAGGTTTTCGATAAATTTATCGGTATATGCTACCGAACTGTCGTAGCAATCGTCATCTTCTTGGCCACTGAATGTTTTTAGTTCAGTTTCAGGGAAGCGGTTACAGGCAGGTTCATGGCTGCCATAAGTATGTAACACAATGAGTTTTTTCTTATCAGTGGGGTCATTGATAGCATTATTGAAGTCATCTTGCAGCTCTTCATCGTAGCCGACAAATTCGTTCCAAGCTTTCTTTTGTGACATAGAAGCAATAGCAGAAATAATACTGGTACGTTTATTAGTTTTTCCCTGGTTGCTGACCCAATAGGTTTTAAAGCCTGCATGATTGGCTAATGAAATGATATTGTCCGAATAGTGTGATTTATCCTGCATTTGCTCAAAGCGAATATTAGACAGTGAAATAGGGACTGACAAGATAGTCACCGGTGCAGGGGAATAGGCTTGTTGAAACGCCAATATTTGTGATTTTCGCTGATTTAAATTGGGTGTTGTTTCATATTGATAGCCGTAAAAACCCATATGGTCACGGCGCAATGATTCACCAATGACAAGAACATAGATTTCAGTTTCAGACGCGTTTTTCTGGTAGTTAAAAGCCACTTCTTGTGATGATATTTTTTTTATCCCTCGGTTTTCATATAAATTTTTGACTAAAGCTGCAGCATTATAGAAAGGGGTGCTTAAGAAGTATTTTTCCGTGATCAATAAAGCGCTATTGGGTTTGCTAAGTAATGATGCGTAATAGGCTGGAATGGCTAATAGGTAACCACAAATTAGTGCCATAATTATCGCTGTAATACGACGCTTCATATATTTTGCGCATTGATGGATACAGGCTAAATAAGCCGAAAAAACAAGTAAATAAAAAATAACATAACCAATGTTATAGGAAAGCATTCCAACTGTTTCGCTGCTATTGGTATTGATAAAAGTTTCTGCAATCGAAGAAGAAAAGCGGATATCGTGTTTTTGATAAAAGAAGAATGAAACAGATAAATTGAGAGCCCACAGAAGTGACACAAAAACAGTAAAAATTTTGCCAAGTAAAAACCGATAAATACCGGCACATAACAGTATGATAAGCACCCCTGAAATTATGATGGCAATGTCTGCAATAATGCTGATATCTCCACTAAAAAATACAGGGATGATAGATACCAATAATGCATAAATTGAAATAATAAGTTGGCGAATCATAGTGTTATTTTACGTATTTTTGACCTTAATCAGAGGTTATAGAAGTCATTAAAAAATAATAAGTTAACATCTGGTTAACTTAGGGTGTTATTCGTTTATAACATAAAAAAAGGTAAGATAATCAAAATAGTGGCGTAAAAAACTGTAAAATATCGTGATGTTTAGTCATGACTAGCCCCTCACAACTCGTGAGGGGGAGGTAAAATATTGAGTTAGAAACTTACCGCAATTTTGGCATCAATATTGTTATCGCTATAATTTTTTGATAAAAATTTATTATAATTAATTGATAGCTTAGTATTTTCTTTTATATTGATATCAGTACCGATTTTTAATGCGACGCCATGGCCTGATGCAGGAACACTATGTGTTGTAAATGAGCTTGCGGTATCAGTAAAATTCAATTTTATCCCTCTATTTAAATTCCCATATTGGTATTGATAATTAAGCTCACCGTGTAAACCGATATTTGATGTTTTACTCAATTTCCATTGGTTATCAAGGCGTAGCCCAAGGGTAGATAACGTCGTACTGATGCGCTGTTTACGTGCCTGTAGTGATGTGTTGTTGATGTTTTCATTAATAGCATGATTCATTGCGCTGATATAAGTGAGATTGGTGAATGGCTCAATATTTATCCCATTTGAGTTAATTGGATAGGCCAGCTCCATAAAAGCTTGATGTGTGTTGGTATAATAGCTCGCTGAGTGACTTGTGCCATCACTGATTGAGCGTTCGGTATGAATAAGATGTGAAGTGTGACCGAGCCCAGCACGAACCGCGATAGGTTGCCATAAAGCGCTACCATAAATGGCGGCATGGTAGTTGTTACTGTTACCGTGGTCTAGGTCGCTAGATAAGGTGCTTTGACTAAACCCTGCCGCGATACCCAATGTCATTTTTTCATTGATAAAACGTCGATTTGCCCCAAGCAATAGACCATAATTTGATGACTTATACCCAGTGGCATTGTTATCACCAGTCGTTTTATCCCAATCATAGAGCATTTTGACCCATACATTGCCTTTGCTTTCGCTACTCCATGATCCAGACAAGCGAGCTTGTTCAAGTACTGTTTCTTTAATCTGACGGCTATTATTTATTTGATTGGATAATAGGTCAGCGTATATTTGCCCGGTGACATTGCGAAATATCGCTTGAGCTTGTTGTTTTGTTTGGCTTTTTAACGTTTGGTTATAGAGAGTATGGTGCGTAGGAAGCGTTTCAATGGCGTTAGCCACAGCGGTTTGGTTTTGCGTTGCAGCGGCACTGGAAAATGCAGTGTTATTGCGCCCTACCTTAAGTGTAACCTCTTTGGGGGTGTAATTTAGTGTCGTTCCAATAAACTGGTAATTAGGCACAACAGCATCAAATTGGCCATCAATCCCCTTTTGAGCGCTTAATATCGTATATTGTGTATCAAATAACTGGTGGATATCTTGCTTAGAAAGCGGGTTATTTTGATTTTCAAGCGTGACACTGACGGTACCACCTTTTAATAAAGCCGAGCCTTGGCTGATGACCTTATCGTTTTTACCTGCTGAATTGATTTCAACCAAATAATGGCTGTTCGGTGCAAAATTCACGGAATCAATGATGTTAATTGTGCCAATTGAGTGACCGGGTGCAACAACTGCACCTTGGTTAGCGGTTAATTGTCGAATGCTCCCATTGCCCGTCAGTAAACCGTGGTGGTTAATATTCACCGAAGCACCGATTTTTCCGTCATCTAAGACTAACGTTCCTTTCTGGACATCAACTGCGGAATCTAAGTGTTTTTTAAGGGTAACCGTTCCGCCATTTATATGGGATTTTTGCGAGTATTTATTCTCACCTGTTAAGACTAAATGGCCTTGGTTTACTGTAAAGCCTGCGAAGGTATTGTTGCCAGATAATACTAATGTCCCTTGGCCTTGTTTCGTTAACTTTCCCGTACCTTGAATATTATTTTTCCATTCATCTAGCTTACCGAAATTAGCAATATCAAAGTCATTAACGTCTTGATTGACGATAAAGTTTTCATATAAATAGGAGGGGCCATGATGAGCCGCAGGTAAGTTAATTAACCCCCAATAGCTATTTGGATCATTTTCTTTGATATTCCAACCCGCAATTGATTGGCTTGGATACGCAGTGCTAGCTAAAATATTGTTCCACTGTGTTTTATTCAAGTATGGGAAGCGTAATCGAAGTAAATAACCCGCCGTTTTAGGTATATTTTTAGGCTCGATCATAGATATCTTTTGCGTTTCTTTTTTTCCATAGTAACCAATATGGTCATTGGTTATAGGGTTAGATACGGTTAGACAATTTTGACTGTTATTTGAACATGACGATGAAATATCTGTACGAATATTTTTAGCCGACTCAACAATGAATTTGCTGTTTTTTTCATCGGATAGCAGCTGTGATAATAAATAATAATTACCTACACGAGAAGCGATGGTATCGGTAGCGAAGTGTGCGCCAACAATCACGCGGCTTTCACCGTATTCAATCGCTCGGTTGAACGTTTCACTGCCTTTTTCGGGGAAAATCATCGCCAATACTGCTGCTTGCTTAAAACCATTCCACGTATGGCCGCTAGGGTAAGATGAGCCCTGTATATGTGAATAACCTGCAATATAATGACCTTCGTCATCCAATACTTGGTAAGGACGACCACGCTTAAAATGGTCTTTTAGAATAAAATCAATCGACCTAGTACGTTGTTTTTTTTCATCATAAGCACGAGTGCTTGTATCATGTAACGAACGGATTTCTTTATATTGTTTATGGTCTTTTATATTAATATCCTGTTCGCCAAACAGTATCGTTTGATAACTGTTAAATAAATAATCTGAGCTTTGGGATTTATCTGCGTGTGCTAAATTTTTTCTTTCACCTGTGATATTGATGTATTCATTGCTAATAAGCCTATCTTGCTCAGCAACTTCGCTGCCTTCTTTAGGGGTATTATTAATAACATTGTGTTTTATATCCTCAAGCCATGTATTTCTTGTATCGATAATGTTTTTCTCTAATTCTAAAATATGATTTTTTGCTATTAGAGTATTTGTGAATATGAATGGTAATAAAGTTATTGATACTGATATAAAGGTTTTTCTCATTGTAATCCCGCCGATGCTATTGGTGAAAATTTCATTTGGCGGAGTTTATTTATAATATATTTATTTTTTATGACAGTTTTAAAAATAAAAAATCGTTATTAATTAAAGTGATAAACTTTATTTTAAATTGTTTTATTTTTTATAATGTAGTTTTCTATTGACGGGTTTTATTTTTTTATTTTTTTACTACTGGTTTGATTAAATGATGAAAGTAAAATAATAACTATAAAAAAATAATTATAAAAAAATAACCCCAAACTTTCGTATGGGGTTATTAAATATTATTCAGTTAGCTGAATAATTAAATATCAATATTCGCTGCTTTTAGGGCATTTTCTTCGATAAATGCACGACGTGGCTCAACAGCATCACCCATTAATGTGGTGAATAGTAAGTCGGTTGCGATCGCATCTTTCACTGTTACACGCATCATACGGCGCGTCTCAGGGTTCATGGTGGTTTCCCAAAGTTGTTCTGGGTTCATTTCACCAAGACCTTTATAACGCTGTACGTATAGGCCGCGACGTGACTCACGCGTTAACCAAGTCAAAGCTTCTTCAAAGTTATCGATATCTTGACGACGCTCACCACGCTTGATGTAAGCACCTTCTTCAATTAAGCCACTGATTAAGTCACCTAAATGAGTAATGCGACGGTACTCACTGCCATGAACAAAGTCAAAATCGAGATTGTAGTCGGTATCAACACCATGGGTGCGAATACGGATAGTTGGCTCGAATAATTGACGCTCACGGTTTTCGTTAACGGTATAGCTGTAAGTGCTACCGAATTGCTCGTTATCTTCTAAGCGTTTAACCAGTGTTTTTGCCCACTCTTCTACTTTCTCGCTGGCTTTTAAGTCATCTTCAGTTAAGGTTGACTGATAAACCAAGCTGTTAAGTAGAGCTTGAGGGTACAGGCGCTCGAGGCGACGAATAATACGGTGTGCAGCATTATATTCGACAACCAGTTTTTCGAGTTCTTCGCCTTTCATGGCTGGGGCTTCGGCACTTAAATGCAGTTCCGCGCCATCAAGAGCGATAGAAATCAGGTAATCGTCCATTGCATCGTCATCTTTAATATATTGCTCTTGTTTACCACGTTTCACTTTATACAGTGGTGGTTGAGCGATAAAGATATGACCACGTTCAACGATTTCAGGCATTTGGCGGTAGAAGAAGGTCAATAGTAGTGTACGAATGTGCGAACCATCGACGTCCGCATCCGTCATGATAATGATGCTATGATAACGCAGTTTGTCTGGGTTATATTCATCACGACCAATACCACAGCCTAATGCGGTGATCAGGGTTGCCACTTCTTGTGAAGATAGCATTTTATCAAAACGCGCTTTTTCTACGTTTAGAATTTTACCTTTCAGTGGCAAAATTGCTTGGTTCTTACGGTTACGGCCCTGTTTTGCAGAGCCACCCGCGGAGTCCCCTTCCACAAGGTACAGTTCAGATAGCGCAGGGTCGCGTTCTTGGCAGTCAGCCAATTTACCCGGTAAGCCAGCTAAGTCTAACGCGCCTTTACGACGTGTCATTTCACGGGCTTTACGTGCTGCTTCGCGTGCGCGTGCTGCATCAATGATTTTACCGACAACGATTTTTGCATCGTTCGGGTTTTCCAGTAAATATTCAACTAATTTCTCATTCATGATTGTTTCAACCGCTGTTTTCACTTCGGAAGAGACCAATTTTTCTTTGGTTTGTGATGAGAATTTAGGATCTGGAACTTTTACTGAAATAACCGCAATCAGGCCTTCACGTGCATCGTCACCGGTTGCGTTGACTTTGCTTTTCTTCTGATAGCCTTCTTTTTCCATGTAGTTATTCAATGTACGCGTCATTGCTGCACGGAAACCAGCGAGGTGAGTCCCCCCATCGCGCTGAGGAATGTTATTGGTGAAGCAGTATACGTTTTCTTGGAAACCATCATTCCACTGCATTGAAACTTCAACGCCAATACCGTCTTTTTCAGTTGAAAAATAAAAGACAGAAGGGTGGATAGGGGTTTTGTTACGGCTTAAATACTCAACAAAGGCTTTAATGCCACCTTCATAATGGAAATGGTCTTCTTTGCCATCACGTTTATCAATGAGCTTGATAGAAACACCGGAGTTTAAGAATGATAACTCACGTAAGCGTTTTGCTAAGACGTCATATTCAAATTCAGTGACACCTTTAAAAGTGTCCATACTTGGCCAAAAACGAACGCGGGTTCCTGTTTGGTCGGTTTCGCCGACAACAGTCAGAGGCCCTTGAGGCTCACCATGTTTGTAGATTTGCTCATGAACTTTGCCATCGCGACGGATAACTAATTCTAATTTTTCAGATAAGGCGTTAACAACGGAAACCCCAACACCGTGCAAACCACCGGAGACTTTATAGGAGTTGTCATCAAATTTACCCCCTGCGTGCAGAACGGTCATGATAACCTCTGCGGCAGAGACGCCTTCTTCTTCGTGGATACCAGTAGGGATACCACGTCCATCATCCTGTACGGAGATAGAGTTATCGGCATGGATAGTGATCACGATATCATCACAAAAGCCTGCGAGGGCTTCGTCGATAGCGTTGTCGACAACCTCGAAAACCATGTGATGAAGACCTGTTCCATCGTCTGTATCACCGATATACATGCCTGGGCGCTTACGCACCGCATCTAGTCCTTTTAATACCTTGATACTTGAGGAGTCATATGTATTCGACATCAACGTTTCCTGCTCTTTCTATTCCTGAGGTTGAACTTCTATTTTGCCATGTTCTACACTAAACATCTTGCTATTTGCATCTATCATATCATTAACTTGCTCAGGTGTAATGGCACTGACAAACACTTGTGCTTGTGTAGCTTTGAGACGGGTTGCCAGTAATTGGCGACGGCCGGCATCAAGTTCAGAAGCAAAATCATCCAGTAGATACAGGCATTGTTGCCCGCTCTGACGGGTGAAAAACTCACCCTGCGCTAACCGTAATGCACACATAAGCAGCTTCAATTGACCCCGCGAAAGCATATCTTCAACAGGGGTTCCATTTGCTCGAATACGCAAATCCGCTTTATGTGGCCCTGAAGCGGTATAGGTTAGTGCTCTATCACGCTCAAATTGGCGCTCTAATTGTTCTGAATAATCAATTTCTTTATCCCAACCACGTTGGAAGGATACCGAGAGTGAAAATTCGGGTAAAAATTGTTGGCAAGTTTGCTCAATATTTTCAGCAATACCTGCAATATAGTCATGGCGCCATTGGCTTATTTGCTCGGAAAGCGGTGCCAGTTGTGTGTCCCAATGACGAATTTGCTCATAACGAGTGACTTGCCGTAAAGCGGCATTGCGTTGCTTTAATAACCGTTTTAAATCTGACCAAACTGAAAAAAACAGCGGGTCATTGTGAAAACAACCCCAATCAATAAAAGCACGTCGATATTTAGGGCCGCCATTTAGCAAGGTAAACCCTTCTGGGGTAATCAGTTGAATTGGCAATAATTTTGCTAGTTCTGCAATTTTATGGCCATCAGTGCCGTCTATTCGGACTTTACTGTCACCATCGCGGTTTTTGCTTAAACCTAATGAAAGGTCGTTTCGCTGTTCATCTAAATGGCTCAGTTTACCATGAAGAATAAATTGTTCTTGCTCATGGCGAATAACTCGGTTCGCTTGAATGCTGCGAAAGGCACGGCCATGACCGAGTGTATATATGGCTTCCAGTATACTGGTTTTACCGCTCCCATTGGGGCCAATTAAAAAATTGAACCCATTAGCAAGGGAGAGATCCGCGTTTTCAATATTTCGAAAATCACGGATCAATAAACGCGAAAGGATCATAAATACCGATTACAAACGCATTGGCATGACAACATACACCGCTGCTTTACTATCAGCGTCTTCAATCTGCACACTGGAAACAGCGTCGGTTAACAGAAGTTGCACGTTTTCACTTTTTAGCGCATTTAAGACATCTAAGATGTAGCTGACGTTAAAGCCAATTTCCATCTCAGTACCTTGGTAGCTTACATCAACAATTTCTTCGGCTTCTTCTTGTTCTGGGTTATTGGCCGTAATGCGCAATTGGTTTTCACTGAAATACAAGCGCACACCGCGGAATTTCTCATTCGATAAAATAGCCGCGCGAGAAAAAGCTTGTTTGAGTAAATCACAGCGAGCTTCTAAGGTTTTGTCTGGGTTTTTGGGTAATACGCGACGGTAATCAGGGAAACGGCCATCAACCAATTTAGAGGTAAAGATAAAATCCCCAACGTGAGCACGAATATTATTACTACCAATTTGCAGTTGTAGAGGGGTATCACCGCCATCTAACAAACGCATTAGCTCAATAACCCCTTTACGAGGCACTATCACTGAGTGAGAGGGTAGCGATTGACCAATATCCATCGAACAGACTGCAAGCCTGTGTCCATCGGTTGAAACGGTTCTGAGCATTTGGTCTTCGGTTTCAAATAGCATGCCGTTGAGGTAATAACGGACATCTTGGTGCGCCATTGAAAACTGAGTAGCTTCAATTAAACGTTTCAGTATTGATTGCGGAAGAGAAAATTCCACTTCGCTTTGCCAATCATCCAGGTTTGGAAAATCAGCAGCGGGTAAAGTGGATAATGAGAAGCGGCTACGCCCAGAGCGGACGAGCAGTCTGTCATCATTCAGCTCTACATGAATTTCAGAACCTTCAGGTAACCCACGCCAGATATCAAAAAACTTGCGTGCGGGCACGGTGGTTGCGCCAATTTCATGCTCCCCTGTTAGGGCAACATTGGCCATCATCTCCATTTCAAGGTCGGTTCCAGTGAGTTGGAGGGTGCCTTCTTTTACCTGTAATAAAAGGTTACCTAAAATAGGCAGAGTTGGACGCCCACCTAAAGGACCACTAACCTGTTGTAACGGTTTTAATAACTGCTCGCGTTCTATTGTAAATTTCATAGCAATTAAGATGATAATGTTCTGATTAAATTAGAAAAATCTTCTTTGATGTCATGGCTTTCTTCCCGTAATTGTTCAATTTTACGACAAGCATGTAACACCGTGGTATGGTCACGGCCGCCAAAGGCATCCCCGATTTCAGGTAAACTATGGTTAGTCAGCTCTTTTGCTAGTGCCATTGCCATTTGACGCGGACGTGCGACAGAACGAGAACGGCGCTTAGACAGTAAATCTGCTACCTTAATTTTATAATATTCAGCAACTGTTTTTTGAATATTATCAATAGTTACCAGCTTTTCTTGTAGTGCTAATAAGTCACGCAGTGCTTCTCTGACAAAATCGATAGTAATCGCCCGGCCAGTAAAGTTAGCGTTGGCAATTACGCGGTTTAACGCCCCTTCTAGCTCACGAACGTTCGAGCGAAGGCGTTTGGCGATGAAAAAGGCCACTTCACCCGGAAGCTGAATCTCATTTTCATCTGCTTTTTTCATTAAAATCGCGACTCGAGTTTCTAGCTCTGGTGGTTCGATTGCGACGGTTAGGCCCCAGCCAAAACGCGATTTTAAGCGATCTTCCACACCGTTAATTTCTTTTGGATAACGGTCGGAGGTCAAAATAATTTGTTGATTACCTTCAAGTAGCGCATTAAAAGTATGGAAAAACTCTTCTTGTGAGCGCTCTTTGTTAGCAAAAAACTGGATATCGTCAATAAGCAGTGCATCAACAGAACGATAATAACGTTTAAATTCTTCAATGGCATTGTTCTGTAAAGCTTTGACCATATCTTGAACAAAACGTTCTGAGTGCATATAAACCACGCGAGCGTTGGCTTTATGCTGCATAATACTATTGCCGACAGCATGTAATAAGTGGGTTTTACCTAAACCTGTCCCACCATAAAGAAATAATGGGTTGTAGGCACCACCTGGGTTTTCTGCCACCTGCCTCGCTGCAGCGCGAGCCAATTGGTTCGATTTACCTTCAACAAAGTTATCAAAAGTGTGCTTAGGGTTTACATTAGAACGATAAGCAACATCAGGCTGTACTTTGGCTGAATTGTCCCAACTCGGTTTCATTGGGGCTGACGGAACGGCAAATGCAGGTACTTGTTGAGCTGTACGTGCTTGTGCTGCTGCCGGTGCGACTGTAATCGGTTTATTGCCTACCTCAAAGTGTAGTGCAGGCGCGTCAGTTCCACAAAAGTCATTCAATAATTCATTGATATTATTGATGTACTTGTCTCTAACCCAGTCGAGAACGAAACGATTTGGGGCATAAAGTGCCAGTGTATTGTCGTTTAATTCAGCTTGAAGAGGGCGTATCCACATACTGAATTCTGTGGCAGGTAGTTCATCCTGCAATCGGGCAAGACATTGCTGCCAAAGCGAAAGTGACACGTTGGACTCCCCTAAACAAGGTCAATGGAACAAGAAGTACGGATGTAAACAAAGAATTTTCTCGGGCTTACGTTTAATCGCAATGACCCAAAAATGTTTTAGGTTAACTCTTACTTACTGCATATCGCTGATCGATGGATCAGAAATAGACCTGCGATCATACCGCAAAATTAGTCAGAGATCTCCATTCTTTTACACAGTTTTTATGCTTTTTATCCACAGGTAAATGTGATAAGGAACCTCTTATAAAGAAGAAATAGACTGGGCTACCTTAATTTACTGCCATTTTTCCACATGCTGGGGATAACTTTAGACGATTTACTGGAAATATTCTGTATGATCAAAAAATATTTTTAGATCTCTTGAAGATCCTTGCGCTTTGGGGCGGAGTCCGTATAATCTTCCTCCCTGTGTACAGTACAGATGTGATTTTTACACGAAACTGAGGTAAACTTGTTGGGTCATATCGCTCTATTTTAACGTTAATGTTAGGCGGGGCGGGGCAAAAAGCAGGTTTTCAGTCAGTATACGAATGTAATCATTCGTCGGCTGTCACAACATATGTCGGCAAACCGGTCAGCCAGGCTATAAATAAAAGTGGTTTGATTGCGTCATTTCATTGACGTGACCCCCTATGTTTTATTACAATCCTGCCTCTTTCTATATTGTTGCGATAGAGGCACAGGTGTAAAATCAGTTTTCACTGGTTGCCAACGCGTTTACTGAATCAGTAATAAATTTTAAAGTTAGGTAGAAATCGTTATGAAACGCACTTTTCAACCGTCCGTACTGAAACGCAACCGTTCACACGGTTTCCGCGCTCGTATGGCTACTAAAAATGGTCGTCAAGTTCTGGCTCGCCGTCGTGCGAAAGGCCGCTCTAGTCTGACCGTTTCATCTAAGTAATAAAGCTAGCCCTCTATTCAAGTGGTTACGCTCGCTTTTACCCGGGAGTTACGTTTGTTAACTCCCAGGCATTTCGATAATGTCTTTAAGCAGCCGCAGAGGGCGAGTTCCCCAGAGATAACAATCCTTGGTCGCCTAAACGAGCTGGGGCATCCCCGCATCGGTCTTACCATCGCTAAAAAAAATGTTAAACGAGCTCATGAGCGAAATCGTATTAAACGATTAGCGCGTGAATACTTTCGTTTACATCAACACGACTTGCCTCCAATGGATTTTGTGTTATTGGTAAGGAGAGGGGTCGCCAATCTTGACAATCAACAGATCACGGAAGCATTGGATAAGTTATGGCGTCGTCATCGTCGCTTGGCTCAAAAATCCTGATCATGCTGATCAGAGGCTACCAACTGGCAATTAGCCCGTTGTTAGGGCCTCGTTGTCGCTTCAATCCTACTTGTTCAAATTACGGAATTGAGGCATTGCGCAGGTTTGGTATGCTAAAAGGGAGTTGGTTAACGGCGAAACGCGTATTAAAATGCCACCCTTTACACGCTGGTGGAGATGATCCTGTCCCACCTAGAAAAACTGATGATAATAGAGAATTATAACGATGGATTCGCAACGCAATCTTCTACTCATCGCTTTGTTGTTCGTGTCGTTCTTAGTTTGGCAGGCCTGGGAGAGCGATAAAGTTGCTCAGGACGTTAAAACTGTTCAAACTTCGCAACAAGCGGATATGCCAAGCAGTGATGCTCAAGCCGTAACTGGCAGTGGGCAAGGTAAGCTCATCACAGTCAAGACTGATGTACTGGATATACGCATCAATACTCGTGGTGGTGATATCGATGAGGCTGACCTGTTAGCCTATCCTGCGACCCTTCATTCGGAAAGCCCTTTCCGTTTACTGGAAACTAATCCAGGCTTTGTCTACCAGGCACAGAGTGGTTTAATTGGTCTTCATGGTCCAGACAACCCAGCAAATAATAATGGCGAACGTCCGCTGTATAGCGCAGATTCTACAACTTTCACATTAGAGAAAGGCCAAGATGTCTTGCGCGTACCAATGACATTTACTGATAACAACGGTGTTGTGTATCAGAAAACGTACATTGTTAAGCGTGGCCAATATACTGTTGAAGTTGAATACAGTATTCAAAACCCAACCGCTCAACCACTGAGTCTCGCTTTCTTCGGTCAGTTAAAACAAACTATCGAGTTACCGAAAGAGCGTGATACAGGCAGCAGCAATTTTGCTCTGCATACCTACCGTGGTGCGGCGTATTCTTCTGATGAAAACAACTATAAAAAATATAGCTTTGGCGACATCGAAGATAAAAACCTCGACTTAACCACCAAAGGTGGCTGGGTGGCAATGTTGCAACAATATTTTGCAACGGCGTGGATCCCGGCAAGTGCAGAAAAGAGCACTTTCTATACCATCGACCTTGATAAAAAATCTGCCATCATTGGTTATAAGAGTGAACCAATGACTATCGCAGCTAACGGTGCAGGTACTTATTCATCAACATTATGGGTTGGTCCTGAAATTCAGTCTGAAATGGCCGCAGTTGCACCACATTTAGACTTAACCGTTGATTATGGTTGGTTATGGTTTATCTCTCAGCCACTGTTCAAACTGTTGAAATTCATTCACGGTTTCGTGGGTAACTGGGGTATTGCCATCATCGTTATCACCTTTATCGTTCGTGGTATTATGTACCCGCTGACTAAAGCACAGTACACCTCGATGGCGAAAATGCGTTTACTGCAACCTAAACTGGCTGCAATGCGTGAGCGTATTGGTGATGACAAACAACGCATGAGCCAAGAAATGATGGCGATGTATAAAGCAGAGAAAGTAAACCCACTGGGTGGTTGTTTACCGTTGCTTATCCAAATGCCTATCTTCCTTGCACTTTACTACATGTTGATGGGTTCTGTTGAACTGCGTCACGCACCATTCTTCGGTTGGATCCAAGACTTGTCTGCACAAGACCCGTACTATATCCTACCGGTATTGATGGGTGTGACCATGTTCGTTATTCAGAAAATGTCACCAACTGCAGTCACTGACCCAATGCAGCAGAAGATTATGACTTACATGCCAGTCGTGTTCACTATCTTCTTCCTGTGGTTCCCATCAGGTCTGGTTCTGTATTATATCGTGAGTAACTTAGTAACCATTATCCAGCAGCAGGTGATTTACCGTGGTCTGGAAAAACGTGGTCTACACAGTCGCGATAAGAAAGAAAAGAAATAAATTGAATTTTAGGTGAGCCTTCTGCTCAGCTATCGATATAATATTAAGGCGGCCATTTAATGACCGCCTTAATTTTTTATAGGAATGACAGAGAAACATCATGCAAATCAACGATACTATCGTCGCACAGGCAACACCTCCCGGTCGTGGTGGTGTCGGTATTTTACGTGTATCTGGCCCGAAAGCGGCACAAGTTGCTGAAATCGTGCTGGGAAAACTCCCTAAACCGCGCTATGCGGACTACTTGCCATTTCGTGATGTGGACGGTGCTGTTCTTGACCAAGGTATTGCACTTTACTTCCCTGGACCAAATTCATTTACGGGTGAGGATGTGCTTGAATTACAAGGACATGGCGGCCCAGTTATTCTTGATTTATTGCTAAGAAGAATATTAACGATTACTGGTATTCGCATTGCGAATCCGGGAGAGTTCTCTGAGCGTGCATTTTTAAACGATAAGCTGGATTTAGCCCAAGCAGAGGCGATTGCTGACTTGATTGATGCAAGTTCAGAGCAAGCGGCTCGTTCTGCAATGAACTCCCTACAGGGCGCATTTTCTTCCCATATTCACCAATTGGTGGAAGCACTCACTCACTTGCGAATCTATGTAGAAGCAGCGATTGATTTCCCTGATGAAGAAATTGACTTCCTGTCTGACGGTAAAATTGAAGCAAAACTCAATGAAGTCGTGGCAGATTTAGAACAAGTTCGTTCCCAAGCTCGCCAAGGCAGTTTATTACGTGAAGGAATGAAAGTGGTGATTGCCGGGCGCCCAAATGCAGGTAAATCGAGCTTGTTAAATGCATTGGCGGGTCGCGAAGCTGCGATTGTCACGGATATTGCGGGTACGACGCGTGATGTGTTGCGTGAACATATTCACATTGATGGTATGCCTTTGCATATCATTGATACCGCAGGCCTGCGTGAAGCCAGTGATGAAGTTGAGCGAATTGGTATTGAACGTGCGTGGAAAGAGATTGAACAAGCGGACCACGTGCTGTTTATGGTAGATAGCACCACAACCGATGCAACTGAACCACAAGAGATTTGGCCTGAATTTATGGCGCGTTTACCCGATGAACTTCCGGTCACCGTAATTCGTAACAAAGCGGATATGACGGGTGAACCCGTTGAGTTTATTGATAATACGCGTTATCCGTTAATTCGTTTGTCTGCACGCGAAGAAAAAGGCATCGATTTGCTGCGCGATCACCTAAAAGAAGCCATTGGCTTTAACAGCAATACAGAAGGTGGTTTCTTAGCACGTAGCCGCCATTTACAAGCACTAAATGCAGCCGCCGTTCACCTAGAACAGGGTTATGACCAGTTAGTGAATGCTCGCTCCGGTGAGTTATTAGCAGAAGAATTGCGTTTAGCTCAGCAGGAACTTAGTGAAATTACCGGTGAATTTACCTCTGATGATTTATTAGGCCGTATCTTCTCAAGTTTTTGTATTGGGAAGTGATGACTATTAGCTAGTAAGATAAAAGGTACAGTGGTTAGCCAATGGGTAATAAAAATTGGCTAACTTTTAGTTTATTTATTAAGTTCTTGTTCTATATAATCCAATACTTGATGAGCTAAGCTAGTAAAAGCAATAATTGCTTCATCCCATTGAGTAGGAACTTCTGCATAAACCATAGGACTTACATAGTTATTATAACGCTCTATGAATTTTGGGGTTTCTACTAATAATTTTAGCCCATAGCGAAGTTCTGTAATAGGCGAGTCAACCAGTTGTGTATGTTGATTTCCATATCTTGTAATATCTCCATCAAGTGCTTTTTTCAGTAATTGACTTAAGAATTCAATATTAGATGGTTGGGATAGCTGTATATGAAAAGTATCATAAACATGTCGAATAAGTGTCTCATCATCTTCACGTTGGCCATTTCTTGCGACACTCGCTGTTCTTCGTAGCATCGATAGTAACTTTTCAGCTTGAGTGTCAATAATTGCCGAGCAAATCATGTTATAAATTTCGATATCAGATTCTGTAACATTTGAATAAATAGATTGAATATTCCTAGATATGGGTTCACTAAGAAGGTCTGTCTCTATAAATTCTAATTTTATAAAAGGACGTAAACATGGTGCTTGCCTGTGATCTTGAGGATAACGGATATCAAAGGAAAAATAGCGGTATTCATCTTTAACAGAAGGCGCATTATCTAAAGAAAAAATAGAATTTTGGTTAATTATTTCTTCAATAATGTTTTTTATTTCTCTTCGGGCTGTTTTTCTTGCATTTCGAGATGCTAATTCAGAATATCTTTGGTTTGGAATTAGTTTTATATCAATGTCTTCAGACATTCGATAAGTTTTGATATCCGATTTGGCGAGAGCTGTTCCTCCTGAAAAGATAGCTTGGTGATATGTAAACTGAAAGTTAGATAGGAGTTTAAGTAATTGAACAACATAATAATCTTTTTTCAACTATCGCTGGGTTGCCGAGCCCTATGGCATCGGCAACATCAATAAATAAAGAGCTATCGAGTTTCATTGATACTTTGTTTCCCTACCTTAATTTTACGAGTAAATTTAGGATTTTTAGGGATGATTTTAATATTAGAAGGAATTTGTGTACTCTCACCAGACAAATTCATCAGAGATAGCTTATCAAAAGTATAATCAACATTGAGTTTTTTCATTACTTCGATAATAACGCCATCAGCACCACTTGGGTTATCTGGCATTAATTTACCAGTGATGCGATTCACTCTGGCTCTTACATAGACACCATAACCAATTCTCATTAATAAACCATTGTCTGTAAGTTTTTTGAGTATACGGCCTACTTGATCATAATCAGCTATTTTTGAAAAGTCAGAGCGTAGGAAAACAGAACGTTTAGAACGCTTTACTTTTTTTTGTATTCTGTCTTGTATTGTCATTATACCTCCTATGCGCGTTGATTATATTATAATCAAAAATACGACATTTCTCAATGGAGAAAATACGACAAAAATAATAAGTTAAAATGACAAATATTTATTATTTTTCAATTTGATATAATTTATATGATATTGCAATTATTAGATTTAATTTTTAAAAATTAGTTCCTGATACGAAAGCTATGCGTAAACACTGTCGCTTTCCCCTGACGACAGAATCCAACTAACGTTAAGTTGGCTTTCTCTGCTACCTCAATAGCGAGGGCGGTAGCCGCAGAAACGGCAAATAAGATTTCAGCACCGCAACTGGCGGCTTTTTGCACCATCTCGTAACTCGCGCGGCTGGAAACTAGTACTGCGCCTTGTTGCCATTGGTTGCGATGTTTCATACCCAAAAGTTTATCAAGTGCTACATGACGGCCGACATCTTCACATCCACCGACTAATTGCCCTTCTGGAGATATCCATGCGGCAGCGTGGGTACAACCCGTCAGTGCGCCAATTTCTTGCACTTTTTTCAATTCATGTAATGCATTATCGAGGTGCGATAAAGAAAAAGTTTGAGTAAAAGGCAGAGGGGCGATCGGTTTGAAAATTTCGTCAAGTTGCTCTGTACCACAAATGCCACAGCCCGTACGCCCAGCTAGATTACGGCGACGTTCTTTGAGTTCCATAAATCGGCGGCTAGATAATTCAACCTGTACTTCAATTCCGCGGTTGCAGCCTTCAACGATATCAATTCCACGAATTTCATCACCTGACTGTATTATTCCTTCCGAAAGGGCAAACCCGACAGCAAAATCCGCCAAATCTTTTGGCGTTGCCATCATCACCACGTGAGATATGCCATTAAAGACTAAAGCGACAGGATATTCTTCCGCAACGTAATCATTAACGGGCAAATCAAGGTTGCCTTTTTGTTGCACAGTTGTGTGGTTTAAGCCAATCATTTTGGTTAATTTGGAGTCATTTGTAGTATTTGTTTCATACATTAGATGAATTCCTAGCATTAATGATACATAATATTAATTATGGGTAAAAAGAATTTACACCATTTGCCAGGCAATGAACCTGGATACGTAAGGATAACGTTGAATAAGAAGAGTTTACCTGATTATCGCGATTGACGTTAGGTAAACATGAGCAATGTAAATGAGGAGATCCCCATGCAAGTCAGCAGAAGGCAGTTCTTTAAGATCTGCGCTGGCGGTATGGCAGGTACGACGGCAGCGGCCTTGGGTTTTGCACCCGCCACCGCGTTAGCGTCAACGCGCCAGTATAAATTACTGCGTGCGAAGGAAACCAGAAATACCTGTACCTACTGTTCTGTCGGCTGTGGGCTGTTGATGTACAGCCTCGGTGATGGCGCGAAAAATGCTAAAGAGAGCATTTTCCATATTGAAGGGGACCCGGATCATCCGGTAAACCGTGGTGCACTTTGTCCGAAAGGTGCTGGACTTATCGATTTTATCCACAGTGAAAGCCGCTTGAAATACCCTGAAGTGCGTGAGCCGGGTACGAATGAGTGGAAACGTATCACTTGGAACGACGCATTTGATCGTATCGCTAAGCTAATGAAAGAAGACCGCGATGCGAACTTTATTGAGAAAAATAAAGATGGTGTGACGGTTAACCGTTGGCTAACCACCGGTATGCTGTGCGCATCGGCTGGTAGTAACGAAAGCGGATTTGTAACGCAAAAATTCACCCGCGCTCTCGGCATGCTTGCCGTTGATAACCAAGCGCGTGTCTGACACGGACCAACGGTAGCAAGTCTTGCTCCAACATTTGGTCGCGGTGCGATGACCAACCACTGGGTTGACATTAAAAATGCAAACCTAGTTGTCGTTATGGGTGGTAATGCGGCAGAAGCGCATCCAGTCGGTTTCCGCTGGGCGATGGAAGCTAAAATCCATAATAAAGCCAAATTAATTGTTATTGACCCACGCTTTACCCGTACAGCGGCTGTGGCGGATTTTTACACGCCTATCCGTTCAGGGACTGATATCGCGTTTTTATCAGGTGTTATCAAATATTTACTGGATAATGAAAAAATTCAGCGTGAATACGTGGAAGCGTATACCAACGCCAGTTTAGTTATTCGTGAAGATTATGGGTTTGATGATGGCCTGTTTACAGGTTATGACGAAGAAAAACGTCAATACGATAAAACCACGTGGAACTATGAGATGGATGAAAACGGCCTTGCGCTGCGTGATCCAACTCTGAAACACCCTCGTTGTGTATTGAACCTATTAAAAGATCACGTCAGCCGTTATACACCTGAAGTGGTGAATAACATCTGTGGGACGCCAATCAAAGACTTCTTGCAAGTCTGTGAGTACCTTGCAGAAACCAGCGCTAAAGATAAAACAGCCTCGTTCTTATACGCATTAGGTTGGACTCAACATACCGTGGGTGCGCAAAATATCCGTACCATGGCGATGATCCAATTACTGCTGGGTAATATGGGGATGTTAGGTGGTGGTGTAAATGCCCTGCGTGGACACTCCAATATCCAAGGTTTAACTGACTTAGGATTGTTATCTCAAAGCTTGCCGGGTTATTTAACCTTACCATCAGACAAACAAACCACATTAGAAAGTTACTTAGCTGCAAACACGCCAAAAGCGACGGTTGAAGGCCAGGTAAACTATTGGGGTAACTACCCGAAATTCTTTGTTAGTTTGATGAAGACGTTCTATGGCGATAAAGCGCAGAAAGAAAATAATTGGGGCTTTGATTTATTACCGAAATGGGATCAAGGCTACGATGTGCTGCGTTATTTCGAGATGATGGATAAGGGTGAAGTGAATGGCTATATTTGCCAAGGCTTTAACCCATTAGCCTCATTCCCGAATAAAAATAAAGTTGTTAAGTCGCTGTCAAAACTGAAATTCTTGATTACCGTTGACCCATTGAATACGGAAACGTCGAATTTCTGGCAAAACCACGGTGAAATGAATGATGTGAACCCGGCAGAAATCCAAACTACTGTATTCCGTCTGCCATCTTGCTGTTTTGCTGAAGAAAATGGTTCGATTGTTAACTCAGCGCGTTGGCTACAGTGGCACTGGAAAGGCGCAGATGCCCCTGGTGAAGCGATTAGTGATGGTGAAATCCTGTCCGGTATTTTCCACCGTTTACGCCAACTGTATGCCTCTGAAGGTGGTGCGGTGCCTGAACAAGTTCTGAGTATGACTTGGAATTACTTCGACCGTGATAACCCAACGCCAGAAGAAGTTGCCCAAGAAAACAATGGCTATGCCTTAGTTGACTTGAAAGATGCTGATGGCAACGTTATTGCGAAAAAAGGCGAATTGCTGAGCTCGTTTGCTCAATTGCGTGATGATGGTACGACCGCAAGTGGTTGCTGGATTTTCGCTGGTAGCTGGACACCAAAAGGTAACCAAATGGCCAACCGTGATAACTCTGACCCAACGGGTCTGGGTAACACATTAGGTTGGGCATGGGCATGGCCTCTGAACCGTCGTGTTATTTATAACCGCGCATCGGCAGACCCAATGGGTAAACCGTGGGATCCAAAACGCCAAATCCTCGAGTGGAATGGCAGCAAATGGATAGGCATGGATATTCCTGACTATAGCAATGCTGCACCGGGTAGTGGTGTTGGTCCGTTTATCATGCAGCCAGAAGGGATGGGGCGTCTATTTGCATTGGATAAAATGGCCGAAGGCCCATTCCCAGAGCACTACGAGCCGATTGAAACGCCATTGGATACGAATCCATTGCATCCAAATGTGGTCTCAAACCCTGCTGCACGCGTATTTAAAGACGACTGGGCGCAAATGGGTAAAGCGACAGAATTCCCTTACGTGGGAACGACTTATCGCTTAACCGAGCATTTCCACTATTGGACAAAACACGCCTTATTAAATGCCATCATTCAGCCACAGCAGTTCATTGAAATTGGTGAACGTTTAGCGAATGAGAAAGGTATCAAGCAAGGCGATACGGTGAAAGTTAGTTCCAAACGTGGTTACATCAAAGCGAAAGCGGTGGTGACCAAACGTATTCATACGCTGAAAGTGGCTGGAAAAGATATCGATACTATCGGTATTCCAATTCACTGGGGCTTTGAAGGCTTGGCTGTGAAAGGCTTTATTGCCAACACATTAACCCCGTATGTGGGTGATGCGAATACTCAGACACCGGAATTTAAATCATTCCTTGTCAATGTGGAAAAGGTGTAAGGAGATAAATTATGTCAATGCAATCTCAGGACATTATTCGTCGCTCTGCCACCAATTCCCTGACTCCCGCGCCTCAGGTGCGGGACTATAAGGAAGAAGTTGCAAAGCTTATCGATGTGACGACCTGTATCGGCTGTAAAGCTTGTCAGGTCGCGTGTTCCGAATGGAACGACATCCGTGACAAAATCGGTACTAACGTTGGGGTATATGATAACCCAACAGATTTAACCGCTAAGTCATGGACGGTAATGCGCTTCTCTGAAGTGGAAGAGAACGATAAATTTGAATGGCTGATCCGTAAAGATGGCTGTATGCACTGTGCTGACCCGGGCTGTCTGAAGGCGTGTCCTTCAGAAGGCGCAATAGTTCAGTACAAAAACGGTATCGTTGATTTCCAATCAGAGCACTGTATTGGTTGTGGTTATTGTATCGCGGGTTGCCCATTTGATGTACCGCGTATCAACCCAGAAGATAACCGCGCATACAAATGTACGCTGTGTGTTGACCGCGTTGAAGTTGGTCAAGAACCTGCATGTGTGAAAACATGTCCAACAGGCGCTATCCATTTTGGTAGCAAAGAGGACATGATTAACATGGCTGGCGAGCGTGTTGATGAGCTGAAAACACGTGGTTATGCAAACGCAGGTTTATATGACCCTGAAGGTGTTGGTGGTACGCACGTGATGTACGTTCTGCACCATGCAGATAAACCTCAGCTGTATCACGGATTGCCGGAGAACCCGACAATCAGCCCAACAGTGACTTTCTGGAAAGGTATCTGGAAGCCGTTAGCAGCGGTTGGTTTTGCTGCAACATTTGCGGCGGCCATCTTCCACTATGTGGGTATTGGTCCGAACCGCGTCTCCAAAAAAGATGAAGAAGAGGCTTTAGAAGATTTGCATAATGCAATGTCATCTGACACTTCGAAATCAAAAGAAGGGGAGGATCAGAAATGATGCCAGATGATAACGACAAAATTATCCGCCATAAACCGATTGAAAGGATCAATCACTGGGCGGTTGTGATTTGCTTTTTGTTCACCGCAATCAGTGGGCTAGGGTTCTTTTTCCCTTCACTAAACTGGTTTATGAACATTTTAGGCACGCCACAGCTGTCGCGAATTTTGCATCCATTCGTGGGGACGGCGATGTTCTTGCTGTTCGTATTTATGTTTTTCCGTTATTTCCACCATAACTTCATTAATAAAGAAGATATCAAGTGGGCAAAAAATATCGGTAAAGTACTGAAAAACGAAGAAGCGGGCGATGTTGGCCAATATAACCTCGGTCAAAAAGGGGTGTATTGGGTGGTGACTATCTGCTTATTGGCGCTGGTGGTCACAGGAGTGATCATGTGGCGTCCTTATTTCGCCGATTACTTCCCAATCCCTGTTTATCGTGCGGCGATCCTTATTCACTCGCTCTCTGCAATTGCGCTGATTATCATGATTGTGGTTCACGCTTATGCGGCGATCTGGGTGAAAGGCTCAGTTCGTGCGATGGTTGAAGGTTGGGTTACCCGTGGCTGGGCAAGAAAGCACCACCCGCTGTGGTACCGCCAACTTCTTGAAAAAGAAAAGCAACAAAAGCAAGAGCAAGAAAAGAATACATAAAGGTATTTAGCAAACGGAATATGTTTGTTAAAAATCTAAAACCCACAAAGTCGACTTTGTGGGTTTTTTTTACTATAATAGTGCTTATTTTAAGCTGCTACTATTTTTATATTTAATTTCAATATAAAAAACATTTTTTAGAACTAATCGTTTTCAACATTGAACTGATTTTTGCATTTTAATTATTAGAAATGATTCAATAAAATCGCGGTTATTATTGAATTATTTCTAATAATGATTTTTTTTACATTTTGTTTTTCTATCTATTTGTTATTTATTTGTTTTTTTGGTTTTATTGTTTGTCTTTATTCGATGGGTTAACTAAAGTCTAATTAAGAGCATCTAAATAATACATAGATTATTTGGTTTTATCATTATTCATTTATTGAACAGTAATAAAATTAATTGCTGTATTTTATTTTATTTTAGGGCTATTGAGTTAAAAGTAAATTTAATTAGTTAATTACTGGACATCGATAGTGATATTTAATACAAATAGTTGATAATTATTGAATATAATTTAATGGAGTGAATTGTTATTGTATTTAAAATAATTCAAATTTTCTATTAAATATAATTCATTCCATTCCATATACGATGGCTAAATAAAGAGGTAATACATGGATCTTCCTTTACAAGGTATAAAAGTGCTCGATTTTACTGGAGTACAATCAGGACCATCTTGTACTCAAATGTTAGCATGGTTCGGTGCGGATGTTATTAAGATTGAGCGTCCGGGAGTTGGAGATGTCACGCGTAATCAATTAAGGGATATCCCTGATGTGGATGCGCTGTATTTCACGATGCTTAATAGTAATAAGCGTTCAGTGGAATTAAATACAAAGACACCTGAAGGCAAAGAGGTTATGGAGCGGCTGATTAAGCAGGCCGACGTCCTCGTTGAGAACTTCCACCCAGGTGCGATTGACCATATGGGTTTTACTTGGGAGCACATTCAAGAACTAAACCCTCGCCTGATTTTTGGCTCTATCAAAGGCTTTGATGAAGACTCGCCTTACGCAGATGTTAAAGCTTATGAAAACGTTGCTCAGGCAGCAGGTGGCGCCGCCTCTACTACAGGTTTTTGGGATGGCCCTCCATTAGTGAGTGCCGCTGCGTTAGGTGATAGTAATACGGGTATGCATTTGTTGATTGGCTTACTTGCCGCGCTATTACATCGCGAGAAAACAGGAAAAGGCCAGCGAGTGACTATGTCGATGCAAGATGCTGTTCTTAACTTGTGCCGTGTCAAACTTCGCGACCAGCAACGTTTAGAGAAAATTGGTTACCTTGAAGAATACCCGCAATATCCAAATGGTACGTTTGGTGATGCTGTTCCTCGTGGTGGTAATGCAGGCGGTGGTGGGCAGCCAGGTTGGATCTTAAAATGTAAAGGCTGGGAAACTGACCCAAATGCTTATATTTATTTTACTATCCAAGAACAGGACTGGGAGCAAACCTGTGTCGCTATTGGTAAGCCTGAATGGGCAACTGACCCTGCTTACAATACACCAAAGGCTCGTCAGCCTCATATCTTTGATATTTTTGCTGAAATTGAAAAATTCTTAGCGGATAAAGATAAACATGAAGCGGTCGAATATTTGAGTAAATACGGTGTACCTTGCGCCCCTGTACTCAGTATGCGTGAAATTGCACGAGACCAATCTCTGCGTAAGAGTGGAAGTATTGTTGAAGTTGAGCAGCCAAAACGCGGAACTTACTTGACGGTGGGTTGCCCGATGAAATTCTCTTCCTTTACACCGGATATCAAAAGTGCGCCATTACTGGGTGAGCACACCGAGCAAGTTCTAACTGAACTAGGTTATAGCGCAGATGAAATTGCAGCTATGCGTACAAACAAAGCGATCTAACTTTAAAAATTTGGGAGTGATAAATCGCTCCCTTTAATCTTTCAATCAGTTAATTATGAGGTAGACATGTCTGCTGATCAAACCCAAAACCTGACTGATGGTATGCATATCATTGTCGATGCACTTAAAAAAAATGGCATTGATACAATCTACGGTGTTGTTGGAATTCCAGTAACGGACATGGCAAGGCATGCGCAAGCTGAAGGCATTCGCTATATTGGATTTCGCCATGAACAATCCGCGGGTAATGCAGCTGCAATTAGTGGTTTTATTACCCAGAAACCGGGTATCTGTTTAACAGTTTCAGCGCCGGGTTTTTTAAATGGCATGGTGGCACTCGCGAATGCAACCACCAACGGTTTTCCAATGATCCAAATCAGTGGTTCGAGCGACAGAGCGATAATTGATTTGCAGCAGGGTGATTACGAAGAATTAGACCAAATGAACACGGCAAAACCTTTTGTAAAAGCGTCTTATCGTGTGAATAAACCTGAAGATCTTGGTATCGCACTCGCTCGAGCTATTCGCGCTTCGGTATCAGGCCGCCCGGGTGGGGTTTATCTGGACTTAACAACGGAAGTTTTATCTGCTGTGATGGATAAAGACGCTGCGGATAAAACCATTTTTACCGTTGAAGACCCTGCACCAAGACAAATTCCATCACCTGATTCAGTAAATAAAGCCCTTAAGTTGCTGGCATCGGCTAAGCGGCCATTAATTATTTTGGGTAAAGGCGCAGCTTATGCCCAAGCGGATGACAATATTCGCCAATTTATTGAAACAACCGGTATCCCTTATTTACCGATGTCAATGGCAAAAGGGCTGTTACCAGATACACACCCACAGTCAGCGGCATCTGCTCGCTCATATGCCTTATCCAGTGCGGATGTTGTGGTGTTAATGGGCGCACGCCTTAATTGGTTGCTTGACCATGGTAAAGGCAAGCACTGGTCGCCAGAAACGCAATTCATTCAGTTAGATATTGAACCTTCCGAAATTGATAGTAACCGGCCAATAACCGCCCCCGTTGTTGGTGATATTTATTCAAGTATTGAGTCTTTATTGGCAGGGCTTAAATCAACCCCTGTTAAATCCCCAGCGGAATGGCTCGCTAGTATTGATGAGCACAAGAAAATTAATGTCGAGAAAATGGCAGTTAAGTTAAACACTGACACTTCTCCGATGAATTACTTCAATGCGTTACGTGCAATCCGAGATGTGCTGGTCGATCACCAAGACGTTTATGTCGTCAATGAAGGCGCTAACACGCTTGATAATGGACGAAATATTATTGATATGTACCAACCGCGCAAACGCTTAGATTGTGGAACATGGGGCGTGATGGGCGTTGGAATGGGTTATGCAGTCGGTGCCGCTGTAACCAGTGGTAAGCCGGTTGTGGCGATTGAAGGCGATAGCGCATTCGGTTTTAGTGGTATGGAAATTGAAACGATTTGTCGCTACAAATTGCCTGTCACTATTTTGATTTTCAATAATGGCGGAATTTACCGTGGTGATGGCGTAAATCTCCATGGTGACCAAGACCCTTCTCCTACCGTTTTAATGGGCGGCGCTCGTTATGACAAAATGATTGAGGCTTTTGGTGGCATTGGCTATCAAGCAACAACGCCAGCAGAAGTACAGGAGGCTTTGAAGGCCGGTTTAACATCGGGTCATCCAACCTTGATAAATGTTGTTATTGACCCTGCAGTTGGAACGGAAAGCGGCCATATTGGTAATTTAAATCCGAAGTCTGTCGTAAAAAATTAACGCAGTATAACGTTAACTAACAAAGATAACCCTACGCGGCTCATTTTTAATGAGTGGCGTACGGGGTCTTATTGCCAAAAATAGGTGGGTCTTATGGCTGATTTTATGTATAAGATTTTTATGAGCGACCTATTACCTATCATTATTATTATGGTATTAGGTTATGTGAGTGGTAAACGAAATGTGTTTACCAGTGACCAAGCAAAAGCATTTAATAAGTTGGTATTAAATTACGCATTACCTGCTGCATTATTTGTTTCTATCGCTCGCGCAAATCGAGAAATGATATTTGCAGACGCTAAATTGACTATTATTTCATTTGTAGTCTTACTTGTTTGTTTCTTTTTCTCATTTTTTAGCTGTAAATATATTTTTAAACATAGTCGTGGCGAAGCCGCAGTATGTGCATTAATTGCAGGTTCTCCGACAATTGGTTTCTTAGGGTTCGCGGTTTTAGACCCTATTTATGGTGAAACCGTTTCAACGGGGTTAGTTGTTGCCATTATATCCATCATCGTTAATGCCATTACAATTCCGATTGGCTTATTCTTACTGAACCCGTCTGATGCGGAAGGTAAAAAGGGCGGTGGCGGTATGGATGCATTAATATCAGCCTTTAAAGAACCTGTCGTATGGGCTCCAGTACTTGCGACTGCACTGGTACTGGTTGGTGTGAAAATTCCAACGGTTTGGGACCCGACATTTGATTTAATCGCGAAAGCAAACTCAGGTGTTGCGGTATTTGCTGCCGGTCTGACATTAGCCGCGAATAAGTTCGAATTCGATGGTGAGATTGTCTATAACACGTTATTAAAGCTAGTGTTAATGCCAGGATTAATGTTGCTGGCAGGCATGATGTTTAATATGGGAACAGAGCAACTGCAAATGATGGTATTAGCCGGAGCGTTACCACCTGCTTTCTCTGGGATCATTATTGCAAGTCGCTTTAATCTGTATACCCGCACAGGAACAGCATCGCTGGCGGTGAGTGTACTTGGTTTTATCATTGCTGCTCCAGCGTGGATCTACATCTCTCGACTCGTTTCATAGAAAGAGTCAATGGGGCAAAATGAGTTGCCATGGCGTGAGAGATTACGTCATGGCAGTTTTGTAAAAAGGTGAATTATGACTTCTTCAAAACCGCTTGATGGGATACGCGTTCTTGATTTTACAGGGGTTCAGTCAGGCCCATCTTGTACACAAATGCTTGCCTGGTTCGGTGCCGATGTGATCAAAATTGAACGGCCAGGGGTTGGGGATGTGACGCGTAATCAATTGCGAGATATCCCTGATGTGGATGCACTGTATTTTACGATGTTAAATAGTAACAAACGCTCTTTAGAGCTTAATACCAAAACGCCAGAGGGAAAAGCCGTAATGGAGAAGCTAATACGTCAATCTGATGTATTAGTTGAAAATTTTCATCCGGGGGCTATCGACCATATGGGGTTTACGTGGGAGTACATCCAAGAGCTCAACCCACGGTTAATTTTTGGTTCGATTAAAGGGTTTAATGAGAACTCGCCGTATGCGAATGTGAAAGCCTATGAAAATGTTGCTCAATCTGCTGGTGGTTCAGCATCGACAACGGGTTTTCCTGATGGCCCTCCAACGGTAAGTGCTGCAGCATTGGGCGATAGTAATACGGGCATGCATTTATTGATTGGCATACTGACGGCACTGTTGCACCGAGAAAAAACAGGTAAAGGCCAACGTGTGACGATGTCGATGCAAGATGCGGTACTTAACCTATGCCGTGTGAAACTGCGTGACCAACAACGGCTAGAAAAGCTGGGTTTTCTTGAAGAGTATCCACAGTATCCGAATGGTACATTTGGTGATGCGGTTCCCCGCGGCGGTAATGCGAGTGGGGGAGGACAACCAGGAACGATGCTTAAGTGTAAAGGCAGTGATACCGACCCAAATGCTTATATTTATTTTATTAATCAAGACCATAATTGGGAAAATACCTGTGATGCCATTGGGCGTCCCGAGTGGAAAACTGACCCTGCTTTTGCCACTACACAGGCACGCGCAAGCCATATCCAAGATGTATGGGATGCAATCGAAGAGATCGCCAAAGACAAAGATAAACATGCGCTAACCGATTATTTTGATCAGTTTGATGTGCCATGTTCTGCCGTATTAAGTATGAAAGAAATTATGGATGACCCTTCTTTGCGTCGTAGTGGCTCGATTGTTGAGGTTCAACAACCAAAACGAGGCTCATATTTAACGGTGGGTTGCCCAATGAAGTTTTCAGCCTTTATTCCTGAAATTAAAAGTGCTCCATTGCTAGGGGAACATAATAACGAAGTATTAAAAGAGCTTGGTTATAGCGATGAACAAATTATGGAAATGACAAAAAGTAATGTTATTTAATTAATAACATTAAATCCGCTCTTAATATGATTTTCTAAAAAAAGAAAATAAATATTGGTGGCTATATTTAGATGTTCGATACATTCAAATATAGCCGCTACACTCAGGCTATTATGACCTAAATGACATGGAATTATAGATATATATTTCCTATTTAATATTTATTTTTATCAATAGCAAAAAATTATTTATTTACTAATAAATTCTTTGAATAAGGATTATTGTATGAGTATTGCTGAAATAAAAAAAAGCAGTAAAGTAGCAGCCGTTGATTTTATTCCTGCATGGGGAGATTTAAATGGAAATATTCAACGTTTAGTCGAAGCGACAGAAAAAGTGGCCGCTCAAGGGGTTAATTACGCTGTATTTCCAGAAACGGCGGTGAGTGGTTATTTATTTTCTGACTCTACGGAATTAGCGCCTTATTTAGATACCATCCCTGGCAAAACGACAGCGGCAATACTGCCTATATTGGCTCGTACAGGGATGTATATGAGTGTCGGTATCGCGGAGCGGGATAGCGAAACAGGGCTAGCCTATAATTCCGCTGTTTTGATGGGGCCAGAAGGCATTATTGGTAAATATCGTAAAATAGGCCTGAATTCTCAAGATCAAAAAGTGTTTGCACCAGGTAATACCGGTGTTAAAACCTTTGAAACACCGATTGGCCGTATCGCCCTATTGATTTGTTATGATGATACTTACTGGCAATATGTTCGATTAGCTGCATTAGAAGGGGCGCAAATCATTGGTTGGCATTCCGTATCCGACCGTATGATGCCGAATGCGACTCCTGCCGAAATGCTTGGCGATCACTCAACCGTTGCACATGTGCAGCATATGAGTGCTTTTAACGGTGTCTGGGTAATTTGTGCAACACGTAGTGGAATTGAAACCAATCCAATTACTAAAGGGCAGCTTTATTATAATGGTGGTTCGAGCATATGGGCGCCATCAGGACATAAAGTGGCTCAATCTCCAGTGCTTAGCCCGCTAGAGCTAGAACCCGGGCTAAATGGTATATATAGTGCGACAATTGATTTAGATGAAGCAGATACACAACGCGATGCATTACTGGCGAAGCGTCGCTCTGAATTATATTTCCCAACACTCACTTTTCATCGCAGCCCAACAGATATCAATGCCACGTCAACAATAACACAAACGACGCTTATTGCAGCGCAGTGGGAAAAATCGGTTTCTAAACTAGACTCAATTCAAGTGGGGGAAAACGAGCTTCTGGTGCTTCCTGAGTTTTCCGCACTACCTTATACCAACGATCCCAACATTGTTTTGTCTTATGCTGAAAAACAAGGTGGCATTTTCGAGCAAACATTGTGTAAAGCCGCTCAAAAAGGGAAAGGGTATATTGTTGGAAGCTACCCTGAAATTGAAACGGATAGATTGTTCCATACGGTAGTACTTGCAGGGCCGTTAGGAGATATATTAGCGCGCTATCGTGTGACACATCTTAATGAGCGGGATAGTGGCTGGGCAACAGCGGGTAGTTCTGTGAGTGTGACAGCAACGCCAATTGGCCGTATTGCGCTGGCAGCCGCACATGAATTAGACGTACCTGAGTTAGGGGGGTTATATAGTACGTTACGCGCTGATATTCTTGCTGCGCCAGCGGGTATGCCGAGTGATTTAAAAGTGGAGATTGATAGCCATCTTTTTTCGGTTGAAGAGCCACCGACAGGGCGTGCCGATTTTATTCCTTATGCTATCGCTACATTAAACCAGTTATGGGTGGTTTGTGGCGGGCGAAACGAACGTGATTCTACGTCAGCGGCTATTTATGGACCAGAGCCTGTCGTGCTTACTCCAACCTTAACAGCACAACGAGGGGCTGAAGATGTGCGTTTGCAAGCTCAGGTACCTGCTCCTTTTACGTGGATTAACCAAGAACGGTTGGTGAGTGGTCAGCAAGCTATTTGGTTTCCCCCGTTAACACAGTAATGTTTATATTTTCCCGTTGTTGTTAGAGAAATAGCAACGGGATCTTATCATGAATAAAAGCCCTATTAATGGCTTCAATAATTAGATTATTAATATGCTGACTTTTCGACAGTTTGGTAGTCAAAAAACGTGGATTAAAACACTTCATTTTTTAGGGATTGTGGCCTCGTTGGTTTTAATAGCGAGTATTTCTATTGAAACCTTTAATCATGACCCCTTTCTCAAGCGGTCAATTTACTTTGATATTCAATTTTGGATCTGTATTTATTTTACATGTGATTTTTTTATTTTTTTATTTATTTCAAAAAATAAAAAAAAGTTTGTCAAAAAATACGCGATTATCGTTTTGTTATCTGTTCCGTATTTAACCATATTGGATTACACATCGATAAAATTTACTGAGGAGCAAATTTATCTTATTCGGTTTATCCCCTTATTTCGTGGTGGTGCAGCGTTTGTCATGCTTATGATGATGGTTGTAAAACGAAATACGACAGCACTATTTTTATCTTATATGATTTTGTTATTTTCAACGGTTTATTTTATTAGCTTAATTTTTTACATTTTCGAAAGGGGTCTTAATGTTGATGTTAAAACGTATGGGGATGCCATTTGGTGGGCGGCAATGACTGTCACCACATTGGGTTCAAATATTATCCCTGTGACGAGTGCTGGCAAAGTCATTACCACTATTCTAGCGGCTACCGGTATGACGGTTTTTCCTATTTTTACGGTATACATCACCTCGATTATTAGTCGACTAAGTCAGTCAGAAAAAGAATCATCAAGACAGGTAAGTAAACTATGATTTCCTCTCCAAAAGTTCCTTTTATGCAGCTACCCACTATCGCATTTTTATTAGCTATTGCGTCAGGAATGCTCGATGGATATGCCTTTTTTACGACTAAATCATTCGCTACTTTTCAGTCAGGCAATATTATTATGTTAGGCTATGAGTTTGCTAAGCACGGCCTAACCGCAGTGTTGCCTTATATTATTTCTATTATTTCCTTTGGTGCGGGGGCAATGCTGTTGGCATGGATCCGCTACCGCTATAATACCGATGAAAAAACATGGACATTTACATTATTATCACTGGAAATTGTCCTTTTATTATTACTCATTGTTTATATTTTTTTCTTTAATGTTCACTCTAATGGGTTTCATGCTGTTTGGGCTCTTTCTTTTATTGCCGGAATGCAAGGTAATGCGTTTCATAAGATTAATGGCATGCTATATGGCAATATTGCGGTTACTTTGAATGTACAACTAGGCTTTAGTTCATTGGCAGAGTCCATCGCATTTAAAGGCCAAGAAAGAAAAAGTGCGTTATATAAAAGTTATTGTTACTTTTTGACGCTATTGGGTTTTGCTGGCGGGGCTTTCATGATGGTGTTATTGGCTGATTATGTAAAGGAATATGCTTTATTTGCCACATTAATCCCACTATGTTTGATATTTTTCTTTGGCCACCAGTTTTCGAAAGAAAATAAAGGAATGCCAATAGATTCTAACTAGTTTGGGTGAAAGAGGCGGGGAGAGCCCCGCCTGCTAAGATGTTGTTACAAGGCGTGTTGGTGGTTGAGTGCTTCAACCGTTTTCTTGGCACCGTTATCACGTAGTGAAAGGTAGAATGCTGTCACCTTTTCAGTAAACAACGAATTATTAACCAGTTCTTCGGTGAACAAACTGTTGAGAGAAAGCAGTGCGCGAACACGGCTTTCATCATCAGTACTATTTGCAACGAGCTCAGCTAATTTTACTGCCTGTGGGTCGCTGATTTGAATTTCTGCACCATGATCATCTTTTCCGCTGACATAACGCATCCATCCTGCAACCGCTAAGGCTAAATAATCAAATGATCGGCCGTTTTTAAGATGAATTTGGATAGAGTCGAGTAAACGTTGGGATAATTTCAACGTTCCATCCATCGCGATTTGCCAAGTACGATGTTTCAACCCCGTATTTTTGAAACGCTCAATCAGGGCATTGGCATAGGCGGGTAAATCCACATTTTTGATGGATAACGTTGGTGCCTGCTCATTGACCATCAGGTGATAAGCGGCTTTTTCATACGCGCTATCCTGCATGCATTCATTTATGTATTGGTAACCAGCTAAATAACCTAAATAAGCAAGGAAAGAGTGGCTACCATTTAACATGCGCAGCTTCATTTCTTCAAATGGAATGACATCTGTAACTAACTGAGCGCCTGCTTTCTCCCACTCAGGACGACCCGCGACAAAATTGTCTTCAATCACCCATTGGCGAAATGGTTCACAGGCAATGGCGACTTTGTCGACGATAGGGCCCAGTTGAGATTGAATTTTCTCTGCAGTGTCTGGTGTCATGGCAGGCACAATTCTATCCACCATGGTAGAGGGAAAAGTGACATTGGTTTCAATCCAATTTGCCAGTGCGATATCCTGTTTTGCAGCCATCGCTAAAATGACATTTTTCGTGATATGGCCATTTTCAGGCATATTATCACAGGACATGACTGTAAATGGTGCAATACCCAGTGCTTTACGGCGTTTTAAGGCTTCAACAATCAGGCCCGGCAATGATTTCGGGGCATTTGGTGAGGCTAAATCATGTGCGATTGCGGGGTTAGCAAAATCAATCGAGCCTGTCGCAGGTACATAGCAATAGCCTTTTTCAGTAACCGTCATGGAAACGATGGCAATGTTAGGGTCTAACATACGATTGATAACGGCATCAATTCCATGAATAGTCGGGTGTAATGCTTCTTTTACCACCCCCACCGTACGGGTTTGCCAGTTATCACCTTGCATTTCAACTACGTTATAAAGGCAATCTTGAGCGAGTAAATCCTCAATTTGTTGCTCACCACCGACTAAATTGATCTCACAAAAACCCCAGTCACTCTGCTGTTCTGTGGCTAAGATATCCGCAAAGATGGCTTGGTGGGCGCGATGGAACGCGCCGAAACCTAAGTGAAGCATTTTTACCTTTACCTGTTCCCTATCATAGCTTGGTACTTTGATAGTGGCGGGTAATTGGTTTAGGTTATTGGTTGACAGTTGCATATTTCACTTTACCTTTTTGTTGTTCAGCCTCTTCAACTGCATCCAACGTGCTGGTTAAATCACGATCTTTCACTTCAGGCATGATGATGGCACTGATTAATGAAATGGCGGAGTAAATGATGATCATGATAGCAATCGGCCACCAGCTTCCGGTGATACTACAGAAAATACCTGCGAGAACTGGGCCTAAACCAGAGGCAATTAAGCCGCCAATTTCTTTGGCCACAGCCATACCGGTGAAGCGGTTACGTGAGTTGAACATTTCAGCCATCGTAATATTTTCTAAGGCAAATAATCCGAGTACTGAACAGTTATGAACGATAATAATACAGATGGTAATCAAGCTAACGCTGTTTGCGCCGTCCACAATGACAGATAACATCGGATAGGCGAGCAACATGGCAGATAAGCTAAGAATAATATAAGGAATACGACGACCAAATTTATCGGATATCAGACCAATAACAGGAATAGTCAGGAAACCGACAACCGAGCTGATCATGATTGCATCAGTTGGAATGCTTTTATCAAACAATAGGCTTTGAACTAAATACCCCGCTAAGAAAGTTTGAATTAACCCAGAGTTACCTGCTTGACCGAAACGAATACCAGTCGCTAACCAAAATGCTTTAGACTTGAACATGGCAAAGAAACTTTCTTTCGGTGGTGCTTGTACTGCAGTTTTGGCTTCTTGTTCTTCCGTATTTTGCACTTTCTCAAATACAGGGCTTTCTTTCAGGTTCAGTCGTAACCATACTGCAAACAGCATTACCACGAAGCTTGCCAAGAATGGTACACGCCAGCCCCACGCCAGTAAGTCTGATTTGTCTAACCAGAAGAACATAACCGCCCAAATCGCAGTGGCGCTTAATGTGCCGCAGTTTGTTCCCAGACCCACTAATGAAGCCACAATACCACGACGGCCTTTTGGCGCATATTCTGCCAGCATGGTTCCTGCACCTGAAATTTCAGCGCCTGCTCCTAAGCCTTGAATTATTCGCAGAAGAACTAATAATAGCGGGGCGAGGATACCTACCTGTGCGTAGGTCGGTAATACCCCGATTAGTGTAGTACATACCCCCATCATGGTGATGGTGATAAAGAGTACTTTTTTACGACCAATTCTGTCGCCCATTTGACCAAAGAAAACCGCACCAACAATACGTGCGACATATCCGGCACCGTAAGTTCCCATCGCAAGAATTAATGCCATTGAAGCGGATTGTTCAGGGAAAAATATTTCATGGAAAACAAGTGCTGCGCCTAACGAGTAAAGCTGGAAATCCATAAACTCTAGAGCGGTTCCTAGCCAGCCTGAAACGGCAGCTTTGGTCAGATCGCCAGAGTTGCGTTCCACTTTCCCTGATGGGTCAATTGACTGAGTATTCATATTATTATCCTATTAATCACGTAGGGTAGTATCCAAAATCGGATTTAGTTTTTTTAATTAAATTAAAAGGTTAAAAGAATTTTACAGCAGGTCTTCTGGTCTTTTTCAAAGGTTAAGATTGCCTCTTGCGCTTCAGTGAATGGGAACTGATGTGTCAAGATTTTCGTTGGGTCAATTTTTTTAGATTCTATCCAGCTAATCACCTCTGGGAATTTTTTGGCATTCAAGCGTGAAGAAAACAATGAAATCTCTTTGCTGGTGATACTTTGCTGTGTAACGGCACTTGCTTCACTTGAAAAGCCCATAATCGAAACTCTTGCTGCGGGGGACGCAATCAAGATGGCTTCTTGTAAGATAGCGGGGTGGCAAGCTGCATCAAGTACTAACGTTGGGCGAAGCCCCAGTGCTTTGAGTTGCTCTGGTAATGGGGTTTGTGAGTTATCAATGACAATATCAGCACCACAATCTTTTGCTCTTGCTAATCGCTCAGCCACGCGGTCAACCATAATTAAGGTTTTGACTTGGTAAACCCCTTTGAGAACCTGCGCACAGGTTAAGCCAATTGTACCTGCACCATAGACTAATGCGACATCATCTTGAGTTGGATGAACATGCGAAGTCACGTTGGCGGCAATAGAGTATGGCTCAACGGTAACAGCACATTCATCGCTGATTGAATCAGGAATGGTATAAGCATTGGCTGCAGGGACATTGACATATTCAGTGAACCCACCATCAGTATGAACACCTAATACTTCTAGTGTTTCACACACATTTGGTTTACCAATTGAGCATGGGTAACAATGACCACAGCTAAGGACCGGGTCGATAGAGACACGTTCACCAACGCGTTTGCTATCTACGTCTGAACCCACTTTTTCAATGACACCAAAAAATTCATGGCCAATCACACGTGGATACTTTGCAAATGGGTTATGGCCACGGTAGATATGGCTGTCAGAACCACAAATACCGGCTAAGCGAACTTTTACTCGTACTTGGTTTTCAGCCGGTTCAGGAACTGAACGTTCTTCAATCAATAACGTATTGGGTTCTTTAATTACTACCGATTTTACAGCTTTCATATTTGACTCCGAATAAAATAAAAATTACCAGTTCCACAACGTGCCGTCTTCGAGACGAGCGACTGGAAGATAAGCTGGGTTGTATGGGTATTTCGCTGCCAGTTTTTCATCAAAATCGATACCTAAACCGGGCTTATCACTTGGGTGCATATAACCATCGTTGAACGTCCAGTTAGTCGTAAATACGGACAACATTTCTTCGGAGTAGCCCATAAACTCTTGAACACCGAAATTGGGTACCCATAGATCAAAGTGTAAGGCGGCAGCATGGCAAATTGGGGATAGGTCAGATGGACCATGAGAACCGGTTCTGACTTGGTAAAGTGAAGCGAAATCAGCAATCCGGCGCATACCTGTGATCCCGCCAGCATGCGTGATTGTGGTGCGGATATAATCGATGAGTTGCTCTTCAATCAATTGTTTACAATCCCAAATGCTATTAAAAACTTCACCTACAGCGATTGGGGTGACGGTATGTTGACGAATTAATCTAAAACAAGCTTGGTTTTCCGCTGGTGTTGGGTCTTCCATCCAAAATAATCGATAATCTTCAATACTTTTACCGAAGCGAGCCGCTTCAATAGGGGTCAAGCGATGGTGCATATCATGTAAAAGGTGCTCATTGAAGCCATATTTGTCCCGTACGGCTTCAAACAGTTTTGGCATAAAATCGAGGTATTTTTCGGTTGACCAAAATTGCTCTTCAGGGTGATGGCCTTTTGTCGCTGGTTCGTAAGCAAGATTTTTCCCTTTGCTTTGCCCATATGTGGTTGCCATTCCTGGGATGCCGCACTGCACACGGATCGCTTTAAAACCTTTTTCTTTATATTTTGCGTAGTTATCTAGTGTTTCGGCAATATCGGTACCCGTGGTGTGGCAATAAACCATCACGCCTTCACGAGAAGCGCCACCGAGTAATTGATAAACCGGAAGGTTGGCAACTTTGCCTTTAATATCCCAAAGTGCCATATCAATCGCAGAAATAGCGGACATCGTAACTGGGCCTCTGCGCCAATAGGCTCCCTTATAGAAGAACTGATAAATATCTTCGATTTTATGTGGATCACGGCCTATCAACTGAGGACAGAGGTGATCTTGAAGATAGGATGCCACTGAGAGCTCTCTCCCGTTAAGGGTGGCATCACCTAGCCCATATACGCCTTCATCGGTGGTAATTTTTAATGTGACAAAATTACGACCGGGGCTACATACAAAGACTTCTGCTTTTATGATTTTCATTTTGGCCTAAATCCCTATTACTTGTTAACCAACTGATCAACCAAATTACCCATAATTACGCAAACTGGTTTATCCATTGGTTAACCAAATTTTCTTTTTTTCACTCTATCAATCGATAAATTAAAAAACAATGGCTAAAAAGACGACAATAAGTGAATCTGATCACAAATTGGTTAACTAATTTTGCGGAAATAGTGGATAAATTGGTTGACCATTGAGGTGAGGGACGATAATCTACAATGGAAGAACTAAATTTAATTCGACAACGCGTTGTACATATATATGAAAACTCAATACCGCTCGTACCAATACCTAGGTCAGCAGTTAAAAGAGCTCATTGCATCTGGTGAATATCCGATAGGAAGTCGTTTAATGCCGGAGCGTGAGATCGCTAAAAAATATGATGTTAGTCGCTCATTGGTACGTGAAGCACTCATCATGTTGGAAATTGAAAAATTGGTTTCTATCAAGAAAGGTTCTGGTGTTTATGTCATCAACCACCCAGATCTGTTAATTGATGAAGTTAAAAGTTTAGACCATGGCCCTTTTGAAATACTGCAAGCTCGCCAAGTGATTGAAAGTGCGATAGCTGCATGTGCTGCTTTGTCAGCAACAAAAGCCGATATCCAAGAGATCCGCGCATTATTAGAAGATGAGCGAATCAAAGTCGCGAATAATGAAAGTGACGATGCTAATGATCATAAGTTTCATGTGTTGATTGCTCGCGCAAGCAAGAACGACATGATGGCGAAGATTATTGATGATATCTGGGCTGTGCGGTTACAAAGCCCTATGTGGGATAAACTACATGAGCATATCGACAATACGACTTACCGGAAGAAGTGGTTGATTGATCATGAAAATATTTTAAATGCACTACAAAAACGTGATCCTGAATTGGCTAAAAAAGAGATGTGGCAGCATTTAGAGAATGTCAAAAATACGCTAATGCAGCTTTCTGATTTTGATGACCCCAATTTTGATGGTTACCTATTTGAAACAATTCCTTATCAGACTATTTTTGAATAATCGAAGGAGAAGTACTCATGGAGCATACGTGGCGTTGGTACGGCCCTAATGACCCTGTTTCTTTAAGTGATGCTAGGCAAGCAGAGGCGACGGGGATCGTCTCTGCGCTCCACCATATTCCTAATGGTGAAGTTTGGAGTGTCGAGGAGATTTTAAAGCGTAAGGCTATCATTGAAGATGCTGGGTTAGTTTGGTCTGTCGTGGAAAGTATTCCTGTTCATGAAGATATTAAAACTCAACAAGGTAATTTTGATCTCTATATTCAAAATTACCAACAAAGTATTCGTAATTTAGCATCCTGTGGTATTAAAACTATTTGCTATAATTTTATGCCAATTCTAGATTGGACGCGTACTGACCTTGCTTATACCCTACCGGATGGCTCCAAAGCGTTACGGTTTGATAATATTGCTTTTGCTGCGTTTGAAATTCATATTTTAAAACGTGAAAATGCGACGGCGAGTTATTCAGAACAAGAAGTTAAAGAAGCGGCAGAGTATTATGCCAATATGTCATCTGATGATATCGAAAACCTGATTAAAACCATCATTGCAGGGTTACCAGGTGCGGAAGAAGGTTATACATTAGACCAATTCCGTGAGCGCTTGGCGCTGTATAATGATATTGATGAAAATCAGTTACGTGAGAACTTAGGTTATTTCTTGCAGAAAATCGTCCCTGTCTGTGAAGAAGAAAATGTGGTTTTAGCTATTCACCCTGATGACCCTCCACGACCAATTTTAGGTTTGCCTCGTATTGTTTCTACCATTGAAGATATGCGGTTTATTAAGCAAAGCTGCGATAGTATTCATAATGGGTTTACTATGTGCACAGGTTCTTATGGCGTAAGAGCCGATAACGACCTAGTAAAAATGATTAATGAATTTGGTGATCGTATTCATTTCACACACTTACGTTCAACGGTGAGAGAAAACAACCCAAATACCTTCCATGAAGGCAATCATATTGCAGGTGATGTCGATATGTTTGAAGTGGTTAAAGCCATTTTAGCGGTTGAACAAAAACGCCATGCTGCGGGGCTTGCACCGATTCCAATGAGACCAGACCATGGTCACCAAATTTTAGATGATTTGAAAAAAGTGACCAATCCAGGCTATTCCGCCATAGGTCGCTTGAAAGGTTTAGCGGAAGTTAGAGGTTTAGAGCTCGCAATTAAACGTATGTATTACCCTGAATTACTGAAAGTCTAAAGACTATCTCGTTATTAACGATATCTGCTTTTCATTTGGTATTTTGATTGTACCAAAGGGACTGTTATACCCCTAAAGAAGCAAAACTGTTATTTCATTATTACGCGACTAAATAGTATTTGGTCGCGTATTTTATTGACTATAAATGCTTTTTATATTTATCTTTATCTAAAAGACACAGTAGATATGGCATTAAATATATTTATGTTTTTATTTCTTTCTTATTGAACAATGACAATAAAAAACACCTTGAGATAAGGGGGCAATACCTATTCCTGTTGTAAATAAAAGGCTGTTTGCATCATAAGCTTGCAGTCATAATCACTTCAAACGTCAACTTCACTATTTTTATCCTAGTGATAACAATTTATTTATATCAAATAAAACAATCATCATCCTGATTTACATTTACCTTGATCTACTACGGGTTAATGGAATGGATAATTCAGGGGCTAGAGTAGCCTCAAGGTGACTTTTGTTTTATCCTGAACGTTAGAGAACCGCTTTCGCGGATATAAATATGATGAGCAAAAACGCTTTCGAGAAAATAAATAGCCTTTTCTCGGGAATTGTCGTTATAAAAAAATAGAAAAGAGAGAACGCAATGGGTATTCGTATCGTTCCTAAAGAAGAGTTAGGACAAGAAAGATTGAAAGAAAAGGGAATTGGTTTTATTCCACCAGTTCTGTTTCCTAACTTAAAAAGCTTATATCAGCGCCGTGCTGAGCGGCTCAAAGAACTTGGTGCGGGAGAACATCCTTTTGCAGATTATCTGAATTTTGCTGCTGAAGTGGCAACTGCCCAAAATAATGCACAGCATGATAATCCATTAGAAATGGATATGGCATCTATCCTTGAGCGCTCAACAAATACCAATAATTCGCCATTAGATGCAAAAACATTTCCGCGTACAACGCATTGGCACAAACTATTGACGGCAATTATTGCCGAATTAATGCCAGTTGTGCCTGAGTCTGTACGTCCTGCATTAGAAAACCTGAATAAAGCCTCTGAAACCGAACTTGAAGCCATGGCAACTGCGTTGCTAAATGAAGAGTTTGAAAAAGTGCCTGCGGATAAATCGATGTTTATTTGGGCTGCATTATCGGTGTATTGGGCGCAAATGGCTGCAAATATCCCTGGTAAGGCACGTGCGGAACATGGCGATCATCGTCATTTCTGCCCTGTATGTAATAGCATGCCAGTGTCGAGTATTGTGCAAATTGGCACCTCACAAGGTTTACGTTATTTACACTGTAATTTATGTGAAACCGAATGGCATATGGTGCGCGTAAAATGCAGTAACTGTGAGCAAACAGGTAAATTAAATTATTGGTCATTAGATGATGAAAATGCAGCAGTTAAAGCTGAAAGCTGTGGTGATTGTGGTAGCTATCTGAAAATTCTTTATCAAGAAAAAGAAGCCAAAGTTGAAGCTGTTGCTGATGATTTAGCATCAATTATTTTAGATGCTCGCATGGAAGAAGAAGGCTTTGCGCGTAGTAGTATTAATCCGTTCTTGTTCCCTGGTGAAAAATAAGCGGTAAAAGAGAATTGTGACTATGGCTGAATCAGACTTGGCTTTATATCGTCAACTTCCTGCTATTGATAAATTATTGCAGCTCGATGAAGTGCAGATATTGGTTGAACAATCAGGGGCTCATTGGGTCACTGCATGTTTACGTGAGATGCAAGAGCAAGCTCGAACCTGTATTGCACAGGCAGGGAAATTACCTGCTTGGCAGGAAGATTGGGTCAAAGAGTTAGCTCAACGCCATCAAGCTTTAGGGCAAAGCGCGCTAAAAAACGTGTTTAACTTGACCGGTACGGTGCTACATACCAATTTAGGTCGTGCGGTAATGTCAACCACAGCGGTAAATGCAGTTAGCCAAGTGATGAGTTCGTCTGTCACATTAGAATATTCTCTAGATGGTGCGATGCGTGGGCACCGTGACCGTGCGATTGCTGATTTGCTGTGTGAGCTCACTGGCGCCGAAGATGCCTGTATTGTTAATAATAATGCGGCAGCCGTTTTATTATTGCTAGCAACGGTTGCAAATGGTCGACAAGTTATTGTTTCTCGTGGTGAATTAGTTGAGATTGGAGGTGCTTTCCGTGTGCCTGACGTGATGGCGCAGGCTGGCTGCCAATTAGTTGAAGTGGGGACAACGAATCGGACTCACTTACGTGACTATGAGAATGCGATTAATGATCAAACTGCACTATTAATGAAAGTGCATACCAGCAATTACAGCATTGAAGGATTTACGGCTGAAGTTGAAGGTGAAGAACTCGCAGAGTTAGGTCGAAAGTACCAATTACCTACAGCAATTGATTTAGGTAGTGGCTCGATGATTGATATGACGGCTTATGGACTACCCGCAGAACCGATGCCACAAAATTACCTTTCTCAAGGAATTGATTTAGTTTCAATTTCTGGAGATAAACTTCTTGGTGGCCCACAAGCAGGGATCATTTTAGGGAAGAAAAAATGGATTGATGCAATTCAAAAACATCCATTAAAACGTGCTTTACGGGTTGATAAAATGGTTTTAGCTGCGCTTGAAGCGACACTAAAGCTGTATCTAACTCCCGAGAAACTCACAACAGATTTACCCACATTGCGTTGGTTGACCCGAGACCCGGAGACGATCCGTGGTAGTGCAGAAAGCATTGTTGTTGCTCTACAAGCCTTTTACGGTGATAAATTTATTGTTGAAGTGGAGCCTTGCCTCTCACAAATAGGGAGCGGCTCACTTCCCATCGACCGGCTTCCTAGCTTTGCGGTAACATTTACACCGCTAAATGGAAAAGGTAGCACATTAGAGCAACTCGCTACGCAGTGGCGCCAGTTACCTCAACCTGTGATTGGGCGTATGAAAGAAGGTAAATTGTGGCTTGACCTGCGCTGTCTTGATGATGAACACGCATTATTACAGGCCTTACTTTCATGATTTTTGCGACAGCTGGCCATGTTGACCATGGTAAAACTTCTTTAATTCAAGCCATTACTGGCGTAAATACCGCGCACCTTCCTGAGGAAAAAAAGCGCGGTATGACCATTGACCTAGGGTATGCCTACTGGCCACAGCCAGATGGAAGCTCTATTGGTTTTATCGACGTTCCAGGACACGAAAAGTTTTTAGCCAATATGTTGGCTGGGATTGGTGGCATAAACCATGCACTTTTGGTTGTTGCCTGTGATGATGGAGTAATGGCGCAAACCCTTGAACACCTTTCTATTTTAAGGCTAGCGGGTTGTGAAAATGTCAGTGTCATATTGACGAAGGCGGACAGAGTCGATCATCTGCGAATTGAACAAGTGATTGAGCAAGTCACCTCAGAGCTGTCTCAGCAAGGTTGGCCTGACGCAAAATTATTTATTACTTCTATCGAAGATGGCCGTGGTATTGATGCGCTGCGGTTATACCTACAACAGCTTCATCAGCAAAGTGGTTCACATCCCAATATCCAACGTCGTTTTCGTTTAGCCATTGACCGCGTGTTTTTGGTAAAAGGCGCAGGGGTTGTGGTGACTGGCACCGCGTTAGCGGGAAAAATTCAGGTTGGCGAGTCACTTTGGGTGACTGGAGCGGATAAGCAAGTTCGTGTCAGAGGTATTCATCGGCAAAACCAAATATCTGAATTTGCTGTTGCAGGTGATCGCGTAGCCTTAAACTTGGCGGGCGACATTGATAAAGAAAATATTACCCGAGGCGATTGGTTACTTGCAGAGCAACCTGCGTTTATTGCAACACGGGTTATTGTCGAATTGGAATGCGATACATTAATTAAGCACTGGCAGCCTGTGCATCTCTATCATGGTGCAAGTCATATCACTGGGCGAGTGTCATTATTAGTGGAGCAAGGGGAAACCCCCGTGCTTGCTGAGTTAATTTTAGATACCCCATTATGGTTAGTAGAGAATGACCGGTTAATCATCCGTGATATTAGTGCTCGGCAAACGTTAGGTGGGGCTCGCGTGATACGTTTGGTTTCCCCACGCCGAGGTAAAAGGCTCCCAGAGTTTTTGGATTGGTTATCTAGGCTTTGCCGAGAACAAGACGAACTGGCTCACTTTAAGTTACAGCTTCCCCAAGGTGAACTTAATTTACGGGATTACAGTTGGGCTCGGCAACTCACCCATGATGCATTAGATAATTTATTGGCACAAATGGATGTGGCGCGTGTGGGCAACTATGTTTTATCCACATTTAAAGCGCAAATAGCGAAAGACCGTATCGTTCAAGCACTTGAACAATTTAATGAAATACACAGTGACCAAATCGGTGTGGGCAAAGCACGTTTGAAACGTATGGCTTTGCCTTCAATGAGTGAGGCGTTAACATTTAAATTCATTAATGACCTAATTGATGAAAACGTTATTAAGCAAACTCGAGGTTGGTTACATATGCCTCAACATGGGCTGGTATTTGATGCGCAACAGCAGCTAATTTGGCAGCAAATACACCCATTATTTTCACGTAATGAGGCGTGGTGGGTTCGTGATTTAGCATTAGAAAGTGGCCATGAAGAAGATACGATACGTCGAGTTCTAAAAAAGGCGGCGCAAATGGGATTAATTACAGCGATAGTTCGTGACCGCTATTATAGCCATGAGCAAATTAACTATTTTGCTTCACTGATTCATCGTTATTGCTTAGAAAATGAGGTCATTTTTGCCGCTGATTTTCGTAACGAACTAGGGATTGGCCGGAAACTCGCCATTCAAATTCTTGAGTTTTTTGATAAAAGCGGTTTTACTCGTCGTAAAGGCGATGGGCACCATTTACGAGACAAAGGTATTTTCGTTGAATAAATTGAGTGTTTGGATCCGTTATAGTAGTGCCTCATAGCAACCTCCAATATTAAACTTGTGGTAAAACTGATGAAGAAAACGTTATTTGCAGGCTTTTATCTGGCATTGATCTTTATTGGCTCCCTTTTCTTAGTTTTTGAAAAAGGCAGCGTAATGTATCCTGCACTCATATCGGTCAGTGTATATGCCGTTTTATTCGGTATTTTAATGGTGTTAACAGCTCGCTGGTTATTTTCTGCGGTGATCACCAGTACATTATTTATCACCATAAAATTCCTGAATCAGTTAAAAGTTCATTATTACAAAGAACAACTCTTCTTTAGTGATATCAACATCATGACGGACACTTCCAATATGGGGACTTTAGGCCACTATTGGTTAGCGGGTGTCGCCTTGGTTGGGTTGCTTATATTATTAGTCATTAATGGGGTTATTAGCTGGCGGTTGCTCAAACCGAGTCAATCAAAAATTACTCGCGTCATTGGTGTTGTTCTTATTGTTGCAGGTTACTTCGGTATTAACTTAACAAGCTCACATTATTATGACAGATGGTCTCAGACGTTGCCAAAAGGCCGTGGGACAGTGACCAATATTATTATGTCGGCACAGAATGCGAGTTACCAATCCCCTGAATTTGCAGGTTCAGCCGATTATTTTGTGGAAAAAGCAGCGGCAGTTTCCTTAGAAAATAATGCGGTATCAGAAAAACCAGACATTGTTTTATTATTGCAAGAATCTACCGTTGACCCACATATTTATGATTTACCTGAAGGAACCAAGCTTCCTGATTTATTCATGTTCCAGCAAGATAGTGGCGTGAGTGCGCATAGTCAGATGCGGGTGCAAACTTTTGGCGGTGGGACTTGGTTATCTGAATTCTCAGCGCTAACTGGCTTAAATAGCGATGATTTCGGTGCGCAAAAAAGCGGTGTATTTTATTTTATCGTTGACCACCTTAAAAATAGCCTATTCAAAGAAATGAAGGCTAATGGCTATTATACAGTGGTACTTACCCCCTTTAATAAAGGTGCTTACCACTCAGGCCATGCTTATGAAACGCTTGGGGTTGATAGAATTATTCAACCACAAGAACTCGGCTATCCAGGTAAACTACAAGATAACTTATGGACGATCAGCACCGATGACATGCTGAAATACGTGAAAGAAATCTTATCTAAAGAAACAGATAAACCCGTATTTATTTTCTCTCTTACAATGTATGAGCATGGCCCTTACAAAGAGAGTCACAGTGATGACTATGGCATAAAAGACAAAATTAAAAACCCCGATGCTGCAGGCGAATTTAGCCATTATATGGACAAAATCGTAACCTCAGATACATCAATACGTGATTTTGCTGAATTTATTGAAAAACGTGAGCGCCCGTTGATGTTTTTATACTTTGGTGACCATCAGCCAGGCATTAGTTTAAATCAGTATAATTCTTCATTTTCATCACCTGCTTATCTAACACAATTTACTTTGCGAGATAATTTGAAATCAGGGGCTGCGATAAAAACGGGCCAGTTAACGGATATTTCCTTCTTAGGCGGAATTTTATTAGAAAGGGCAAATCTAAAAATCTCCCCATTTTATGAGGCCAACATCAAAATGCGTCACTTATGTGACGGCAAGTTGAATGATTGTGAAGATCAAAAGCTACTTGATAGCTACCGCAACTATGTTTATGGAACTTTAGACGCAGCCAATGCGAATAAAGGTGATATTCAGTAAAATGTTATTATCAGCCGTAGATATTTATGATATTTACGGCTGATCCCCTCTTTTTTGCTATTCCCTACCTTAAATCTTAATATTTTCTTAAAAACTATTATTTTTTTACGCTTTCTAGTTTTAATAATAAAACCATTCGTTGTTTTTTTTGTCTTAATTTTAGTTAATTTTTCTGTGAAATTAGGTGCTCATTTAGAGCTTTAGAATAGTTTAACGCTAGAAGACAATGAATATGAAATATTTGGTCACGGGAAGTGCAGGTTTTATTGGTTTTAAGCTTTGCCAACGTTTATTAGAGAATGGGCATGAGGTTGTCGGAATCGATAACTTAAATGCGTATTATGATCAGGGGCTTAAGCAATCCCGCTTACATTTACTGGAACAGTTTCCTTTATTTCGCTTTATTCATCTTGACCTTACTGATCGTGAAACTGTTCGGGTATTATGTACCCAAGAGCAATTTGACCGAGTCATTCACCTAGCGGCACAAGCGGGAGTCCGTTACTCATTGGAAAACCCATTTGCTTATGCAGATAGTAATTTAACTGGGCACCTCGCTATTCTAGAAGGCTGTCGCCAAGCAAAAGTAAAACATTTGGTCTACGCCTCTTCAAGTTCGGTGTACGGCGTAACCGATAAGACGCCATTTACCACTGACATGGCAACCGATCACCCGATTTCCCTCTATGCGGCGACAAAGAAAGCCAATGAATTAATGGCGCACTCCTATTCACATTTATACCAGCTACCGACCACAGGACTGCGCTTTTTTACAGTGTATGGCCCTTGGGGCCGCCCAGATATGGCTCTATTTAAATTCACCAAAGCTATTTTGGCGGGCGAGCCTATTGATGTCTATAATAACGGCAATCTCAGTCGTGATTTCACTTTTGTTGATGATATTGTCGAAGGTGTGATCCGTATTTCAGATATAATTCCACAAGCAAACCCGAATAATCATTCGGCATCACCGGCAGAAAGCAGCGCGCCATATCGAATCTATAATATCGGTAATGGGCAGCCCGTTAAGTTGATTGAATTTATTTCTGCATTAGAAAAGGCACTGGGTAAAGAAGCGATTAAAAACTTTTTACCTATGCAAGCGGGTGATGTGTACACCACTTGGGCAGATACGGAAGACTTGTTTAATGTGACGGGTTATCGCCCACAAGTTTCTATTGAACAGGGTGTTCAGGCATTTGTTGATTGGTACCGTTCTTATTATCATCAATAATATCAATAAGCTGTAACATCTTTAGCAGGATTTGAGAGGCAAGTTTGAAAATAGCAATCGCAGGAACCGGCTACGTTGGCCTATCTAACGCCATGTTGCTGTCACAACACCACGAAGTGGTTGCGGTGGACATCATCCCTGAAAAAGTGGCGATGTTAAATAACCATCAATCACCCATTGTTGATGCAGAAATTGAGCAGTTTTTAACGGAAAAGACCCTCAATTTTCGCGCAACAGAAGATAAAACTGAGGCCTATACAGGGGCTCAATATGTGATTGTGGCGACACCAACCGACTATGACCCAAAAACCAATTACTTTAATACTCAATCGGTTGAGTCCGTTATTCATGATGTGAATACAATCAACCCTGAAGCGACGATTATCGTGAAATCCACTATCCCTGTGGGCTTTACCGCACGGTTACGTGAAGAATTTGGCTATACCAACGTGATTTTCTCTCCTGAGTTTTTACGTGAAGGCCGTGCCTTGTGGGATAACTTACATCCTTCCCGTATTGTGGTGGGAGAGCGTTCAGAGCGCGCGAAAATTTTTGCAGATTTGCTGCTGGAAGGTGCGATTAAAAAAGACGTTCCCGTGTTATTTACCGATGGCACCGAAGCCGAAGCGATAAAACTGTTTGCCAACACTTACTTAGCGATGCGTGTGGCGTACTTTAATGAGCTCGACACCTATGCAGAAAGCCGCGGTTTAAATGCACGCCAAATTATTGAAGGGGTCTCTTTAGACCCACGTATTGGCAGCCATTATAACAACCCCTCATTCGGTTACGGTGGTTATTGTTTACCGAAAGATACCAAACAGTTGCTGGCAAACTACGATGATGTGCCGAATAACTTGATTAACGCCATTGTGGAATCGAACCGTACCCGCAAAGACTTTATTTCCGATGCAATTATTGCTAAAGCACCGCGTAAAGTCGGTGTTTATCGCCTAGTGATGAAAGCAGGGTCAGACAACTTCCGCGCTTCAGCAGTGCAAGGCATCATGAAACGTATTAAAGCTAAGGGAATTGAAGTTGTCGTTTATGAACCCGTAATGAAAGAAACCGAATTTTTCCGTTCTAAAGTAGTCAATGACTTAGCGGAATTTAAAGCTCAATGCGATATCATCTTAGCAAATAGAATGGTACCTGAGATCGAAGATGTAGCCGATAAAGTCTATACTCGCGATTTATTTGGTAACGATTAAAACACGTTTATGGGGTAGGTTGGCATCGTGCTAACCTACCTCTGTATATTAAGACCTAATAACCTTATCTATTTTGTGCCATAGTGCACAAGTTACCTATTTTTAAACGCTACTCTGCAACAATCGCTAAGAAATGTTGTTTGCCATTTGCTAGCATCCGTCAATTGATTAAAAATTGGCTATTTTGTTATGCAGAAAATCATAAAAAAACAAAGAGACGGTTTTATCACCTTTCAAAAAGAAGGTGAGATAGATTTTTGGCAAATTGTTAATGATTATATTGATGGGAAGATCACGGGTAAGAATTTAAGTAGCGGAAATATCGATAGAAGCGTTGCTCGCATTCAAGTTAATGGGCAAAATTTTATTATTAAATGTGAGAAAGAACGTGATAAGCGTTTTGAAAAACGGTTGATGCGTATTATTTCAGGCCCTTTTTATTCACAGTTATTAATGCGGTTAGTCTCTGCTCAAAACAAAGGCTGTGTGGTAACCAATGACATCTATTTCGTTGCTGAAAAAATGGTCGGTCGTGAGTCAGTAGAAACATGGATTATTGCTGAGTATGTAGAAGGAACTGTTTTATCTGAAATTGATGATATCAAGCCTTACTATACAGAGATGAAAGCCATTATAAACCAATTACATAGATATGGTTTATCTTCTAATGATATCCATGCAGGGAATTTTGTTATAACCAATGAAGGGCTTAAGGTTATTGATTTATCAGACTATGGTAATTTTGCTATTTGCAAAGCGAATGATTTAATTGCATTACAGCGTTTTTACGATATCGAACCCGATAGTAAAAATTTTGCTTATCGATTTATTCGTTTCAGAGATAACTTCCGTCATTGGTCAAGAAAAGTAAGAGGGAAGAAAACTCGGCTCTAGTGTGTTATGCCAAGTTTTCATTACAATAAAGTTATCGAAACAGCAAAAGCTATCGATCACAACAAAACTATTGATAAAGCGCATCTAAAAATTCAGGGATAAAACTGCCCGTCCCATGGCAACGCTGGGTTGCGGCTTCTCCGGCTTGTTTCATGATAGCGCAAGCCGCGGCAACATTCTGCAGCCTATCACCCGGTAGAGTGCAACATGCAGCAACCACCGCGGAAAGAGCGCATCCCGTACCGACCACTCGAGTCATTAAAATATGGCCGCCAGTAACCGCGAAGGTGCGTGTTCCATCAGTGATGTAATCCACTTCCCCGCTTATCGCAACAATTGTCTTAGCTTGTCTCGCTAATAATTGTGCTGCGGGAAGGGCGTCATCAGTGGAGTTAAGGGAATCAACGCCTCTGCCGCCAGCACTGCTTCCTGCCAATGCCATAATTTCAGAGGCATTACCGCGAATAGCAGCAGGCTTGAGAGCCAGCAATTCATGGCAAAAATGGGTGCGAAAGCTGAGTGCACCTGCGGCAACAGGGTCAAGTACCCAAGGTTTTTTCGCCTGCTCCGCACTGTTAACCGCACATTTCATCGCATATCGGCGCTCAGTGGTTAATGTGCCGACATTAATTAGTAAGCCATGGGCGATAGCGGCAAACTGCTCCGCTTCTTCAGGTTCAATGACCATGGCTGGGGAGCAGCCGAGTGCTAACAGGACATTGGCAGTGAAGGTCTGAACAACGTCGTTTGTCATGCAATGAACCAGAGGGGATTGAGATGCAAGTTGCTGTAGTACCAGTGATTTCGTCGTGTTGCTGATGTGTTCAAATTCTAACATGATCCCCTCATTGATAGTGATAGAGTATAGATTCGTTGATTTATTCTACACTCTATCCGCTTTAATGAAAGAATGGCTTAATCTGCGAGGTATTTCTCCATGACCATTCCACCGGCTCCTTGAGCAACAATTTCGTATGAATCATTGGCGGGATAAATACGTGTCTTAATATGAGGAAAAATAGAGAGTTTTTCCTCAATAGACTTTTTGGTCATCTCAAAAAAGTGATTTTTAGGGGTTAGAGTTCCACCGCATACCACCACATCTGCTTGGGTAGTTAAGATAGCATTCGCGATAGCGATACCATAATAATAGGCCGCTTCGCCAAGTGCTTCGAGACACAAGGCATCGTTCAATGTAAGTGCTTGGAAAATAGTATGGTAACTAATTTCAGACTCATTATTAACTAATTCATTGATTATTGAGCTCTTACCCAATCTAAGTTGCTGGATCACGCGTGACTTAATCGCAGACAGTGAACTATATTGCTTTAAACAGCCAAATGACCCACATTCGCAGCGTTGGCCATTTATATCAATTGTCGTATGGCCAAAGGCTTGAGCAGTACTAATGGGAGCCGGAGCGTATTGGTTGTTGATGATGGTACAACTGCGAATATCAGTATCACAGGTTGTGAATAAAAACCGTTGGCTATCAGAAGTATAGCGTAAACGATACTCAGCAAAAGCGGCAAAACTAATCCCGCTCCCGAGTAATACAAAACAAGGGACTTTATTGGAAATATAGTCGTGAAGTTCTTTTATTCGTGAGTGATATTGATGATATGGCAGTTTATCACGTTCTAAAATATGGTCGATGGCGATTCCTATACCCAACAAACTTTTTACGTTAAGTCCATGTTCAGCTAATAAAACGTCTAATTTATTAAGCAGATGGTCCACCATGTTTTCTGCGGTTTCTAGGTGCTCATATTTCACTTTTACTATCCCTAAAATATCTAACTTTAGGTTTTGTAAAACAATCGTTGAGTATATATCACTCATTTCAATGCCAATCAGGTAACCATCCGCAGCATTAATGCTGTAGAGGATAGGTTTACGACCTCCTGTCGACTCCCCGAGTTCAGAGGTCGAAATTAAGTGGTTTTTTCCCAGTTCATCAAGTAACCGAGCGCAAGTTGCAGGTTTCATGCTGGCAAGTGATGTCAGCATTTCTGCCCTAATGGGGCCGTGGTTTAAAATTAACCGGTAAAGAGTTTTTAGTTTTTGTGTTTTTGAATTTTTTGAGGTGCGAAATTCATTTAATAGTGTATGTAACAAGCGCCTCACTCCTTTTCATTCCGATTCTTGCGCTAAAGATTAGCAAATATACGCATAAGATTCTGCTTCTTGTGACACATCATAGCTAAAATCTTTTTCTTAAAATGAGATTAAGATCGCTGTTCTGTTTTTAAATTGCTTTATGATCGATTTTAACAATTTTTAGCCGATGTCAATTTGGAGACAACCATGCATCATACAAAAGATATTCTAGAAAGCTTGAGCTTTATTCAGTCTCGCACAGGTATTAAACCAACAGTGGGTATTATTTTAGGCTCAGGACTAGGCCCGTTCGCGGATACATTAGAAAATGCCGTCCATATTCCTTATAGTGAAATTCCACATTTTGCCAAATCTGAAGCCGTAGGGCATGCCAATGAATTGGTGATCGGCACTATCGCAGGTAAAAATGTGGTTGCCATGAAAGGCCGTTTTCACTACTACGAAGGCTTTTCCCTTGACCAAGTCACTTTCCCTGTGCGTTTGATGAAAGCATTGGGTGTCGAAAAATTGATTATCACCAACGCCTGCGGTGCAGTAAATACTGACTTCAACCCGGGTGACCTGATGATTATTACCGATCATATTAATTTAACGGCAAATAATCCATTGATGGGGCCAAACAACCCTGAATTAGGTGTTCGTTTCTTAGATGTTAGTGAGGTGTATAATAAAGAATTACGCCAAACAATCAAAGATGTAGCGGCTGAACAAGGTGTCTCTGTTCGTGAAGGTGTTTATGCATGGTGGACTGGCCCAACGTATGAAACCCCTGCTGAAATTCGTATGATCAGAACCTTAGGCGCAGACGCTGTCGGTATGTCTACTGTGCCAGAAGCGCTAGTTGCCCACCATTCACAAATTAAAACTGTCGGTATTTCCTGTTTAACCAATATGGCTTGCGGTATTTTAGAGCAGCCACTTAGCCATGACGAAGTTATTGAAACAGCAGAAAAAGTTAAAGCGACTTTCTTGAAACTAGTGACTGGCGTGATTGCTCGTTTCTAGTTTTATAAGTTCTTTTTCTCAAAATAATATAAAGATGTCCATAACGCTAAAGTAAGGTGAATATTGAGATGAAATTTAAAGGTCTGATTTTAGTTTCTTTAGGCGCTTGTAGTTATGGCATTCTTTCAACGCTTGTGGTGTTGGCTTATCGTGCAGGGTATTCCTTGAATGATGTCATCGGTAGCCAGACAGTATTAGGTGCGATTTTACTGTGGTTTTTTGTTGTTACGGGTGCATTGGTAAAAAAAGCGCGCCTAGTATGGCCAACACGCAGGCAAGGCCTATTAATGTTACTCACTGGGACGACAACAGGGTTAACCGGGCTTTTGTATTATGCATCATTGCAGTATTTGTCTCCGGCACTTGGTGTTGTCTTATTTTTGCAATTTACATGGATGGGGGTTGCAATTAACGCATTTATTAGTCGCCAAATACCTCCCGTGATGACCATGGTATCTGTTGTGGTGATATTAATCGGAACAGTATTAGCGACAGGTTTGTTAAATAGTTCTGGGATCGTATTTCACTGGCTTGGTGTGTTATTAGGATTATGTGCAGCGTTATCAAATGCTATTCGTGTTTATGTCAGTGGTGCATTAGCGGTTAAAACAGATCCTATGATGCGTTCTGCAATCATGGTAACAGGAGGCGCAATTTTGACATCAATTGTCGTTCCGCCAACATTCTTACTGAGTGCATCAACGTTTCAATCTCTATTTTTCTCATATGGATTACCTCTGGCTTTCTTTGGTTCTTTCTTTGGCATGTGGATGTTTGCTAAAGGAACCCCGCTGATCGGTACCAGCTTAGCGACCATTGTTAGCTCAATGCAGCTGCCCGTCACGATTTTATTATCCGTGACAGTATTGCAGTTACCCCTTGAATTAATTCAGTTTGTTGGTGTTGCTGTCATCCTCATGGGTGTTGCCATTGCTGAGTTGAAAATAAAAACAAATAAATATAACTCCAAACGGAGCTTTGTATGAACATTAAATCCCGCTTGAAAATCATGCTTTTCCTGCAATATTTTGTTTGGGGAAGTTGGTTAGTCACACTCGGTTCCTACATGATGAAAACATTGAGTTTTTCAGGTGCAGAAGTCGGTATGGTGTATAGCTCAAAGGGTATTGCTGCCATTCTAATGCCCGGGCTTATCGGAATCATTGCAGATAAATATATTCCAGCAAATCGTTTATATATGATTTGCCATTTAATTGGGGCTGCTGCATTGTTTTATGCCGCAACAGTCACGAGTTCAACCGTTATGTTCTGGGTGATGTTAATTAATGCAATGGCCTTTATGCCAACGATTGCACTTTCAAATAGCATCAGCTACTCATCATTAAGCCAATATCAGCTCGACTCAGTGAGTAACTTCCCACCTATCCGGGTATTTGGTACGGTTGGCTTTATTGTTGCAATGTGGAGTATTAGCTTATTGAAATTTGAGCTAAGTAGTATGCAACTTTATATTGCAGGTGGTAGCTCATTACTTTTAGCGCTTTATTCATTAACTTTGCCAAAAATTGATGTGAATAAAAAAGCGATTTCAAGTAGTTGGATCAGTAAGCTCGGTTTAGACGCTTTAGTGTTATTCAAAAAGCCCATTATGGCAGTGTTTTTCTTATTCGCTATGTTACTTGGCGCAGTCTTACAAATTACTAATACGTTTGGTAACCCATTCTTGCATGACTTCGGTCTGAACCCGTTATACCAAGATAGCTTGGTGGTTCAGTATCCATCGATACTGTTATCGATTTCTCAGATGGCAGAAGTGTGTTTTATTTTAGCAATTCCATTTTTCTTGAAACGCTATGGCATTAAAACTGTCATGTTATTAAGCATGTTCGCATGGACACTACGATTTGGCTTCTTTGCATTTGGTGACCCGTCTGCCATCGGGCTGATGTTCTTGATCATGTCGATGATTGTTTATGGCTGCGCATTTGATTTCTTTAATATTTCAGGTTCCATCTTTATTGAAAGAGAAGTGGATACGCGTATGCGCGCGAGTGCCCAGGGCTTATTTATGACGATGGTTAACGGTGTTGGTGCCTATTTCGGTGCGATACTTAGTGGGTTGGTTGTCGACTATTATACGGTGGATGGTATTAAAGATTGGCAAATGATTTGGTTAGTTTTTGCTTCTTATACCGTAGTCTTAGCAATAATTTTCCAATTTACGTTCCATTATCACCACGATAAAGACGCAGCATTGAAAGAAGCCAAATCTAGCTAAGATAAGTCGTTAGAAATAACATTCAATTTAAGGGAAAACCATCAATTTGGTTTTCTCTTTTTTTGGGTTTTAACGCTAAACATAATTACGTTTTCCGCGCAAAATATGCTCAGTTAGCGTTTCTTCCGCAAGGGTAAATTCTTTTGCTTTGAGTTGTTCAATTAATTGCTGATGTTGGCGTGTAGACTCATAATAATATTCATTGCGATAAATAGGGTCAGGCTGAAAATAGACTCGCTGGCGAATATTATCCGCTAAATCTAAGAAAACCGAGTTATCCAGTAATTCCAAGAAGAAACGGTGGAATCGTTCATCTTCTTTTATCCAACCTTGATAGTCATTTCCTTTCAATAATTCATCTTGCCGTTCAATAATAGCCTTTAAGATAGAAAAATGTTCATCAGTTAAATATTCACGAACTAATTTAATTGCATGGGACTCAATTGCTAAGCGTAAATCATAATTATCTCTGGTCTCTTTTAACGATAGTTTCTGAATAAAAACACCTTTACGAGGGATAATTTTGACTAAGCCTTCATTCTGTAATTGATATAAGGCTTCGCGAATTGGAGTACGACTCATACCGAGTTCCTCAACTAAGCTATTTTCAGAGGTATAACTTTCCTCTCCAAATTGCTTTCTGAGAATTTTATGTTTAATTGCAGTATAGGCTTGTTGGCTTAGTGGTTTATCTTTCATCAGGATCTTGTGTTAACAATAGAAATTTTAGTGAGTATAGAAAGGAATAGATTGGTATACAAGTAATACACTAGTTTTATATTATTTAGGATGCTGTTAAATTTTGGTGGGTAATTGAACTTAACTTGTTGAATAAACCGGCATCCTTGCCAGTTTCTAGACTAATACAACTCAGGACGTCGGTTTTGCATACAAGGTAATTTTTCTCGTGTCTCTGCGGTATGCTGTGTTGATATTTCAGCAAAAAATAGTGTCTCATCGTAGCCAGCAGATGCGATAGTTACGCCAAGTGCATCACAAACAAGGCTGCGACCAATAAAAATATTACCCGTTTGGTCGCATGCGCAAACAGGGATCGTGTTCTCCAAAGCGCGTGCTTTAACTAATGTTTGGTAATGCTCTTCTTTTAGTGGCCCGCTTACCCATGCTGTGGGAACGAGTATAAGGTCAGCGCCAGCTAAGGTTAGTTTTCGAGCAACTTCAGGGAAACGCAGTTCATAACAGACTAAAACGCCAATTTTGCCAAATTCAGTTTCCACAGGTTTTAATTCATTATTACTTTGAATGATATTAAGGGATTCCTGATATGAAAAGGCATCGTATAGGTGGGTTTTTTGGTAGTGATAGATAAGCTCACCTTGGCGGTTCAACATAATTGTCGTGTTGAATGCTCTTTTCGGCTCATTCGGGGCACTTTCATAAATTCCACAAGTCACATAAATACCGCATTGTTGAGCAGTTTTTGCCAACTGAGAGACAAAAGGGCCATCAACAGCTTCTGCGACATCAGCATAGCTAATACCACTATCTGCTGGAACAAAAGCCATAAACATTTCCGGCAATAGAACGAGGTCGGCACCACCTTGAGCGGCTTTTTGTATAGCTTCGCATGCTTTTTTTAAATTTTGAGCTTTATCTGGACTACTGGCTAGCTGAGCAATTGCAATCTTCATAGAGTCTCCTTATTCAAAAAATTTCGCAGCACCTGAAATTGCCGCTAATGTTTCACCAGCATCAATGCGCTTTTTAACATCAATTTCAGCATGTTGAGCATTAAGGGCTCGTTGGCGATACTCTTGCAGAGTCACTTCATCAGCGACTAAAATGCCATCGCCATCTGCAATGATTAAATTACCAGGATGGATCGTTACGCCGTCTATACTAATCGGCACATTAATTGCGCCTTCAATACCTAAAATTCGCGTTGTTAACGGACTCACTTTACGTGCATAAATAGGAACGCCAATCTCACGTAATGCTTTGATATCGGTGACACAACCATCAATAACCGCGCCGGCAATTTTCTTTGCCCGTGCCATATAAGAAACCATCTCGCCCCAACAAGCGCGATCATAATCCCCTGACATATCGATACAGACAACGTCGCCTTCTTGCACGATGTCGAACACCTTATGTACAGCAGATGAGTCCATATGTGGAATACGTACTGTTACAGCATTACCAATAAATTGGCATTGTTCAATTTGTGGGCGTAATGTTTTGAGAAAACCGAAGTCAGTCATATGTCCGATAGTTGACGGGCAAACATCACGGCAACTTTCGATAATTTCAGGGCTAAAACAGGCAACACGAGGATTTAATGTAAACATAGGGACACCTTTATTTATTGAATATAATGTGCTTTGGGTGAAAATTAGTCAGGGTTAACAGCAGCTGCTAAAGGTTTATCTGGCTGAATAAAAAACCAGCAAATAATCGCTAAACTGATAGGTATCACATTGAAAAGTAAAGCGACGGTCCAACCAAAATGCTGTGCAAGCCAGCCACATAGAATGGGGGAAATAACACCACCGAGATTGCCCCATAAATTCATCCATCCACTGACAGAGCCTGCATATTGGCGGCCCTTATCCGCAGCGATTGCCCAAGAGGTCACAACTGGCAATCCTAGAGAACCGAGTGCGAGGGTGAGCCATGCAACACTTGCAATGGCACTTTCAGTTTGAGCCGCACCGCAAATACCCACGATAAATAGAATAAAACCGGTAATGGCGATATATCCCCTCGCGACTAACTGTGAGTATCCTTTGTTGAGTAACCAATCAGAAATTGAACCTGCAGTGAGTACTGCGATACAAATTGCTAACCAAGGAAAGCTGGCAGCAATACCCATTTCGGTTAATGAGAAGCCACGAGCCTCTTGTAAGTAGGTGGGGAGCCAAATCATAAATAAGGTGGTCATATAGGCGACAAAAAAGTATTGGAAACCAACCGCCCAGAACGGACGTTCTTTCATAAATTTTCGCCAAGGGGCTTTAACATCAGCACCGCCTTGCTCACTAATTGTTCGGCCTCCTTGGATAAACGCAATTTCACTTTGAGAAATTTTAGGATGTTGTTCAGGTTTATTTCTGGCAAAGAAATACCAAACCATACCGATAAGAATACCAATCACACCGAAGATATAGAAAACGGCATGCCACCCGAATGAAATCATAATAAATACGGTAAGGGTAGGGGCAATCACAGGCCCAAAATAGGAACCAGCAAGTAAGAAACTAGCTGCCCGTGCCTTTTCATTTTGGCGAAACCACCATGTATTAAAGACGGCATTTGCAGGGTAGAGCGGCGCTTCTCCAACACCAAATAGGAAGCGTACGATGCATAACCAAATATAGGTAGGGGCAACGACCGTTAATATTGTGAATGCGGACCAAATGTAAAGGCTAATAGTTGCGATAAGCCTGCTACCAAACCGTTCTGCAAGTATGCCGCTTGGAATTTGGGCAAGCGCATAGCCAAGTGAAAATAGCGCACCCAAAAAGCCAAATTGAACTTTGCTCATTCCTAAATCGGTCATCATATGTTCGGCAACAATGGAAATATTTGCGCGGTCCATATATGCAATCAAACCGATAATAAAAAATATTGCTGCTAATCCCCAACGTAAACGCCCTGGTGAGTCTTTTGTTGCTGGTGTTACAACAGAATCATTATGTGACATAGAGTTACCTTTTTATTGGTTTGTCGAGGTAATCAACCTTATTGTATTTATATTGAATTCAACTTGTATACAAGATGGATGTTAATAAGCAGTTATTGTGGTGTCAAAGATCTGTTTTGTTATCTGTGATTGAACTCAAAACATTTGATTGATTTATGAGCGAGATCTTATTTTTGGAAAAAACAGGGAGGAAATTAAATTTACGATTAAAAATCAAGTTTTTATGTGATTTTTGTAGGGGTTGATTTAATCGATATTATTCATTATTTGGAAAAGTATAATTAATACTGTGGCAGTAGTTCATTTTTCTCCTAATACTGCTTGGATAAAAAAATTTTAATATCTTCGAAGGGTTATTGTGGAATATAAGCCCAAAGTTCATGAAAATTGGTACCTATTTCGAGTTAGTTTGAAGATCTTTTCAAAGAGAAAAGCCAAACGATCAATAAGATTACTTCATCGGTTGGCTTCTTTATAGATTAAAACCGTTACAGAGTGATTATTCGATGTTCTGAATTTGTTCTCTCATTTGTTCGATTAATACTTTGAGTTCAACTGCTGAAGTTGTGACTTCGCTATTAATTGATTTTGACGCTAATGTATTTGCTTCACGGTTAAATTCTTGCATCATAAAGTCAAGACGGCGGCCAGTTGCCTCTTTTTTCTTCAAGATATTACGTGTTTCTTTAACGTGTGCTTCTAAGCGATCTAATTCTTCTGCAACATCAACACGTTGCGCTAATAAAATAAGCTCTTGCTCTAAGCGGTTGTTATCCACTTGGATTTCAGCCTCTTCTAACTTGTTTTGTAAGCGTTCACGTTGCCATTGTAGAATTTCTGGCATGTGTTGACGTACTTTGGCGACTTCAACTAAGACGCCATCAAGGCGCTGTTCGATGAGCGCATGCAATGAAGCACCCTCAGCTTCACGGCTTTGAATGAAAGCATCAATCGCTTCATCTAAACCCGCCATTAATTGTTCGCTGATGACATCTAAATCTTGTTCGCCAGCTGACATCACTCCAGGCCAACGCAAAATTTCTAATGGGTTGATTTCACCTTCATGGCTGTAATTTTTAACCCAATTCGCTGCACTGATTAACTGGCGTGCTAATTGCTCATTTAGGATTAATTCACCACGATTTGCACCGTCTAACTCAAAGCGTAGACTACACTCCACCTTTCCACGTGTTAAGCGAGAACGCAGGCGCTCACGAATGACGGGCTCAAGGCTTCTAAATTGCTCAGGTAAGCGAATATACGTTTCTAAATAACGTTGGTTTACGGAACGCAGCTCCCAGGCCGCATTCCCCCATTCACCCTTGATATCCCGACGGGCAAAAGCGGTCATACTACGGATCATAATTCGTTCCCATTATCGTAAAAATTTAGGGGATTATAACGCTATGCAGGATGACAGGATAGGCATTATCGCTTGAACAACGTATAATGCGTCCCAATTTGAGTTGATAATGGAGATAACACCATGCGCCCAGCAGATAGACAAGCAGACCAAATGCGCCCGATTACCATCACGCGCAACTATACTAAGCATGCAGAAGGCTCTGTTCTTATTGAGTTTGGCGACACGAAGGTGTTATGTAATGCAACTGTTGAAGAAGGCGTTCCTCGCTTTTTAAAAGGGCAGGGGCAAGGTTGGGTTACCGCGGAATACGGCATGTTACCGCGCGCAACAAACTCACGTAATCAACGTGAAGCTGCGCGAGGCAAACAGACGGGTCGTACGATGGAAATCCAACGGTTAATCGCACGTTCTTTGCGTGCCGCGGTTGATCTTAAAAAATTAGGTGAGTACACAATTACTTTAGACTGTGATGTTATCCAAGCGGATGGCGGCACGCGTACAGCAGCGATTTCTGGTGCATGCGTAGCGCTAGTTGACGCACTGAATAACATGGTTGAGCAAGGTAAAATTGCAAAAAGCCCACTAAAATCAATGGTCGCTGCCGTCTCTGTTGGAATTGTCAATCAAGACGCTCTATGTGACCTTGAATATGTTGAAGATTCTGCGGCTGAAACTGATATGAATGTTGTCATGATGGATGATGGCCGAATGATTGAAGTGCAGGGCACAGCAGAAGGCGAACCATTTAGTCATGAAGAGCTATTGGCTCTATTGGCGTTAGCTAAAACAGGTTTAAATACCATTTTTGAAGCTCAGCGAGAAGCGCTGAAGTAAGTTAATCATTAATTAGGCGGCTGAAAAGTCGCCTTTTTTATGCCTGCTGGTTCATAAATCAATTAGCCAGCCTTGAATATAGATAAATAATCATCAACGAGGAGAATGACCAATGAAAGCCTATCAGCGCGATTTTATCGAACTTGCCATGAAAAAACAGGTACTTAAATTTGGTGAGTTTACGCTGAAATCAGGTCGTAAAAGCCCTTATTTTTTCAATGCGGGGTTATTTAATACAGGGCGTGATCTGGCACTTGTCGGTCGTTTTTATGCACAAGCATTACAAGATAGTGCCATCGAGTGTGATGTCATATTTGGTCCAGCGTATAAAGGGATCCCAATCGCAACGACGACAGCAGTAGCGCTTTCTGAGCACCATGACATTGATATGCCATATTGTTTCAATCGCAAAGAAGCTAAAGACCATGGCGAGGGTGGTATGTTAGTCGGGAGTCCTTTGCAAGGGCGTGTTGTAGTCGTTGATGATGTCATTACTGCAGGAACGGCAATCCGTGAGTCAATGGAAATTATTAAACAACAACAAGCTACGTTGAACGGTGTTCTGCTATGCCTTGACCGCCAAGAAAAAGGGAAAGGTGAAATTTCAGCAGTACAAGAGGTTGAGCGTGACTATGGCTGTAAAGTTTACTCAATTATTACCATGAGCGATTTAATCACTTACCTCTCTGAGCAGGAAGGTATGCAGGAACATTTAGCGGCTATGAAGGCTTACCGTGAACAATACGGAATTGAATAAAAAAAAGCCCTCGCCCAATGATGGGCGGGGTGAGTAGTATAAATAATCGGTTATTGTAACTGAGCTAGAATTAAAGGCCAGCGTGATTCAAATTCGACGGTTGGCCGATAACGAAACTCAGAACGCACAAAACGAGAGAGCATTCCTTCACAAAAGGCTAGTAGCTGAGAAGCAAGTAGTGACTCATCATGAATAAACCCATGGCCATCACGTATTTTTTTCTCTTTTAGCACTTGCCGTAATTGTGATTCTATACGTTCAAATAATTGATTAATACGATCTTGCAGCCTATCTTGCTCAAACATCAGAGCATGGCCGGTCATTATACGCGTTAGCCCAGGGTTTTTCTCGGAAAAACCCAGTATTAGGGCAAGTATTAGTTTAATTCTAATTATCGTATCTTTTTCATCACTTAATATCAGATTAATGCGCGAAACCAACGAGTCTTCAATAAACCCAATGAGGCTATCGAACATTTTCATTTTACTCGGAAAATGACGATACAGCGCAGCCTCTGAAACACCAACCGTAGCAGCAAGTTTTGCTGTTGTGATACGTTGGCTACCATCACTACTTTCTAACATTAACGCAAGAGCCTGTAAAATCTCATCACGCCTGTTACGTTTTTGTGTTGTCGCTTTTTCTGCCATGTCTAATAAGACCCCTGCTAAAACAGCAAAACAAACTATCCAAAATTTTGCTCTTAGTAAAGAGACTTACGAAGCAAAATGGATTTAAACAATATTTAAAATGTAAGTAATGTTGAGCAAGCTTCCTGAAAGAAAATATGCGGTTGATTGTTTTTATTCATAAAGATAGAACCTAATTCAGGTTCTATCTAGCATATTCGTTATCAGGATATTCTATTTATTGACGGCCAGAGTGGCCGAAACCGCCAGCCCCACGCTCTGTTGCGTCAAAGTCATTAACAATATTAAATTCAGCTTGAACAACTGGGACAAATACCATTTGCGCCATACGTTCACCAGGTTCAACGGTAAAAGCTTTGTCACTGCGGTTCCATACAGACACCATGAGTTGGCCTTGGTAATCCGAATCAATGAGACCAACTAAGTTACCAAGTACAACACCATGTTTATGACCTAAACCGGAGCGAGGTAAGATGACAGCAGCAAGACTTTCATCAGCAATGTGAATAGCTAAACCTGTTGGAATAAGCTCTGTTTGACCTGGTGCCAAATCAATTGGTGCATCAATGCATGCACGTAAATCTAAACCAGCAGAACCCGTGGTGGCATAGGCTGGTAGAGGAAATTCATTACCGATACGGCTATCAAGGATTTTTAGGTCAATTTTTTTCATAACGTTGAAGTATCTCGTCAAGTAAATAGTGGCTTAATTCATTTTTATTACAGTGAGGCAAACGGGTATCACCGTTGGCATCAAAAAGATGTAACGCATTGTTATCGCTATTAAATCCGTTATCTGCTAGTGATACATCATTGGCACAAATAAGGTCGAGTTGTTTTTGTTGTCGTTTTTGGCGTGCATATTCTTCCACATTTTGGGTTTCAGCTGCAAACCCAACAACATATGGCCTATTGTGTTTTAGATTTCCAACACTCGCGACGATGTCTGGGTTTTTGATAAGTGTAATCGAAACTTCATCACCTTGTTTTTTTATTTTATTTTCAGCAATGTTTTTTGCTCGATAATCTGCAACTGCTGCGCAACCAATAAAAATATTTTGCGTTGAAATCGTTTTATGGACTTGTTCATACATTTCTAAGCCACTAATGACATCAACCCGGTTAACCCCTTCAGGTGTTCCAATATTTACAGGACCCGCAATTAAAGTGACTTCTGCTCCACGTTGGCTAGCAGCCTTAGCAATGGCAAAACCCATCTTTCCCGAACTATGGTTACTGATAAAACGAACGGGGTCGAGTGCTTCCCGTGTTGGGCCCGCAGTGATCATTAATTTGATGCCTTGTAAGTCGAGTTTAGGGGTAAAAAACTCACTGGTTAGACGAACAATTTCTAGTGGGTCAATCATGCGACCTGGGCCAATATCACCACAAGCTTGGCTACCTGCGTCTGGCCCCCAAATCATACATTGGCGTTGTTGCAATTTGATTAAATTTTCTTGCGTTGCTTTTGCTCTGTACATTTGCTGGTTCATTGCCGGCACAAGTGCAACTGGTGCTGCGGAAGCAAGACAAACCGTTGTGAGCAAATCATTTGCCATTCCTGCACTGAGGCGAGCAATTAAATCCGCAGTAGCAGGCGCGAGAATAATAATATCCGCCCACTTAGCGAGCTCAATGTGGCCCATTGCGGCCTCTGCGGCTGGGTCGAGTAGGTCATCAGAAACAGGGTGCCCTGAAACGGCTTGTAAGGTTAAAGGCGTAATAAAGGCTTTTGCACCGTCAGTCATGACAATGCGCACAACTGCCCCTTTATCGCGCAAACGGCGGGTGAGTTCAGGGATCTTATAAGCGGCAATGCCCCCACTGATACCAATAACTATCTGCTTACCTAATAGTGATAGTTGATTCATTATTTTTATCCAATACGGTCAACATGGGTGGCATATTACCACAGAGAAGCTAGAGGTGGCGCGCTCGATTTTTCGTCACAGTACTATTTTTGCGAAGCGCTACGCAAACCCATATGCGAGGGGTTGTGAATGTTTTCTAGGCTAGATAAAAAAGGTGAAATGGATTTAGGGACAAAGAATATGATGAGTGAACATCTAGACTTACCACCAAGAGAAAAGCTACTTGCATACGGTGCGGCTGCGTTATCTGATGCTGAGCTACTTGCTATTTTTTTGCGTACAGGGAGCCAAGGTGAACCTGTCTTGCAACTTGCGAAGCGTTTAATACAGGAGTTTGGTTCGGTCTATTTGCTTTTACAAGCAGACTACGAAAAACTAAAACAATGTAAAGGAATGGGGAGCTGTAAATTTACCCAATTGCAGGCTGTCAGTGAGTTGGCTCGCCGTTTTTTCTCTGAACAGTTTTTACATGAAGATGTGATGACTGGGCCTGAGCAATTGAAAGCAAAGTTGCTGGATTTATTCGCAGGGCAAGAGCGCGAAGTCTTTGTCGTGATATTTTTAAATAATAAAAATCAGATTATTTGTCATGAGGAATTGTTTAAAGGTACTTTGAACAAAGTTGAAGTTCACCCCAGAGAAATCATTCGCTTTGCCATAAAAATGAATGCAAACGGGATTATACTTGCCCATAATCATCCATCTGGTAACCCAGAACCCAGCACCGCAGATAGGCAGGTGACAGAACGGATCCAGCGTGCTTGCGTTATTATGGGGATTAAACTACTTGACCATTTTGTCGTCGGACACAAGCAATGTGTGTCATTTGTAGAGCGAGGATGGTTATAAAATTATTTTTTTGTCTAAAAAATGACAACTTTCTTTGCGTTGGGCTTGAGTGAAAACGATGTAAAGCGTATACTACGCCACCTTTAAGGATCTTGGGTTTGGCGAGAAGGGCCTATCTCAGTAAATTTTTACGTTTTAGTAAAGTAAATCTTTATTTAGGTATCAACGGTTTTTTCAGTCAATGAAAGTTTGCTGAGATGGGCTCCTAAGCCTGACGAGGCGGCCATACCCAGAACAAAAAAGCTCGAGCTGATTAGATTTTTGGAGAATAGACATGTCACGAGTCTGCCAAGTTACTGGCAAGCGTCCAATGAGCGGCAACAACCGTTCACACGCATTAAACGCGACCAAACGTCGTTTTTTGCCAAACCTGCACTCTCACCGTTTCTGGGTTGAGTCTGAGAAACGTTTCGTAACACTGCGTGTATCTGCTAAAGGTATGCGTGTTATCGATAAAAAGGGTATTGATGCTGTTCTTGCTGAACTGCGTACCCGTGGTGAGAAGTACTAAGGAGCTAAAAAATGGCTAAAGGTATTCGCGAGAAAATCAAGCTAGTCTCTTCTGAAGGTACAGGTCATTTCTATACCACTACGAAGAACAAGCGCACAATGCCAGAAAAACTGGAACTGAAAAAATTCGATCCAGTTGTTCGTAAGCATGTGATCTACAAAGAAGCAAAAATCAAATAATTTTGCTTTCTGCGTTAAAAACTCAGCTTCGGCTGAGTTTTTTTTTATCTAAAATTTGGGTTGTCGCTGATATGTGCATTCGAAGCTATGACCATGATTATGAAAGTAGTAACATAGTAAGTATTCATTGAATTAATAATGATATTTGTTGTCGAATGACTATCGTCTTTTACATATAGACTTGACTAAGAGTGCCTGGTGAAAAAACAGTTTAAAAAAATTCTTGTGATCAAGATGAGGTTTCATGGGGACATGTTGCTGACAACACCGGTTATCAGCTCATTAAAACACCGATATCCTGATGCTGAAATTGATGTTTTACTTTATCAGGATACTATCCCCATTCTCTCTGAAAATGCTGAAATTAACGCGTTATACGGCATATCTGGGAAAAAAAGTGGTGGGCTGAGTAAAGCATGTAATTTTATTAAGTTGCTGCTAAAGCTGCGTAAAAATAAATATGATTTAGTTGTTAATCTAGCAGACCAATGGATGGTGAGTGTATTGGTTCGGGCTATTCCTGCTAGCACAAAAATTTCCCATCAGTTTGCCCATCGAGATTCTAAATATTGGCGTAACAGTTTTACGCATTTGACAGAGCCTGAGGGCGAGCATGTTGTTCTAAATAACTTATCAGTGCTCAAGCCGTTAGAAATAAAAGAACTAAAAACACATCTAACGATGGCTTATTCAGAGCAGGATTGGAAAAATATTGATGAAAGGCTGTTAAGACTGGGTGTTCATAGCAGTTATGTCGTTATTCAACCAACAGCACGCCAAACTTTTAAGTGCTGGGATAATGAAAAATTTTCAGCCGTCATCGATGCATTGCAATCTCGTGGCTATCAAGTAGTTTTAACTTCGGGGCCGAGTAAAGAAGATTTAGAATGTATCAATGAGATTGCAAATGGCTGCCAAACAAAGCCTGTTACTGAACTTGCAGGGAAAACTTCATTTCCTGAGCTAGGCGCATTGATTGCTCATGCCGCTTTATTTATTGGTGTTGATTCTGCACCAATGCACATTGCAGCAGCCGTCAATACACCCATTGTGTGCCTTTTCGGTGCGACAAATCATGTTTTTTGGCGGCCTTGGAGCGATAATAGCGTGCAATTTTGGGCGGGAGACTATGAACCCATGCCGCCGCGAAATGAACTTGATCGCAGTAAAAAATATTTATCTATTGTCCCTGCATCCGATGTAATTAAAGCAACAGAGAAAATGTTGCCGATGAATATTCGCTCTATGATGACAAGGTATTAACATGAATTTGGCATTTTGCTTATATAAATACTTTCCGTTTGGTGGGTTACAACGGGATTTTCTACGTATTGCAACCGAATGCCAATCACGTGGGCATCACGTACGTGTCTATACCCAATCATGGGAAGGTGATAAGCCGGATGGTTTTGAAATTATTATCGTGCCGGTGACATCGAAGACGAATCACGGACGCAATGCACAATATTATGACTGGGTGTTGGCACATTTAAAGCAGCATCCTGTTGAGCGGGTAATTGGCTTCAATAAAATGCCAGGCCTGGATGTGTATTATGCAGCAGATGTCTGCTATGCCCAGAAAGTCGCTGAAGAAAAAGGTTTTTTTTATAAGCTGACACCTCGCTATAAACATTATGCCGAATTTGAAAAAGCCGTTTTTGCTGTGGGGAAACCGACACAGTTATTAATGTTAACGCCACATCAAATTAGTCATTTTAAAAAGCATTATGAAACCGAAAATGAGCGTTTCCATATGCTGCCTCCCGGTATCGCCCAAGATAGAAAGTATGATAAGCAAATTGTAGATGCGAAAAGAGTTTATCGTGAAAAAAATCAAATACCTGAGTCTGCATTTTTAGTATTACAGGTGGGTTCTGACTTCAAACGCAAAGGTGTTGACCGTACGATAAAAGCCATTGCGGCATTGCCCGATGAGATTAAGAAAAACACGTTATTGATGGTAGTTGGCCAAGATAAACCGGCGAAATACCAGCAATTAGCGAAAACGTTAGGCATCGGTTCGCAAGTTTCTTTCTTTAGCGGCCGTAATGATATTGCAGAATTAATGGCTGCAGCCGATATATTAATGCACCCGGCTTATCAAGAAGCGGCAGGTATTGTGTTATTAGAAGCGATTACTGCAGGTTTACCGATTATTGTCACAGAAGTGTGTGGATATGCTTCATTTATTAGCCAAGCTCAATGCGGTATTGTGATAAGCGAACCCTTTGAACAAACGGTTTTAAATTTGGCATTAGTCGATAGCTTAAAGAATTCGGTTCAATTAGCGCAATGGGCAAGTAATGCGCGACATTTTGCGGATACAGAAGATTTGTATAGTTTACCAGAAAAAGCCGCAGATATTATTTTAGGGGGAAACAAATGATTGACTTAAAAACCCCTTTTAATGAATTGTGGAAAAACAAAGATCCTTTTATCGAGACAGATAAGTTACAAGGTGAAGTTTTTCGTGCGTTAGAGACGCGTAAAACGCTGCGTTTTGAACTTGAAGGGCGCAGCTATTTTATAAAAATTCATTATGGGACTACACTGAAAGAAGTCCTTAAAAACTTATTATCTTTTCGGTTACCTGTATTAGGGGCGGATAGAGAGTGGAATGCTATTCATCGACTTACTCAAGTGGGAGTTGATACTATGAATGGCCGAGCTTTTGGGCAAAAAGGGATTAACCCTCTTCGTCGCCACTCCTTTATTATTACTGAAGATTTAACCCCGACGGTGAGTTTAGAAGATTATTGTGCGAATTGGCTAGATAACCCGCCAACGTTTAGTACTAAACAAATGATTATTCGTCGAGTCGCGCAGATGGTGCGTAAAATGCACGCGACCGGTATTAACCATCGTGATTGTTATATTTGCCATTTTTTACTGCATTTGCCATTTGCGGGAAATGAAGAACAGCTAAAAATATCGGTTATTGATTTGCACAGAGCACAACTCAGAAATTCTGTTCCAACTCGCTGGCGAAATAAAGACTTAATTGGTTTATATTATTCATCATTAAATATTGGGCTCACTCAGCGTGATATTTTTCGTTTTATGAAGATCTATTTTGGCTTATCGCTACGAGATATCTTGCAACAGGAAGCGCTATTGATCGCTAAAGCGGAAAGTAAAGCAGCACAAATTAAAGAACGTACAATTAGAAAGTCATTGTGAGTCAAGAGAGAAGAGAGATATAAATGTTCTTCAATAAAGAAAATGCGGTTACACAGCAAATTGATTTATCGTCACCTGATGCGATTGTTAATAATGATAGCTTACATATTTCCTATGGTATTGACCGTAATTTTTTATATGGTTGTGGGATCTCGATGGCTTCTTTATTAAAAACAAATCCTGATATCTCTTTTTCATTTCATGTATTTACTGACTACTTTGATAACGAGCAAAGTCAATTATTTAAACAGCTTGCAGAGCAATATAAGACGAGTATTAGAGTTTACTTGGTTGACTGTGAACAGCTTAAATCGCTGCCGAGTACCAAAAATTGGTCATATGCAACGTATTTCAGGTTTATTATTGCGGATTACTTTTCAAATCAGCTAGATAGAATGATCTATATGGATGCAGATATTATGTGCCAAGGGACGCTGCAGCCATTGTTAAATATTCAATTTAAAGATGATGAAATCGCTGCTGTTGTGCCTGAAAGGGATCGCAATTGGTGGCAAAAAAGAGCTGATGCTTTAGGTGTCCCGGGTATTGCTTCGGGGTATTTTAATGCAGGGTTTTTAGTTTTAAATTTAGTGAATTGGTCAAAATTTGATATCTCAACGAAAGCAATGGATTTACTTTCCCAAGATACTGTGAAAGCAAAATTATCCTATTTAGACCAAGACATTTTAAATATGCTATTAACAGGGAAAGTTATTTACCTTGATGGCAAGTACAACACTCAATACAGCATCAATTATGAGCTGCAAAAAGGTAAAAAAGAGAACCCAATAACGTCTGAAACTGTATTGATTCATTATATTGGCCCAACTAAGCCTTGGCATGAGTGGGCAAATTACTCAACAGCTCAGCCCTTTATTAATGCAAAAAATGCATCACCTTGGAAAGACATTCCGTTACTGAAGGCTAAAAGCAGTAATCATTTGCGCTATTGTGCTAAGCATATGTTTAACCAGGGAAACATTCTCTCTGGTATAAAAAATAATCTTCAGTATTTTTTGGTTAAATTAAGTAAATAATAATTGGGCAAGTTATGTCTTTTTTAGATAGAAATGAAAGTATTCTCTCAAAGTATAACAAAGCTTTGGTGCTAATCTTTGTTGTTCTTTTTTTTGTGGAAAATGTAACCAGATATAAACATATTCTGTTCTATTTGATGATAGCCACATCTTTGGTTTATCTGTCTTTAGATACAAAAAAAGTGCTAAAAAGATTAAATAATAAACTTTTATATTTAGTTGTTGCTTTTTCTGTTTTTCTTTATGTATCAACATCTTATTCAGATATGTTAAGTGTATCTATTAAAACTATTAACAATAATTTATTGAATTATGGAATACTAAGTTTATCACTTTTATTGCCAATTATTTTATATAGAGAAAGCCTAAAAGAGATTTCAAAACTATTATTAACGAGTTTTACTGCATCGTTAGCCTTAGTTTTACTTGTTGAGTTATGCCGCTACTATATAGCCTATCAGCAGGGTATTTTACCGTTTACTACTTATGATTTTAGGCATGTTTCGGATGCGTTAGTTTTTTTCTTTCCAATACTTCCTATTCTTTGGTATTTATTACCCAAATCTAAACTTATTTATTTTTATCTTTTAAGTATTGTATTTCTGTTTGTTTTACTCGGAACGCTTGCTCGAGGGGCATGGGTTGCAGTTGCAGTCGCTGGGTTATTATTTTTATGTTTTAAACGTCCTTGGAAACTAATTGGAGTTGTATTATGCCTTTCGGTAATTTCACTTATTTCAATTAAACTAATTTATCCTGATACAAGTAAAAAACTGTTTTATAAACTAGAACAAATGGATAGCTCAAATAGATATCAAAATGGTACGCAGGGAAGTGCGATTGAGCTTATTTTGGAGAATCCAATTATTGGCTATGGGGTTGGTGATAAAATATATCATAAGAAATACAATAGCGTAGTTAAACATCACCCTAAATGGGTCGCTAGATATTCTATTGGGCCCCATAATATTTGGCTTTATATTTGGTTTGGTACGGGTATTGCAGGGTTAGCGATATTTAGTGCGGTATTTTTGTCAATGTGCTATTCCTCAATGCAAGGGATTAAAAATAGGTCTGATGCACCGGAAATTTACTTTGCCTTCATTGCATTGCTGTTAAGTCTTATTGGCTTTTATCTGGTTCGTGGAATGTTTGAACAAGTGGACCTCAAACCCTTAGGAGTTCTTTTGGGGTTTTTAATCGCCATGATGGGGCATAGTTCAACTAAGCAGAAGAGAGTTTGCCATGAATAACCTGATAACAAATAAATATCTGTTAAATGAGGGGGCTAATGCGAGTAATGCCTCATTACCATGTCTTGATATTATTTATGGTTCGGATGAAAACTATCAGTTTGGTGCAGGTGTTTCAGCGGTCTCTTTACTTATTAATAACCCAAATACGTTCTTCAGATTTCATTATTTTTTAGATAAAGTCAGCCCTAGCTTTTTAGAGAAGTTGAAGGCTATTTCTCATCAGTTTTCAACTGAATTTCATGTTTATGAGTTGGATAATCAATTATTAAAAACATTACCGGCTTCTGATGTTTGGTCCTCAGCGATGTACTTTCGGTTAGTTGCTTTAGATTATCTTTCGAAAGATTATGATGTTGCCTTATATTTAGATGCGGATGTTATCTGTAATGGTCAATTAGATTTGGCAGCTAATTTAATTGAAGACAAAGTTTGTGGTGTTATTGCTGATGACATCGGTGTAAGAACAAAAAGTGAAACGCGACTACACACACCACAGTTAGCTGAGACCTATTTTAACTCGGGTGTTATGTTTGTGAATTTAAAGAAGTGGCACGAAAAACGAGTTACTCAGCAATGTTTTGAGTTATTGTCTGCAGAAAATGCGAAACAACGGTTTAAATACCCTGATCAAGATGTACTAAACCTTATTTTAAGAAATGACCTGATACTGCTTAATAAAAAGTTTAATACAGTTTATACCTTAAAAAATGAGCTGTATGACCGAACACATCAAAAATACCAAACCATTATTACACCTGAAACGGTTTTAATTCATTACACTGGTGTGAGTAAGCCTTGGCACACATGGGCGAACTATCCTTCTTCTCAGCCTTTCTATAAAGCATTAGCGCAATCACCTTGGACAAAGGATGATTTAAAACATGCCACTAAATTTGTTGAAAGGAAAAAAGAATATAAGCACCTATTAAAGCGAGGTGCGTATTTATCAGGTATTTTGTCAGGTATTCATTACTTGTTTGAAAAATACACAAAAAAAAGAAAATAATATGATGATTAATAAAATTGTCTTAACAGTTTCTCCTATATTTTCTATACCGCCTAAAAGTGCGGCAGCAATTGAATCGTGGATGTACAATGTCGCTAAACGATTAGACATTGAAAACCGAATCGTTTGTATACAAAATGATGGATATAGTGCTCATTCTGTTGTTAATGAGCATTGTGAAATTGAGCGCATTAAGTTTGGGAAAGTGTATACAAGGCTATTTAAGAAATGGACAAGATTAGACCCATATTCTTATGCAGATAGAATTGTCAAAATTAAACACCAATTTTCGCCAAATCCGAATGAAAGCGTTATTTTTGTTCACAATCATATTAAATCCTTCAAAAAAATAATTAAGAAAGAAGGGCATAATAACGTTGTGTTACACATGCATAATTTGTACGAGCCTAAAGATGTTCCTGAAGACATAAAAATCATTGTACCAAGCCACTTTATGAAAAATTGGTACAGGGAACGTTTACCAAATGCATTTATTGAAGTGGTGCGTAACGGGTTCGATGGTGAAATTTATGCTCAATCACCTGAGGTCAAGCGTGAGGATTTTGGGCTAACAGTAGAGGATAGGACTGTTTTATTTGTCGGGAGAGCCGCCAAAGGCAAAGGACTGCTTGAATTAATGCAAGCATGTCAAATTTTCTTTGAAGAAGATCCTAGCTATAAACTTGTCATTGTGGGAGACCTAAATACGGCATCAAAAGGTGAGTTGGCGCAATATCAAAACGAAGTAAAAAATTTTGCAAAAATTTTGGGTGAGCAGTGTATTTGTTTAGGTGAGGTTCATCCTGAAAAAATTCGACACTATTATGCTCTCGGGGATATTATTGTTGTTCCCTCTATTGAGCCAGAATCATTTTGTATGGTTGCACTTGAAGCGATGGCTTCGGGTCGCCCTGTGATAGCAAGCCAGCGAGGGGCAATGGTGGAATTTATTTCCCATAATGAAACGGGGTTTATTTTCAGGGAGCCACTTTCGCCTTTAAGTATGGCAGAGGATATTACTAGTGCGTTAAATCACCCAAATAGTCAAGAAATAGCCTATCATGCTAAAAAACATGCTTATGATAATTTTACTTGGGAAATTGTTAAAGATGAGCTTATGAAGGTGATTGCAAAATGGTATCCCTAAGCAAGGAATGTGAGTTTATATATGCCAGAACTACCAGAAGTTGAAACCAGCCGCCGTGGAATAGAACCACATTTAGTCGGAAATACAATATCTTACGCAGTTGTACGCAATAGTCGATTACGTTGGCCGGTTAGTGAACAGATTAAAAGTTTATCAGACGAAATAGTTCTGAGTGTGCAACGTCGCGCTAAGTATTTGCTGATTGAATTGCAAAAAGGTTGGGTTATTGTTCATCTGGGCATGTCTGGTAGTGTGCGTATTTTGACCGAAGAATTACCTGAGGAAAAACATGACCACGTGGATTTAGTCATGCGAGATGGCAAAGTGCTGCGCTATACAGACCCTCGTCGGTTTGGCGCTTGGCTCTGGTGTGATGATTTAGAAAATAGTTCTGTGCTTGCACACTTAGGCCCCGAGCCATTATCAGACGCATTTAACCCGCAGTATCTTTATGAATTAGCGCAAAAGAAAAAAGTGGCTGTTAAGCCGTGGTTAATGGATAACAAAGTGGTTGTTGGTGTAGGTAATATTTATGCCAATGAAGCATTATTTGCGACGAAAATATCACCTGAAAAAATCACTAATACATTAACATTGGTTGAAATTACCGAGCTCGTGCAACAGATCAAAAAGGTGTTACAACGCTCCATTGAGCAAGGCGGCACGACACTAAAAGATTTTTTACAGTCGGATGGTAAGCCCGGTTACTTTGCCCAAGAGTTGTTTGTCTATGGGAAAAAGGGGGAACCCTGTTCAATGTGTGGTACGCCAATAGAAAGCATTAAACAGGGGCAACGTAGCACCTTCTTTTGCCCACAGTGTCAAAAATAGTGCGCTTTTACTATTTTTTATTGAGTTTCTTTAGCATTGCCTCAGCAACCACTGGGGGTAGGAAAGATGAAATATCACCATCGTGAAGTGCAACATCTTTGATCAAAGAAGAAGAAACAAAGGATAAACTTTGCGATGGTAATAAAAATACGGTTTCCAAGTCAGGAACAAAATGGCGGTTCATATTCGCTAATTGCCACTCATACTCGAAATCAGCTACAGAACGAACCCCTCGAATAAGAATATTGGCACCATTTTTTTGCGCAAAACTAGCCATCAATTCAGAAAACCCAACAACTTCAACATTATCAAGGTGAGAAGTGACTTCTTTAGCTAGGGCAACGCGCTCATCAAGGGAAAACATCGGGTTTTTTCGTTGACTATTCGCAATAGCCAGCAAAACATGGTCAAACATTGCTGCTGCTCGGGTAACAATATCAACATGTCCTGATGTCACAGGGTCAAACGTACCAGGGTAAATAGCCTTATGTTTCATGGCGATAGTATCTCGTTGTTTGTATTTTCTATTCGAAAAAACAGCATGAATAAGCGCTAACATTATCGGCTATCTAGCATGGTTGCAACTGTAGATGAGATTTTACCGCTATTTTTAGGTGCATATTCTGCACACTTTTATTTGCGCTTTATGGTAAGATAGCGCCAATTTTGGTAAGTGAATCAGATCGAATGTTATTGCTGCGTCTATATCAGGTACTTCTTTATCTTATCCAACCATTTATATGGGTTCGCCTATTGCTGCGCAGCCGTAAAGCGCCTGCGTATCGTAAACGTTGGGGCGAACGTTATGGCTTTTGTGCAGGAAAAGTAAAACCTCAAGGCATTTTATTACATTCAGTTTCTGTCGGGGAAACCCTCGCAGCCGTTCCATTAGTCCGTGCACTTCGCCATCACTATCCGTCTTTGCCAATTACAGTGACCACGATGACGCCAACTGGCTCAGAACGTGTTCTTTCTGCGTTTGGTGATGATGTCGACCACGTCTATTTACCTTATGACCTCCCTGGTTCAATGCGCCGTTTCCTGAAACAAGTCGACCCAAAACTTGTGATCATTATGGAAACTGAGTTATGGCCAAACATGATTAATCAATTGCATAAACGTAAAATTCCATTGGTTATTGCAAATGCGAGACTTTCTGAGCGCTCTGCTGCGGGGTATCAAAAGCTCGGTAGCTTTGTGAAACGTATGCTACGTAATGTCACGATGGTTGCAGCACAACATCAGGAAGATGGTGAACGCTTCGTTCAATTAGGGTTACGGCGGATGCAATTGAGTGTAACGGGGAGCTTGAAGTTTGATATCTCAGTGACGCCTGAATTAGCTGTAAGGGCAATAACTTTGCGCCGCCAATGGGCAGCACATCGCCCTGTCTGGATAGCGACCAGTACTCATGAGGGTGAAGAAGCCATTGTATTAGAAACCCATCAAAAATTGCTATCCCGTTTTCCTGATTTGCTTTTAATTTTAGTTCCTCGCCATCCAGAACGTTTTGCAAAAGCAGAAGAGTTGACCCAAAAAGCTGGCTTAACGTTTATTCGTCGTAGCGCTAATACAATCCCTACAGCAGATATCCAAGTGGTGATCGGTGATACGATGGGTGAATTGATGCTGTTATATGGAATTGCAGATATTGCCTTTGTTGGGGGAAGCTTGGTCGAAACTGGGGGGCATAACCCACTCGAAGCAGCAGCCCATGCGCTACCCGTGTTAATGGGGCCTCACACATTCAATTTTAAAGATATTTGCGGAAAACTGACTCAAGCCGATGGATTGATTACGGTAACAGACAGTGAATCGATGGCCCAAGCCGTGACGAGTTTGCTTTCTGATGAAGATTACCGGTTATATTATGGACGTCATGCCGCCGAAGTTCTTCATGAGAACCAAGGTGCCCTCCAAAGATTATTAAAATTATTGCAACCCTATTTGCCTCCGCGAGAGCAATAATGCCAAGTAATGTCTTTTTTTGAATATTAACTTGAACATTACAACAATAGATTGTGAATATTTTCTGGCACATCCTAGTATTGCATTTAAACTATAGTAGACTTCCCTGCTTATTATAGAGTCATTCGATTTGGTTTATTGCTATTAGGGTAGTATCCAAATGGAATGTTGGAACTTTTGTTTATTTTTCTAAGACTATATGCCAGCCACTAATCAATCAATTTCAAATAAATATGTTTATGTATGGGTCATAAGCTATGCCATAGCTTGGATCTTAGCGAGTTTTTATTTCGACCCAACCGTACCTTATGACACAGTAGAAGCGGTAAATTGGGGGATGAACGGGGAGTGGGGATCACCTAAAAACCCATGGTTTGTTGGCGTCATGATGTGGCCTGCAATTTACCTTGATATTTCCTATAGTTTTTATTGGTATTTTAGCCACTTTGTGGGTATTGCATTCGGTTTACTTGGCGTGTGGAAGCTGGCTTTTCGTTTAACTGGGCGCCGCGACCTCGCTTGGTTTGCAATGCTAATGTTGAATTTATCAGGTGTCATTAATTTCGATATCATTCCTTATAATGATAACTATATTTTAGTGACATTATGGCCTTGGGTTATTTATTTCTTTTTACGTGCCGTTGATGATAACCCTGCATGGTGGTTACCGTTTGCTTTATTTGCTGGCCTTGCAACAATGGGGAAATACTCAACTTTGGCGCTAGTTGGGTCTGTTTTCTTGTTAACTATATTTGTGAAACACGTTCGCCAAAGTTATCGCCACCCTGTTTTTTACCTTGCGATTGCGTTGTGGTTTGCTTTGGTATTACCAAATTTCTTTTGGTTGATGGCAACGGACTTTTCGGCTTTCAAATGGGTAGATTCACAAATCGACCCTGGGTTTAATCTTCATACCACACAAGCGGCGCTGAGCGTGTTTTATCCGTTAGTGATTGCAGCGATTATCATTTATTGCAGCGGTGGAAAGTTAGGGTGGCCGAAAGCGGCAGCGAATCGTATGGCTAACTTTATTCTTCTTTTTCCTCTGATTGTGATCTACGGTTGGTTCTCTTTTCACGATGGCGGCCGAATAACTGAATGGCTGCAGCCATTTATGGCGATTAGTGCACCGTTATTTGTCGGCTCTATAACAGTGATGCCTAAACAGCCATTGAAAAAATCGCTAATTGGTTTGGCTATCTTTGGTGGCGTGGTTATTGCGGGGTACCTTATTGTTCAAGCAGCTAATATTCGCGGAGCAGGGCAAAAATTTATTGGCGTGAAAACCTTGATAGCAGACGGTGAGCAGCGTTGGTATCAGCGCTATGGTATGCCAGTTAAATATGTTGGCGGGGAAGATAACCAATATCAATGGTTTATTATTTATGGCAAGGATAGGCCACATGTCATTCAGCCTTGGTCGATGGAAAAGCATATGCCACCGAATATCTATAACCGTGAGATTACGGAAGCTGAAATTCGCCAACATGGGGCGTTATTGCTGGGTAAGAAATATGATGATTGCGCCCATGAAAACTTCGCTAAGGTACGTAAGTTCTGGCCACAATTTACGATAGAAAAAGAAGATGTGATTTATCGTTCTGAACCGGATGCCGCACCTGAAACCATGTGCTTTGGGTTTATTGCACCAGAGAAGTAATTTCTAGTTGAGAATAGCGCCTTTTTAAAGGCCTATTCTTACATATTAGACATATTTACCGAATTAATTTTAACGATATAGCCAAACGTATAAAACGGTTGTATTTTGAACCATGGTTGAATAATCTAAATACATCACGCCATTTCATATACCCTAAGTAATTTAATTGGAAAATGTCTGGGTATTTACTAGCGCAGGTTAAGAATATACCTTGGTCATCATCAACAATGCCTGAGGATAAAAATTCTTTTTGAGTTTCAAATACAATTTTATAAAACTCTGGCCATTTTTCTTTACTGGCCACTAATACACCACCAATTATATGTGGATTATTATTTAGAACTGTTTCTAATATTGCATTTTTATCTGTTAGAGCTAGTGTATTTTGTATAGAAAACAAATGGATCTTATTAGGATTAAAAGAATGGTGCCACTCAGTTATACCATAAATACTTCCATTGTTTCGTATATATCCAAAGTCTACCCATGCCGCGAATTCACTATCAACAAGGTCTAGATCAATCGCTTTTTTGACAAAAAAAGGTTTTAGGTTATTAATCAAAACATACTGTGGCGACCAGTACTCAGGCGCACGTAGTAATTTAGGCTTAATTAGTTTTTTAAATTCATCGCTATTTTGAATTTGTGCAATTTTTTTTAGAATAAACTTAAATTTTTTATCAAGATTAATTGTGATTATATGAGTTACTTTACCTTTTCTCATGGAGAGAATTTCTTCTTGTAAATCTGAAGTTGTAAAGATAATCATATCGTTATCAAGTTTTGCTAACCTATTAAAATACTTAAAGTAAGTTTCATTTGTACATTCTAGTGAATTTGGACGACCATTTTTTCTATTCCAATTTCCTCTACCGATGTCAAAAAATGCCGTTATGATTGTAATTGAATTATTCATTATAATTAATGTCTGGTATTGGGTAGACGAAAAAGGTTGCCTACGTAAATGATGTGGTAAAAGATTAAAAAGTTTGAGTAGCTAAGATACCTTTCTATAGAAAATGTTTCAACTGTTCATAAGTGTATGTAGCACTTATATCCTCGATATGGTTACTCGGAGATTTAATCGTATGCTGCCCTTGCCCATATCCCCCAATCAAGCCGGGGTCAGTGGGGCCAAACAGGGTAAAATTAGGTTTATCAAGTGCCGCGGTTAAATGGCTAAGCCCAGTATCGACAGAAACGACAGCTTTAGCATTAGCAATTTGCTGTGCAACTTCGGCTAAAGTGAGCTTGGGTAAAACTTCTACAAAATCAAAGTCTTTTGCTAATCGTTCTGCACGTTGCTGCTCATGAGGTGCACCCCAGGGCAACTTGATTTTGATACCACTCCCAGCCATTAGCCCGATGAGTTCTCGCCAATTTTTTTCAGGCCAGTGTTTATCATCACGGGTGGTTGAATGCAGAAAAATGACATAAGGGCTTTGAGGCTCTTCTTGTGACTGCAAAAAGTGTTGAGCAATCGCATAATCCCCTTGCTGCGTTGGGCAGGTATAACCAAGGCTTTTGGCAAATAATTGGCGAATACGTTCAACGGCATGTTGTTGCTTGCTGATTGCGTAACGGTGGTCATAAAAGAAGCTGGCTAATGGTTCGCGGATGCTATGGCGGTCATAGCCATGTTTATCACCATGAGCCAAGCGGGTGACAAGAAAAGCGCTCTTTAATAACCCTTGCGCGTCAATAATCGCGTCATAATGTGTTGCTTGTAATTTCTTGCGAAATTCCGCATGTTCGGCCCTGATCGGTGCAGAAAACCAATTTTTTCGCCAGCGGCGAATGGCCACAGGGATCACTTGGTTAACGCCACTGTGCCATGTTGGGATTTGCGCGAAGCCTTCTTCAACGACCCAATCGAATTGGATATTGGGTATGGCTTGTTGTGCGTCGGTCAGTGCAGGTAATGAGTGTAAAACATCCCCCATTGAAGATGTTTTGACTAATAATACTCTCATCATTCAATACCTATATTTAACCGAGCTAACGCATCGATAACTAATTGAGGTTGGATATCAATCAAACTTTGGTGATAACCACTTTCACCATCACCTTTACGCACTTTGTGATACCCCGTAATTAGGCGGATCACTTCTGCTTTATCTGATAATGGCGGGGTGAAATCAGGGCTACTTGGGCCATATAAAGCGACAAGCGGTTTACCGAGTGCAGCTGCAACATGCATCAAACCCGAATCATTACTGACAACGGCATGGCAGGCATCGATTAGATTAACAGCTTGTTCTAACGATGTTTTCCCTGAAAAATTATGGCAATGCAATTTAGCATCATCGGTCAGCTCTAAACGAATAGCTTCACCAGCTTCGTGGTCTTTTTGCGAACCAAATAGCAGCACCTGATAGCCTTTTTGGCTAATCAGTGTTTGAGCAAGAGAAGCGTAGTGGTAGTGAGGCCAGCGTTTGGCAGGCCCGAACTCTGCCCCTGGGCAAAAACCAATAATAGGGCGCGAGCCATCAACCCCAAAGGTTTGCAGAGTTTCAGTGACTTCTTGCGGTTCAGTGACCAGTTTAGGTGGTAAAATGGGTGTCGGAATATCGGAAGCTGATTGAATAGCTTGCTTATCATAAGCAAGAGCAACATATCGTTGCACCATTAAAGGAAACGCTTCTTTATTCAATGGGCGAATATCATTGAGTAGGCCATAGCGCATCTCTCCACGCCACCCCGTTCTTTTGGGGATCTTTGCAAAAAAAGGCACAAGTGCAGATTTTAAGGAGTTTGGTAATACAATAGCTTGATCATAGCCATTTGCCTGCAAACTTTTGCCTAATCGACGACGTTCACCAATTTCCAGTGCACCATGCCCAAGCGGCATAGGAATAGCTTCGTTAACTTCAGGCATTTTGGCGAGTAAAGGACGGCACCATTGTGGCGCCATCACATCAATCTGTGCATGGGGATGTAAAGCCTTGATCGTGCGATAAAGGCTTTGTGACATCATCATATCCCCTACCCATGAAGGGCCGATCACCAATATTTTCATAAATGATTTTTCAGAAATAAGCGTTACGCGTCTTTATTGAGCAAGTGCATATATTCGGTGACACCTTCAGCAACCGTTTTAAATGGCGCAGTGTAGCCAGCGGCACGTAATTTGGTCAGGTCAGCTTGTGTGAAGCTTTGGTAGCGACCTTTTAATTTCTCAGGGAATTCAATGTATTCGATGGCCACATTTTTGTCTTTGTGGAATTCAGTGACTGCATCAGCAACAGCTTGGAAAGATTCTGCACGTCCTGTACCACAGTTAAAAATACCTGAAACATTATTTTCCCAGAACCATAAATTTACCGCAGCCACATCGCCTACATAAATAAAATCACGGCGGAAAGTATCGCTACCTTCGAACAGTTTTGGGTTCTGCCCTTCATTAATTTGTTTATTTAAGTGATACGCAACGCTCGCCATGCTGCCTTTATGGTCTTCATTTGGTCCATAGACGTTGAAATAGCGGAAACCACAGACTTGTGAATCGGCTTCTGGCAGAATTTCACGTACATATTGGTCAAATTGGAATTTTGAATAACCATAAACATTTAATGGTTTTTCGAATTGACGTTCTTCAATAAAGTTATCGCTACGACCGCCATAAGTTGCTGCAGAAGAGGCGTATAAGAATGGAATTTCGCGCTCTAAGCAATAATGTAATAACTCTTTAGAAAACTGGTAGTTATTGTCCATCATATACTTGCCATCCCACTCTGTGGTTGATGAACAAGCACCTTCGTGGAATACCGCGTCAATTTCACCGAAATCATCACCCGCGATGATACTAACAATGAAATCTTCTTTATCTGCGTAATCCGCAATATCAAGGTCAACAAGGTTGGCAAATTTAGTGCCATCTTTCAGGTTATCGACCACTAGGATATCTGTGCGGCCGATTGCATTTAGGGCTTTAATAATATTGCTGCCAATAAAACCAGCTCCACCAGTGACTATGATCATTGGGTATACCTCAAATGGGTTAAGAAAATAGGATCGTCATTGGTGACTATAATAACATCTCTTGGCGCAGACGGTAGCATTGATAGAAGAGAATTGAACTGGCACTAAAATGAGAACAAGGTAAATATCGTGATCTTGGCTACAAACTTGACTTATTTATGCTGTGAATATCGCCACACATAGAGACTATTATTAAACTCTATTAATAGAAACTATTCAGGAAGAAATCATGTCAGAAAGATTTTATCAGCAGATTCAAGAGCAATTGGTACAAATTGAAGCCGATGGATTATTTAAAAACGAGCGTATTATTACGACTTCACAAGATGCTGACATTGAAATTGTAGGTGGCCAGCGAGTTATTAATTTCTGTGCTAATAATTATCTTGGTCTTGCAAACCACCCCACGCTCATCGAAGCGGCTAAACAAGGAATGGATAGCCATGGTTTTGGTATGGCATCGGTGCGCTTTATTTGTGGAACGCAAGATAACCACAAAGTTTTAGAGTGCAAACTGGCGGATTTTCTGGGCATGGAAGATGCCATTCTCTATTCGTCCTGTTTTGATGCAAATGGCGGTCTGTTTGAAACCTTATTAGGAGCAGAAGATGCCATTATTTCAGATGCATTAAATCATGCATCAATTATTGATGGGGTTCGCTTAAGCAAGGCAAAACGCTACCGTTACAGCAATAATAATATGGTGGAATTAAAAGCGCGCTTAGAAGAAGCCAAAGCCGCAGGGGCTCGCCATATTTTAATCGCAACAGATGGTGTGTTCTCGATGGATGGTGTGATCGCGGATTTGAAATCCATTTGTGACCTTGCGGACGAATACCAAGCTTTGGTGATGGTGGATGATTCACATGCTGTTGGTTTTGTTGGGGAAAATGGTCGAGGTAGCCATGAGTACTGCGATGTGATGGGCCGTATCGATATTATCACGGGGACATTGGGTAAAGCCTTGGGTGGTGCATCCGGTGGTTATACGGCAGCGAAAAAAGAGGTGGTTGAATGGCTGCGTCAGCGTTCTCGTCCTTATTTGTTTTCGAACTCACTCGCTCCTGCGATTGTTGCCGCATCTATCAAAGTGATTGATATGATGAAAGAAGGTCATTCATTACGTGAAAAATTATGGCGTAATGCCGTGTTATTTAGAGAAAAAATGACAGCGGCAGGTTTCACCCTCGCAGGTGATGACCATGCCATCATCCCTGTGATGTTAGGTGACGCCAAACTTGCCCAAATTTTTGCAAAAGAGCTACTTGATGAAGGTATCTATGTCACGGGCTTTTTCTACCCTGTAGTGCCGCAAGGTCAGGCACGTATTCGTACTCAGATGTCCGCAGCACATAGTGAGGAGGATATTTTACACGCTGTTGAAGCATTCACCTGCATTGGTAGAAAACTAAAAATAATCAAATAAAAGGTCTTTTATGAAAGCACTGTCCAAACTGAAAGCTGAACCAGGTATATGGATGACAGATGTTCCGAAACCGGAACTCGGGCACAATGATGTGATGATTAAAATTCGTAAAACTGCGATTTGCGGTACGGATGTACATATCTATAACTGGGATGAATGGTCGCAGAAAACCATTCCTGTCCCAATGGTTGTCGGTCATGAATATATAGGGGAAATTGTTGCGATTGGGCAGGAAGTCAAAGGCTTTAAAATTGGTGACCGAGTGTCAGGGGAAGGGCATATTACTTGCGGCCACTGCAGAAACTGCCGTGGTGGCCGTACCCATCTTTGCCGCAATACGATTGGGGTGGGCGTTAACCGAGAAGGGTGTTTTGCAGAATACCTAGTGATCCCCGCATTCAATGCTTTTAAAATTCCCGACAATATCCCTGATGAAATCGCGGCTATTTTTGACCCATTTGGTAACGCAGTTCATACGGCACTTTCCTTTGATTTAGTGGGGGAAGATGTGCTGGTTTCAGGGGCTGGCCCTATTGGTATCATGGCAGCCGCGGTGTGCCGACATGTAGGTGCACGCCATGTTGTTATCACTGATGTGAATGACTATCGGCTTGAATTGGCGAAAAAAATGGGTGTTTCTCGTGCAGTGAATGTTAGTCGTGAAAATTTAAAAGATGTGATGAACGAACTGGGAATGAAAGAGGGTTTTGACGTAGCATTAGAAGTTTCTGGTGCCCCGGCAGCTTTCCAAACCATGTTAGACACCATGAACCACGGTGGCAGAATTGCCCTATTAGGTATTCCCCCATCCTCGATGGCAACAGATTGGAGCCAAGTGATCTTCAAAGGGCTATTTATTAAGGGGATCTACGGCCGAGAAATGTTCGAAACATGGTATAAAATGGTGACACTCATTCAATCTGGTTTGGATTTATCACCGATAATTACCCATCAATTCTCGATTGATGAGTTCCAAAAAGGCTTTGATATCATGCGTTCAGGCCAATCTGGTAAAGTGATTTTAAACTGGGATTAAATTGATTATCTCAATTCCCCTTTTTGGCTTTTTTGAACCAAGAAGGGGAATCGAAAATGAGCTACTGCTATTGTTTGAAAAGCGGGCGCTTTTGGGCTTTATCGCCCTGCACCAACAAAGGTTGTAAAGCCTTATCGTTATAAATCCCCTCGACAACAAACATAATAAAATCAATTCCCTGTAGCTTCGAAGAGGGTAATGTAAACTCACAGATACCGAGCTCTTGCGGAATAATCATATTTTCTGGTTGGCTGGCTGTTTCCGGTTGCTCAACTGCTGCATCTTCGGTTAGAGGGGTTTTGATCTCATCTTGTATTGCTTGCTCGGTTTTAGGCTGCGCTGAGGTCTTTTTCGCTTCTTCAGATAACATTCTTAATGATGTTGGCTGTTTCGTTGTAGGTTGAGGGCTCAGCAGGGCACTAACACCCACTAATTCAACATCAGCAGGAAGTTGGGCAAGGTATTTTTGTAACGCACGAACGGTAGATGGATGTGGGTGGCCGATTGCAACTGCACTGCCGTGCTTACGTGCATAGGCAACGGCTTTATTCAATTGAGTACGCGTTTCTTCTTCCGATTGGTGGTTATCAATAAAAATATGGCGACGTAACGTGGGAACACCGTATTCTTTGGCGGCATTACCTGCTTGGGTATTGCCAATAGTCACACTATCAAGGAAAAATAAGTTTGACTTTGACAGGCTCTGCATCACATTACGCATTCCTGCTAAGTTAGATGTCATCTCACTTCCCATGTGGTTATTCATCCCTTTTGCATAAGGAACTCGGCTTATCGCATTTTTAATAATGCGGTCAATTTCCTCTGCATTCATTGAGGGTGCTAATGTGTCTTTCTCTAATGGCTGTTTGCTCAATGGTTTCATTGGCATATGGATGAGAATATCACGGCCTTGCTGATGGGCTTTTTCTGCGACTTCACGGCCATGAGGAGAGCTCGGTAAAATTGCAATAGTCACCGCGGGGGATAAGGCTAAAATTTGGTTATCTTCTTTAACGCGATAACCAAAATCATCAATCACAATCGCTAGCTTTGCCGCACTCACCGGTAGACACATCATCAATAATGAGAAAACAATGAGTGGTCGAACGGGTAAGTGCTTCAGCATAACGTTATCCTAATTAATTGAATTTAAAATTTATCGCCCTAACTATATTTATCGGCCTAACCATGGACGTGGGTTTACGGTTTTACCTTGTCTGCGGATTTCAAAATAGAGTGCTGGGCGTTCTTGGCCGCCACTGCTCCCCACTAAGGCGATTGGTTGCCCTGCTCTAACCTCTTGGCCGACATTCACTAAGGCGCTCTGGTTATAGCCATAGAGGCTCATATCCCCTTTACCGTGTTCAACGACGACAACTAGCCCATAGCCTTGTAACCAGTCGGCTAATAGTACGCGTCCATCAGCGATAGCTTTGACTTGGGTTCCTTCGTTAGCGGCGATAACCATGCCTTTCCAACGTAATTCACTGGAAATGACATCGCCATAGTTATGGAGCAATGAGCCGCGAACAGGCCAAATAGCTTGCCCTGCAGGGCGCCCTAAACCACCAGTACGAGACATCAGTGAGCGTTCACTCTCTGACGGCTTATAGGTTGAACCTTTCTGTTTGGCTTGCCGTTCTTTTTCTGCCACTTGGACACGAATGCGGGCCGCTTCTTTAGCTTCTCGTTCTGCTCTGGCTTTGGCCTCACGTTCGGCTTTGGCAATTTTATCGCGTAATCTTGCTTCGTTCTGTTTTAGGACAGCAAGATTTTTTTGGTCTTCTTTTAATGTACTTTCAAGGACATTCAAGGTTTTTTGCCGCGAAAAGCGTGCGTTATCCAACTTACGCTTTTCTTGTTGTTGGCGAGCCAGCGTCGTTTTTTGTTCGGCTTGTTTTTTTTGTTCGAGTTGTTTTTGTTCTTGCAGCTCTTTAGTGGTTTCTTCTAAAGCGACAATGTTTTTTTCACGCGCCTGATTTAAATAGCTGTAATAGGCCAAAATACGCTCTTCTCGTTGGCCTTCTTCACCTTTGAACATCAGGGTGAGTCCTTGGTGTTTACCTAACCGGAAAGCTGCGTCTAGTTGGTCAGCTAATAATTTTTCCTGTTGTTGTTTTTTGGTTTGTAGTTGCTTGATATTGCTATTTAAGGAAACAATTTCTTTGTCTAATTGTTTTAATTGGTTTTGCGTTTCATGCAGGCTACGACCCGCTGCAGAAATACTTTGTTCTTGTTGTTTGAGTTGCTCAAGTAGTGCTGAGCGCTTGGCTTGTTGCTCTTTTACACTTTTCTCTTTTTCAGCAATACTTTTGAGTAAATCATGTAACTGGCCTTTATTTTCAGTGATCTGGTTGGCAAACACAGTTTGTGTTGGGGCGAGAACAAGCAGCCCTAACCCAAAGAGAGCGCTAATAGCCTGACGAATAAATGAAATTTTCATTCGATGATGTGTATTGGCCATCGTGATAAATCACCTCAATTAAATGCAATATCTGATTATTTCATCTGCAAGTGATGGTTTCCAGCACTGTCTAACAAATAGTATTGAAAACATTTATAAATTCGGATTTTTGCCCTGAATCAGAACTATACTAAGTCAAATAACACAGTTTTATTATCACTGATTTATTTTGTATAGCCAGTTTTCAATACTTTTTTCTTATTCATTGCCTATTTGAAGCACAGCTTAGACCTGTTTAGCACGTTTATGTTAAAATATTTGCGTGCCGCCTCGAAACAGAAACGTGGTTTTTCAGTGAACAGTGTTAATTTTGCGTGCCTTAGCGCAAAAAAAACAAGCGAGTTTGCGGGAATTGGCTGTAATTAGCTCAACACAAAGGTATACTCAGAACCCTTTGATATTTGATTTTAACTAACGGGAGTGATTGCCCCCCATGATCCAAGAAATCATGCAATTTGTAAGCCGGAACATGTTATTGAGTCTGGTTTGGATAGCGCTATTAGTGGCTGTGGTTGTTATGACCTTTAAAGGCCTTTTCTCTAAAACGAAAGTGATTGTTCGTTCACAAGCGATTACACTGATTAATAAAGAAGAGGCGGTTGTTGTCGATTTACGTTCTCGCGAGGATTTCCGTAAAGGGCACATTATTGATTCTATTAACTTAACACCGTCTGAAATTAAAGAGAATAATTTAGGTGAATTAGAAAAACACAAACAGAAACCAGTGATTATCGTTTCTGCAAGTGGTATGGAATCAGGTAAACCAGCTGAACAGCTGGCACAACACGGTTTTGAAAAAGTCTTTGTCCTAAAAGAAGGGATCTCTGGCTGGGCAGGTGAAAACCTCCCTTTAGCTCGTGGTAAGAAGTAATTATCTGGTATCTAGTTGCTCCCAAGTTATATATGTAGCAAGTAATTTGGGGAGCACAATGCAGAAAATTTTTCTGTAACACAATACAGCGAAAACCCATTTGGGTAGCGCAATGCAGCGAACATTCCAGTAGCTCAGAATAACAGGGTTTCCCTTAAATTATTTGGGCTACAGGTAGGCAGCAAGTGAAGATATCCAAGGAGCATACATCAGTATGTGACTTGGGTAGCGCAACGCAGCGAACACCCCTGTAGCTCAAAGAATAACAGGGAAAATTCATATGGAAGTTAAAGGTACATAAACTATGTCAGAACAAAACAACTCAGAAATGGTCTTTCAAATTCAACGCATTTATGCAAAAGACGTTTCATTTGAAGCACCTAACGCACCACACATCTTTCAACACGAGTGGCAGCCAGAAATCAAATTGGATTTAGATACTTCTTCAACCCAGCTATCTGAAGGTGTTTATGAAGTTGTTTTACGCGTCACCACGACGGCAACTTTAGGTGAAGAAACGGCTTTCTTGTGTGAAGTGCAGCAGGCGGGTGTTTTCTCTATCGAAGGCATTGAAGGTACTCAAATGGCGCATTGCTTAGGTGCATACTGCCCGAACATCCTGTTCCCATATGCACGTGAAGCGATCACAAGCTTAGTGGGTCGTGGTACATTCCCACAATTGAACTTAGCGCCAGTTAACTTTGATGCACTGTTCATGAACTATTTACAGCAGCAACAAGGTGAACAAGCGCAGAACTCAGAAGCTCAACAGGACGCTTAATGAATACTGCTTCAATGACAGTGATCGGTGCCGGCTCGTACGGCACCGCTTTAGCCATTACGCTTGCACGTAATGCACATCAGGTTGTGTTATGGGGCCATGACCCAAAACACATTCATCAATTAGAACAAGATCGCTGCAATCAGGCGTTTTTGCCTGGCGTTTCTTTCCCTGATAGTTTATCTCTTGAAACGGACTTAAAACGTGCCGTTGAAGCGAGCCCCAATATCTTGATTGTCGTACCTAGCCATGTTTTTGGTGATGTACTAAAACAAATCCAACCTTACTTACGCGCAGACTCCCGCATTATTTGGGCGACTAAAGGTTTAGAACGGGATACAGGTCGTTTGTTGCAAGAAGTGGCACGTGAGGTATTAGGTAATGAAATTCCTCTGGCTGTGTTGTCTGGCCCAACGTTTGCAAAAGAGTTAGCTGCGGGTTTACCGACAGCAATTTCTGTAGCGGCAAGCGATAGCCAATTTGGTGATGATTTACAAAAATTATTCCATTGTGGCAAAAGTTTCCGTGTCTATAAAAACCCCGATATGGTAGGGGTGCAGCTGGGCGGAGCAGTAAAAAATGTCATCGCAATTGGCGCAGGGATCTCCGATGGTATGGGGTTTGGTGCAAATGCGCGTACTGCATTGATTACCCGTGGTTTAGCAGAAATGAGCCGTTTAGGTGCAGCTTTAGGAGCAGACCCTGCAACTTTTATGGGGATGGCGGGTTTAGGTGACCTTGTGTTAACGTGTACCGATAACCAATCCCGTAACCGCCGTTTTGGCATGATGCTAGGCGATGGCGTTAGCGTTGAAGATGCAGAAAAAGAGATTGGCCAAGTGGTTGAAGGCTATCGTAATACTAAGGAAGTCCGCGCACTGGCTGAGCGGGCTGGTGTTGAAATGCCAATTACTGAGCAAATTTATCAAATCCTCTATCGTCATAAAAATGTGTTAGAGGCAGCGCAAGCCCTATTGGGGCGTGCGACGAAAGATGAAATTGCCGATATGCCAAAGCTGCATGATTAATAAAAATAGATAGGGGAGTGATTATGTCGCGTGAAGAACTGGATAGAATTTGGGGTTTCATTAAAGATGAAGCGAAGTCTCTTGCGGACTGCGAACCACTTCTCGCCAGTTTTTTTAACGCGACATTGTTAAAGCATGACAATTTAGGCAGTGCGCTCAGCTATATGCTAGCGAATAAACTGAGCTCTCCTATCATGCCTGCGCTTGAAGTCCGCGAAATTGTGGAAGCCGCTTATCGCAATGACGAAAGTATGATTTTTTCTGCGGCAATGGACTTAGCAGCCGTTCGCTTACGTGACCCTGCCGTTGATAAATATTCCACGCCACTATTGTATTTGAAAGGTTTCCACGCCTTGCAAGCCTATCGCATCGGTAATTGGTTGTGGAAAGAAGGCCGCCAAGCGTTAGCGGTTTATTTACAAAATCAAATTTCCGTTTCCTTTGGTGTCGATATCCACCCAGCTGCCCGTATTGGTTGTGGCATCATGCTTGACCACGCAACCGGTATTGTGATTGGGGAAACCGCAATTGTCGAAAATGATGTCTCAATTTTGCAATCCGTCACACTAGGCGGTACAGGCAAAACCTGTGGCGATCGCCATCCTAAAGTAAGAGAGGGGGTGATGATTGGTGCAGGGGCAAAAATTTTAGGTAATATTGAAATTGGCCGCGGTGCAAAAATTGGCGCAGGTTCTGTTGTACTTCACCCCGTTCCACCGCATACCACAGTGGCAGGCGTTCCAGCACGTATTGTCGGCAAACCAACCAGTGACAAACCGTCCTTAGAAATGGACCAAAACTTTAATGGCACTATTTGGGGTTTTGAAAATGGGGATGGGATTTGAGAGAGTTAATTATTTCTGCAACTCGTTATGCCTATTTTTCAAAGATCTTTCTTTTGAATATGTTACCTGCTTTAAACTGAGCAATAGATTTTTTTAGGTGTTCAGCATTGGCTGGAGAATATAATAAGTAGGCGGTTTCTGTCAGTTTACTATCACTATTTACAGTTTCAGTAGTCGTATTTTTAATTTGCTTTTTAAGACTAATTTTCACCTAATCTCCTCCTTCATTATTTAATGAGAAAATAAAAGCTTATTTTCATAAATCGAGCTGTAATAGGATTCAAAGAATCGGAGTCCATACTATACAGCTCGAATATGGCATTAATCTTTCAATAACGCCCCTGCATACCCCAACTGCCTCCATGCTTCAAACACCACGACTGCCACAGAGTTGGATAAATTCATACTGCGGCTGTCTGCCAACATAGGAATACGAATTTTTTGCTCCATTGGCATATTATCTAGCACATAAGGCGGTAACCCACGGGTTTCAGGACCAAACATTAAATAGTCATTTTCTTGGTAGCTGACATTGCTGTGACTTGGCTTACCTTTAGTGGTTAAGGCAAACACGCGAGCCCCACTTTCAGATTGGTTATTATCAGGGTTCAGCCCTTCACTTTTTAAAAAAGCAAAATAATCATGATGGTGTTTGATATCGGCAAATTCGCTATAGTCCAACCCTGCACGACGTAAGCGTTTATCATCCCATGTAAACCCAAGCGGGTGAATAAGATGTAAATCAAAGCCAGTATTGGCACAGAGGCGAATGATATTGCCAGTATTTGGCGGTATTTCTGGTTCGAATAAAACAATGTGTGGCATAACGTTAAGCTGATATTTGTGATAATAAATGATGGGAAGAGTTTACGCGCAAATGGCTTTGTTTTCATGTGGAACTTTTATATGTGTCATAAAATTTATTTGCACCCTGAAAACAAAAAACGAGCCATAGAGGCTCGTTTGTGAAATAACTCGTTGAGGTTAGCTGTTATAACCATTAGGGTTCATGGACTGCCAACGCCAGCTATCATTGACCATATCTTGGATAGAATACTGCGCTTTCCAGTTTAAATCTTTCAATGCTTTCTCTGGGCTAGACCAACATTCCGCAATATCACCGGGACGCCTTGCTACAATCTCATATTTAATTGGCTTACCTGCTGCTTTTTCGAACGCAGTAATAATTTCTAGCACACTTGTGCCAGTTCCTGTTCCAAGATTGTAGACATGTAATCCCGCTTGCTGGCTAACTTTATTCAGGGCGGCAATATGGCCATCCGCTAAATCCATTACGTGAATATAGTCACGTACGCCAGTACCATCCGGTGTTGGGTAATCATTACCAAATACCATGACTTGTGGGCGGCGTCCTACAGCGACTTGGGAAACAAACGGTGCCAAGTTATTTGGAATACCTTGCGGGTCTTCACCCATGGTTCCCGATGGGTGTGCACCAACAGGGTTAAAATAACGCAGTAAGGTCAGTGACCAGTCATCTTCCGCAATATATAAATCCGAAAGGATACGTTCAACCATATACTTACTGGTTCCGTATGGGTTGGTAGTCCCACCGACTTTGGATTTTTCTGTTAACGGTACTTCTTCAGGGTCACCATATACGGTCGCTGATGAGCTAAAAATCAGGCTCTTAACACCTGCTTTTTTCATGCTTTCGACTAATACCAACGTGCCATTGACATTAACATCATAGTATTCAATTGGTTTTTCAACCGACTCACCAACGGCTTTTAACCCAGCAAAGTGGATCACTGACTGGATTTGATGATTAGCAAAAATAGACGCTAGAACTTGCCCATCACGGACATCACCTTGATAAAAGGTGGGTTTAACACCAGTGATAGCTTCAATACGGTTAAGTACTTCAAGGTTGGCATTATGCAAGTTATCTAGAATAACCGGTTGCATCCCTTGCTGGATCATCTGCACACAGGTGTGGCTACCAATGTAGCCAAGGCCACCAGTGACGAGAACTTGTTGATTATGCATCGCAATATTCCTGAGTTTTAATATTCGTAATGGTAGTTATAGTCGTCAGACCTTGCATCGATTCCATTTAGGATCACACCCGTAATTTCGATATCATTTTGCTTAAAGCGTTTTAGCGATAAATCAACATCTTTCACGGTATTCACACCATAGAAAGCAATTAACAATGAAGTACCGACATATTTACCAATAATTGCGGAGTCAGTAATGGCTAAGATTGGTGCGGTATCGATCACCACAATATCGTATTGGTTTTTGACTTTATCTAATAACTGCTTAAAGCGCTCACCCATTAATAACTCAGAGGAGTGAGTGACGTTTTTACCACGGCAAATCACATCAAGGTTTTCAATCACGTTAGCATGAATAGTGGGTGATTCTAAACTTTGCTGTGATAAGTATTCAGATAAGCCTGCTTTATTGTTTAACCCAAAGGCTTTGTGTAAACGGCCTTTACGTAAGTCGGTATCGATTAATAATACTTTCTTACCTGCATTAGCCAGCACCACCGCCATATTGGAGGTAACAAAACTTTTTCCCACCCCTGGAGACGCACTGGTGACCATAACGAGGTTGTTACCTTGGTTCATCACTGAGAAGTACACACTGGTACGCAGTGAGCGGATGGCTTCCACAGCGGTATCCGCTGGGTTTTCTATCGCTAATGGGCTCTTATTGCCGGCTTCAATGAGTTTTTTCTCATAATTAGAGAAAGGGATAGTGGCATACACATTGACACCCAATGCATCGATATCTTCCGTGCTTTTAATTTTATTATTAAAGAACTCGCGGGCAATTACATACGCACAGCCGATAATAAAGCCAAGGATAGTGGCAAGAACAACAATCAGCGATTTTTTCGGTGCCACAGCATTTGGTTGGGACTCTGCGGAGTCAATAATACGCACATCGGCCGTAATACCGGAGTTCAACACGCTGAGTTCCTGCTGTTTTGCCACTAATTGGGTGTAGATGGCCTGCTCTGCTTCAACATCGCGGGTTAAACGGACGATTTCTTGTTGGGTATTCGGTAGTTTTTGGATATTTTTACTGATTTTTTCTTTTTCACGTAACAGTTGCTGGCGTTTATCTAACAGGGACTGATAAGCGGGGTGGTTACGAGTATATAACTGCTGAATTTCCACTTCTTTAAAGGTTAGCTCATTAAGCTTTTCTTCGACCTGCAAAGCAGTATCTAAAGCAGCTTTGGCTTCTAAAGAAAGGTCAATGGATTCATTCTTTTTACGAAAGGCATTTAACTGATTTTCGTAGTTACCTAATTTATTTTTAATTGTAGGTAAATAGTCATCTAAGAATACGAGTGTATTGTTTGTGACCTCTTTCTTACGTTCGGTATTTTGGTCTACATAGTTTTGGATAACACTGTTGAGGATGTTAACATTCTCAACTTTATCCGCACCTTTAATGGCTAAGCTGATAATACCAGTGCCTTTACCGACTTCAGCGATGGTTAGAGTGTTGCGTAAGTCTTCAATGGTGGAGTAACGGGCATTTTTGATTAATGCAAATTCTTCACCAGTTTCAGCCGTGAAACTGGAAATCAATAAGTTAATTTCACTTTGTTTAAGGACTTCACCGACTTTACCTTGCAAAACTTGGCCATCCACATTTAGGGAATAATTGTTATCCCCTAAATAAGTCAGGGTAAATGGCTGGCCAATTAAGTTTTCAGGTACTTGAAATAGGTCAACATGAACGGGAGCCACTTCACCCAGTAACTTACTGACAAAGCCTTCAGGGGCTGTTTGCGTGTCTAAGTTCAGGTCTGCAACGGTTTTACCCAACACCATGCGGGACTTGATGACTTCAATTTCAGAGTCTACTTGGTTATTGCTGTTACCAAATGGCATGACATCACTCATTTGGTCGAGTAATGAGACTTGGCCTAATTTATCATACTGTAAGGTCGCATTGGCTTGGTAAATTGGTGTTGCTAATAGGCTATATGCTATTGCAATAGCGGCAAAAAACACAGTAAAAAACCCAATTTTAATGGTGTTGGATTTCAAAACTTTAAACAGAGCGAGCAGATCGATTTCATCTGAGGCAGGGGAGCTATTCTTTGTTGTGTTCATAATAGGTTAAATGTTAAGTCGTCCAATAAATAAAATTAAATTTTGCCTTGCCAAGTCATCGAGGCTTTTTCCATCAACTGGTAAACATGTTCAAACATTTCATCACTGCGTTTGTGCGGATCAGGGATTTCGGTTTTATTGATCCATTGCCCAAATAACATCACTTTGCCGCGAGTTTCAGGAAACTGTTGGTGGATTTTAGCAATATGTTCGTTTTCCATCACTAGGATTAAGTCTGCTTTATTACATAATTCGCTAGTTAAGCGACGTGATTGATGGTTTTCAAGGGAAAGGCTATGTTGCTCGGCAATCCGAATAGCACTGTCATAAGCTGGCATGTCATTTTTGGCGATAATACCCGCGGAATGAACCGTTTTTTCGGGAAAATAGCGTTGCAATAAACGCTCCCCCGTAGGAGAGCGGCAGATATTTCCCATACAAACAACGAGAATATTATTAAACATATCGATTACCAGTCGTGAATACGCTTGGTACCTTCGGTTAATTGATTATATGAAGCGATAGTTGGTAATAACTGAGTGATTAGACGGTTCCAACGTACCACAGGTGCTGCGGTAACATACACTAAGTCATAAGGCTGTAGTTTAAATTCAGTACCCATTACAAGCGATGTCGCATCTGATAGGTCTAGCTGATATACCGCGGCCATTTTTTTCGGTAACAGGGCTTCAAGTTCTTTGTCTTCCGCTGGTTGGTTTTTAATTGGGCGAATAACAAATACGCCTGTTGCATTAGCGGTTGTTTGGTCTATCCCGCTCGCTTTGCTTAGGGCTTCAGTAATACTCATACCTGCGCGGTCAATAGTTAAGGTCGTTGGTTGACCGACTTCACCCATTACAAACACTTTCTGGCTATCATTACGTGGTACATACAGCACATCACCCGGCAGCATCAGGTAGTTTTGGGTTAAATCGCCGTACTGTACTAAATCTTGTAATGAGACTTTGATTTCTTTGCCATTACGGGTAAGCACCACATTATCCCAATCGGCTTTTTCGGTTAAGCCGCCGGCATTATTAAAGGCTTCTAAGATAGTCAGTGGGACGTTAGTGATAGGCAGCGTACCCGGTTTGGCAACTTCGCCAGAGACATACATTTTTTGCGAGCGGAAGGCTGCGATACTGACATCCACTTGTGGGGATTCGATATAGGTGGCTAAGCGGTTGCTGATCAGGGTACGGATTTCGGTGACGGTTTTACCGATCACTTTGACTTTACCAATATATGGGTAGTAGATGGTGCCGTCAGAGTGAACCCAGTTACCCGAGTCTTGTGCACTACGGTAAGAACCCGCAGGGATAGTCAGTTCAGGGTGATCCCAAACTGTAATGGTTAATACATCGCCTGCACCCACGCGATATTCATAGTGAGTCAGTTGCTTTTCTAACTGCGCATTCGGTTTAGCAATGGTTGGAGCGGTGTACATATCATCCAATAATTTTGGTGAGATTGGATAGATATCAACCAATTTAGTAATGTCACGGTCACCCGTATCAACCACATTTTTGCCTGAGGTTGATACATAGGCGCCGGGGGTGACGGTGCAGCCTGTAAGTAAAATGCTGGCGGTTAGTAATGTAAGTGAGAGATGCTTACTAAGCACAAGTCCATCCTATGATAAAAAATGTTTAGATAAAATATAAGTAGTGGGAGTTATCATCATCACACTTATACGTTTTTAATATAATTTCTAAGGAAGCTTATAGAGAGCAATCTTTGGAAAAGAAGATATTAACGTTGCATTGTAGGTTAATTATATTGGACACTCTCTTTGTAAAGATTTTTTACGACTAAGTTACTGATTCTTATACTATACGATTAGTTAAAGTGTCTGGCTATAGTTCGATAAAAATGATATTTAATAGTCTATTTATAGTTTCATAACAAGTTTACATATTATTAATAAAGGCTTTCATATTGTGTGGCTATTTTACTCCAAGTATATTTTTCAATAGCAATTTCTTTCATTTTTTCAGAGTTAGATACAAGCATATTATCATCTGTATCTTCAATTAATTTTAAAAGTGAGTTATCGTTTGAAAAATATAAAGCTTTATTGTCAGTTGAATACCTATTGAAGTCACAGTCAAATGCTAAAATGGGTCTGCCAATATGCATAGCTTCAACTAACGAAGGGTTTGTTCCCCCTGCGGAATGTCCATGTATATATGCTTTACAATTTATTCTATAATTATAAAGGGTTGATATGTCATAAATGGGGTCTATTAGTTCTATATTCTCATATTGTGAATATTCTTTATATAAGCACTGGCCATAAACAGAATTTTTCCAATTCCCTATGAATTTAATTTTTCTTTTACTGGCAGAAAAGGACTCTAAAATGAGTGAGATATTATTTTCTGGCTCTATTCTACAAATGGAAAGATAATAATCTCCAGTTGGGCTAGTATTCTCAATATGGTTGGATATAATAGCATGATCCCCCCCATATGCTATTACCTCAGATGACAAATTATAGCTTTGATTAACATAATCAGCGATTGCTTGATTATCAGATATAATTATATCCGAGTATTTTACTGCAAAATACTCAGAACGTTTTAGAAACCATTTAGCCACAGCCCCCCATTTATCGCGTTTCCACTCTAAACCATCGATATTAGTTATGACTTTTGCTTTTGAAAAGAATTTATAAAAAGGCAAGAATAAACAACCCGATACACCTAATATCAAGGTCACGTCATTTTTATAGAACAAAGTTTTTATTAATGAAATAATGTCATAAAAAATGCTTTGAATACCATTTGCATTTAAAGGTATATATATTAAATCAGCATTGTTATAGGCATTTATTTTATTTTTGAAAAACTGCGATGAGCAAAAAACTTTATATTTAATATCACCTGATGAGTTCTTGGTCAAATTTTCAATTAAAGACTCAAAGCCACCATAACAAGCCGGTAATCCAACAGTTCCTACAATTGAAATAACTTTCACACTATATTCCTAAAAAATTATTAATAGATTTTGTATATTCTTGAAAACTAAATTCATTAGACTTATTTAAAGCTGACTGTGATTTTTTATACCATTCGTTATAATTGCAAGATAAATCATTTATTATTTTTGAAATTTTGTCTACATGATTTGAATGAATATAATATCCGAAATCAGGATTAACAATTTCTAAAGGCCCTCCGGCAGGGGGAACGATAGGAACACACCCATACGACATACCTTCAAGGATTGATAATCCAAATGTTTCAGTCCAATCCTCAGGAATTGATAAGTTTAGAATAATGAATGATTTTTCATACAGTGATTTAATAAAGTTTGGTCTATGAAAAAAAGAGATGTTTTGATGATGATACTTAGTTACAAATTCATGAAAATCAGTTTCATGGCAATTTAGAGCTGCAATGAAATTAATTTGTGGACAATGTTCAGCAATTTTTATGAAATTATATATACCCTTGTATGCTTTAAGTGAGCCTGAAAAAAAGACATTTTTATCATTATGTTTAGCATGAAAATCAAGACTAGGATTTAAATTAAAGTCATTTCTTAATGGATTAGGAATGACAATACAATTTTTTTGAATGTCAATGGCGTCTTTTGTGTAGTTAGAAACATATATTATTTCATCCGAAAATTTACGAACACCAAAAAGTAGTAGCTTATTTAATAATTTTGGTTTGATGTGTGTTTCATGAATGTAATAAATTGTTCGATTGGCAAACAAAAACGCAGCTAAACCTGCAGAAAAAGGTAATACGGTATTAATAACTACAGTGCATTTATTTTTTTTAAATCGATGAATTAATATATTAACTGAAAGTTTCAAAAATACATCAATTTGAGATAATGTAAAGAAAAAAAAAGTTATTAATTTAATATTAGAGTATTTATAAAATAATCTAATGTAACTGGTCTCGCTAATATTTGATAAAAATCCACTATGTTTACTTGTCAATAATGTAATGCTTTCACCTGATTTTTTTATTGCATTTATCATGTTTTTCAGTACTAAAGGGCTTCCACTGTAGTCATTAAATAAATGCACAAAGAAAAAAGATTGTTTTTTCATCAGTTCCTTCTTTTAATTATTTTTGCTGAAATCCCAGCAATAACCACATTATCAGGAAAAGTTGAATTGACTGCAGCTTTTGCTGCAATAACACAGCCATTTCTAATAATTGTAGCATTAGTATAGTTACTTTAGCGCCTACCCAGCAATCTGAATCAATATTAATATCTCTATGATTCACGCCTTGATTTCGTATCAGTATGTCTAAATCTGCAAAATTATGGTTTTCGGGGTGAATACTAAAATATGATCTAATGATTTTGTCATCATCAATAATTACCCTCCTATTCCTTCAATATGAGCAAATCATCTATTCCTACTTTGTTTTCAATTTTATTCCCTTTTCTAAACTATTGATTGAATCTTACACACAACTTTGAATGTGAACCTGTAGATCTATCATTACCTAAAAGAATGAATATTAAATATTTGGATTAAATTAAAAAATCGCTTTTACTTTGCATAAGGAAAATGAATGCGAATATCAATTTTTTATCCTATCTAGAATACAGAATAATAGATGATGTACTAATTGCTTTATTGGAATTGTATTATATAACTAACGTGTGATTTTAATAACAAAAAATAAATAGATAAGCAGCAAATTATTTTTAAATTCAAGTGTAAGTGACAGTATTAAACTATAATATTTTTCAATATTATTGATCTGATATATTGTATGTGATCATAAATATATTAATTATTACTAGTGTGTTTATTAATTTCAGATAGTGTTTGTTCAAATGTAATTTTGGAACTAAAACGCTCAATATAAGCATTTCTGCTGTTATGGGATATTGTTTGATATAACATCTCATCATGTAATAATAAATTTATTGCGTTTGAAAAACTTTCTGGAGTATCTTCGCATAAAATACCTGTTACCATATGTTCAATTAGTTCAGGTACCCCTCCAACTTTTGTTGATATGACAGGAATGCCTGCTGACATCGATTCTAAAATTACGAGTGGAGTTGCATCTCCGTCACTATTTGAGGGGGTGGTTAATAGCATTACGTCAATTTTTGAAAAGAAATCAGCAGCATTACAATGCCCTAAAAATGTTACGTCTATTTTACTTCTATTGGCATGTTCTTCCAGTTTGTTTTTTTCAGGTCCTTCACCTGCAATAATCAAAGATGCCTTATTGATTTTTTTCATGCTATCAATAGCTAGTTTTACATTTTTATCAGGGAGTAATCGACATATCCTTCCCACTGTAAAATCATTGTTTTTTTTCTTTTCAATCACCATTTCAGGAACGCCATTATATATAACTTGAGATTTTTTATATTTAGGGAAAAAATATAATAAATTACTCTTTGCTTGCTCATTAATGGCAATAAATAATTTTAATTTTTTAAATGAAAGCTTAAATAATGTTTTTAATAAGAAATTTTTCAACCCATGTTGGTCATTAATATATCGCAAGTGACTCTCATTACTGTGACCAATGCAAACTATATTCTTTTTTAATAAGGTAAAAGCATAAAGAGCCGATTCGGGGAGTCCATTTAAAAAAATAATATCTACATTATATTTAAAAGAGTAGTAATTAATTAACAAATTATTGTAAAGCTTATTGGCTTGAGAGGTGGATGGTTTAACTTTAAAAATGAAATTAACATTATTGTTAATTTCATTTATTAATCTTTCATTACAAGCTCCAACTATAATAATATAGTTTTTATTTATATAGTTGATGAGGTTTTTTACATAAACTTCACCTCCACCGTATATTGAGCTTGGTGCAATGATCAGTATTTTTTTCATTTATTTGCTATTTTCCATGCCAATCCACCAACAAAGTATCCCAAAAGGAAAATGAATTTAAAAGACGCTTTTTTCCATTTCCCTAGAATTAAATTTTTAAAAATATCAACGAATATTAAAAGGCTACTCTTAATAAATCTAACCAACCCATTGTTTTTCAATCTAAAAGCAGCAAAGCCTCCTCCGTATAAATATGCTCTTGTTACATCTAAAGTATCATTTTCTTTAGCTGGATGAAAAACGGTTGGTGAAGGTAGATAGTATCCTTCACCACCAGATGTTAAAAATCTGTAAAGAAAATCATTTTCTTCTGCAGCTCCCCAAATGAATCCCGAACCTACACCTAAGCGTTCATCAAAAAGCATATTTGAGGCTTCTTTACTGAAAAAAAGAGTAAAAGAGCACCCTAGTAATTTATCTTTGCTAAATGAACATTCATTTTTAGGGGAGAAAATTAGAGAAAAACTTGAATTAATATCTCGAGTGTTGACACTTAGAGCTAGTGGTTTATTTGAGTTATGTGTAAAAAAAAATGCTACTTTTTCTAATACATCTATATCATAGGTACAATCATCGTCAGGGAATGCTATAATATTACCTGAGGCATGCTGAATGCCAACATTTCTGGCCCTAGATAAACCAGGAACTGATTGCACAATATGCAAAATCTTACTATCTTGAATTGATGAATCAGACAGTATTTTTTTTAATCTATCGTCCTTATTTTGGTCAATAATAATAAGTTCATAGTTTTGGTAAGTTTGTAAACTTAGGGATTCTAAAAATAGAGCGACTTCATCTGTTCTTCCTAGAGTACAGAGAATAAGTGAAAATTTCATAAAGTGACTCGCTATAATACTATTCATAATTAAGACGTTTCCAGTCTCGTTTGTTATTAGATATATCTTGAGTTAAAAAATCGACATATTCAAATGGTGTACTGTAAAAATAATTTCCATCAGAAAATAAAGCCATCTCATTTTTATTGTTAACAAATGAATATATCTTCAATATAAAAATTAATGGTATGATAACAAATGCAAATACAATAGCTGTATTTTTTAATTTCGTGAATGTTGTATATAAAATAGGGCCAACCAAAAATGTAATTATCATGTGGTTAATCCTTAGGGATATACCAGACATTAAAAATTCTAGGATACATGTGATTACAAACCATGCTACTAGCATGTACATGTATTTTATATCTATTTTATTAATGATAAATAAAAATAATGAAATGGGAAATATAATTATAAACTCTTTATAGATTGATAAAATGGTTTCAATATTAACACCATCACCATTTATATAAGCATCAATTTTAATTTGAGGATATTGGACTAAAATTGGCAAAATAAATGACGCAAAAAATATTGCTGTTAGGAGTGATGCTGCAAGTAAAATCAATAGTTTTTTTAAGTTTATTCTATATATATAGTTGAAGGCAAAATATAATAGAATTGATGATAGATGAAATGTCATTGAAATAATAATGTAATGTACTTTTTGTTTGTTATTTTTTGAAAATAATGCAAATAGAAGAAAAATTGAAGAATAAGACTGCCTCAATAAATTTGCTTCAGCGGTATATCCTAAAAAAAGGAAACAAGTTAGTAGTAGTAGTGATTTGTATTTAATATTAACAACTTTCGAGTATTTGTATATAAATAAAACATACAATGTATTTATTATAATAAGGTGGAACAGTAAAAAAACACGGGGGGGGGCATATGGTGCCACAATAGAAAGTAAAAAACTTAAAAAAGGTAAACCTATTTCTACTCCAAAGCCAAATTCGAAAAGAGCATAGAGATTACCTTTAGAAAGAGCAATGAAATTTTTATAGTAGTCAGCTAGGTCATCGTTAGGTGTTTCAAATATTCCCCTGGATGCTCCTAAATATGAAATTAATATAATAAAAATAAGAATGAAAAATACTGAGAAACTCTTTATTTTAACACTTTCAATTTCTAGCAATGTAAGAAGAGGAAAACATAAAATTAAAGATAGATATGGAGAAAAAGGTAATAAACATAGTATAGCGATACTTAACACTGTTATGAAAGTAAAAGTATCAACTTTCTTCAGGTTGTTATTCATTTTATATATTCAATATGGCTAAATTTTTTGGTATATAGCGAGTATAAATTACTAAGCTCATTCATTTCATCATACATATAAATATGATTTAGTACTGAATGAAATTTAATATTTGAATTTATTGAATTGCCATATATTAGTGTTGATGAGTCAAAAGCACAAACTGAACTGCCTTTTTCCATATTGTATACAATATCTTCGGCAGCTATATTTAAATCGAGTTTTTTTACCTCAATATAGGAAGAATAGCTATTTAATTTATCAATTGTCTTTCTTTGATTATCTAGTGATTCCCTAGGATGAAATTTAATAAATAGTGTTTCATTTTTAGGCATTGTATTTATGAATTTTATTATGGATTGAATATATAAATCAAAAGAAATTGAAGGGTAATCATCAAAAACGGGACGAGATAAAAATAAATATTTTAAGTTAGGACACTCGATTTTTTTATATGATATTTTTATAAGGTGATTTGGCTGTTTTTTTACAGGTAATATAGAATACCAGCCATCAGCATTTAATTGATATCCATAGTTAATACTTAGGCATTTTAGGAGTGATTTTCGTATAAAAAACTTTAACCTACTATAAACATCTAGTTTTCTTCCTCTACGGTCAGTATAAAAGCAACTTCCTTCCTCATAAAAATTTATTTTTATTTTTAGTTTTTTAGCTGCCTTCATATAGAGTGCTTCTTTTTCATGCACAGGGTAGTGTATAAAGATTTCACTAATTTGATATCTAGTATAAATACTAAGAATTTTTTTATAACTTGATTGTAATGATCTGTATTTTAATAAAAAATTAAATCTTTTAAAAATCCAATTGATAGGCTCAGTTTTAATTACAGGTATATTAGTTGCTACAGTATTTTTGGGGTCATACTGTTTGAATTGTGCCGCTGTTAACTGATATTGCCACGAACCAATCCAAGAAAGCCATGGAGTTTCAAAAGGGCTTTGGTCAGCACGCTGAATTAAGAAACCGGTCATAGGGCGTGCGGCATCAGTACGAATTAAACTGCCGTCGTGACCGGGGCCCCACCATTGTGGGATTTCACCAAAAGTTACCCATTGGTTCCAAATTTTTACACCACCATATGAGCCGTTGAGGTTGTAGTCAGAACCATTTTCAACGCGTAAAGCCCGTTCGCCATTAGCCGTTAGGTTTAAGTCTACATCGTCAGTGCTGTAGTTGCCTGAAACGGTATAGCGAATGTCACTATATTCACTTTGGGCAAAGCCTTGTGGCATGGAGTTATGGCTAGATGCAAAGTGAGTTTCTAGCTGAACGCTGTTTTTCTTACGGTCGAGGTTCTTTTTAATGCGCTGAATAATGGCTTCTTGCTCACTATTCGTAATATTTGCATTATTTAAAGAACGGGTGATCTCTTCTTGGGACAGCGGCCAAGTGGATAAACTAATTTGGATAATGTTGCGTTCAGAAAGCCAAGCAAGGTCACTGCGTAAGTTGTTATCTGGTAGAACTAATCCCCCTGCAACGCTTTGTGCACTTATAGCACCGAGGACAGCAAGCATTGCTAGCTTGGTGAGCTTGAAATTTTTCATTGATAAATCCATTTGAAGTTGAGTTCGCCTAATATTGAATAGATAAATAAAATCTATAAATAGAATTAAAATATGATTATTAGCAGCCTATTATTATAAGTACCAAAATAGCTATTAGGTTGGGCTTCTGTGCCTTCTATAAAATAGAAATCATCACACTTTAACTATGTAAAGCAGAATATCAGATAAATATGCAAGGTATAGGACTTGTTAACATATTAAGATATAAAGCAATATGTATGTTTTTGGTGTTATATGTTAATAATTTTTTTTTATCTTATTGATTATTTTTATATTGAATGGAGAATACGCTATAAATGGAGTTATATATTAGTATTTTGTTTGGGAATTATGGGTTTTAGATGCAATATAAGAACATTCTAGGCGCTAGATTTATTTTGTGGGTGAATATCAAAGGCCTTCTCTTTTAAAAGAAGGCCTAGGTTTAGGGGGGCTAACGTCCGTGCTCAGGTAACCAGATTTGTAACCTTAAACCACCCAATGGGCTATCATCCGCTTTAACCCAACCTTTATGTTGTGTTATTGCGGTTTCAACAATTGCAAGGCCTAAACCAGTTCCACCTGTTTCTCGGTCTCGAGCTTCATCTGTGCGGTAGAACGGGCGGAAAATGTGCTCGCGGTCAGCAGGGCTAACACCCGGGCCATCATCATCGACAGTGATTAAAATACCGTTATTTTCTTCTTTGAAATCAACAGCAATGTGCGTATGTGAATAACGTAATGCGTTACGCACAATATTTTCAAATGCACTACCGACAGCGGAAGGGTTGCAATATAACGGCCAAGGCCCAGGGTGAGAAGTGACCTCGAGGGTTTTGTTCATCTGTTCGGCTTCAAAGCTAGCGTCATCTAAGATATCGCCCCAAAGTTCATCGGCTTTGATATTTTCACGCAAGATCTCGTTTTTGTGCTGGCTACGGGATAACACCAGTAAATCGTTAATCATGCTATCTAGGCGATGGGTCTCGGTTTCGATGCGTTCTAGCTCTTTACTTTCACCATGGCGACGGCGTAATAAGGCTGTTGCCAGTTGCAAACGTGTCAGTGGAGTCCGTAGTTCATGAGAAATATCAGAGATTAAGCGTTGCTGGGCGCTAACCATACCATCAAGGGCACTGATCATCTGGTTAAAGCTATTTCCCGCAGACAAGAACTCTTGTGGGCCGGCTTCTAGCTCTGGGTGTGGCCGTAAATTTCCTTTCGCTACATCGTCTGCCGCCATTTTTAACTTACGAGCGGGGCGGGCAAGGCTCCAAGATAACCATAATAATAACGGAGCACTGATCAGCATTGTGGCGATCAGTAATAAGAAAGGCCTATCAAACAATAAGTTAATAAAGTCAGATTGTGGGCTGCTTGCTGGGCGAACTAAATACAGCTGGTAGTGGTCTTCCCCATCACGAATGGAGAATGGCCCGAGAATTTCGGCTCGTCCATATTTTTTCTTTTTCGGGTGATCCGCGTTATCGGACTGCCCAATAAAGTTACGTATCACCTGCATTTCACTTGGCATTGCGCCAATCACACGGCCTTCACTGGTGACGATAATCAAGCGTTGGCCGGGAGGCGCCCATTTTTTGATGGCGTTAGAAATACGCCGCCACCAAAGTAGGTCGTTCATCGGAGCTTGTGCGAGTTCGGCTTCAATATGCTGTTCAAGCATCTCCCCTTGGCGTTGTTCACTTTCCATAAGGACGGTGATTTGCCGAGAGTCGAGCTTGGGCACCATCAGCACTAGCATTAATACTAGTGCGAGGGTAAACCAGAAGATCGCAAAGATCCTTGCGGTTAAGCTGTTGATCATGTGGCAGAAACCATTAAGTATCCGCGGCCACGTAAGGTTTTAAACCACGGCTGGCCATCAGTGCGTTCTGGAAGTTTGCGACGTAAGTTTGAAATATGCATATCAATAGCACGGTCAAACGGTGTTAAGCGCTTACCAAGTACTTCTTGGCTAAGGTGTTCACGAGAAACCACTTGGCCTAGGTGCTGTGCGAGCAGATATAACAACGTAAATTCGGTGCCTGTTAAGTCCAAAATTTCATCATCAAAGCTGGCTTCTTGGCGACCTGGGTTAAGTTGCAGTTTATCAACTTGTAAAACAGGGGTATTGCTATTGTCGCCTTGAGTTTGCTCGCTCCAGTTAGAACGGCGTAATAAAGCGCGAATACGCGCGACCAGTTCACGGTCATTGAACGGTTTAGGTAGATAGTCGTCTGCACCTAATTCTAGGCCCAGAACCTTATCTAACTCACTACCGCGAGCCGTTAACATGATAACGGGGGTCTGATGGATTTGGCGCAGTTCTTTTAATGTCTCAATACCATTTTTTTTCGGCATCATGACATCAAGCAGTAACAGGTCAATGGATGAGTCAATTTGTTGTAATGCCTGTTCACCATCATAGGCGATGACAACATTGAAACCTTCCATTTCCAGCAGTTCTTTTAATAGCGACGTGAGTTCACGGTCGTCATCAACTAATAGGATTTTATGCATTTTTTAAGTCCTCCAACTGCCAAAATACGATAACAATCTGTACGATTCCATGACTTTACGTTCTTTTACATGCTCTGACGCTAGTTTGCAGCCACAGGTGTATATTTGTTCACATTGAATCACGAGCACAGTTCGGAGACAAGGTGTCAAATGCTGAGAACAACGCATAGCAAAGTACATAATACAGTACATAAAACCGCAATGTTAGTTTTAGCTTCTGCGTTTGTGTTCGGGCCAACGGTTGCTTTTGCAGAAGAACCAAAAAGTGCTGCAAATGAAAGTTCAACACCTTTGATGTTACAGATGCAGTCTGAGCCAACAGCGCCAACGGGCCATGCGGTTGTACCTTTCCAACATCATGAGTTATCTAGCAGTGAAGAACGTGCCAGTACCTTTATGTTTAATGGTATCACGTTAAATGAAAAACAGCGTCAGCAATTACGCGATTTAATGGCAACACAGCGCCATTATCATGTTGATAACACTGCTTTAGTTAAAGAACGTGAAGCACTGCACAAATTAATTATAGCGGATAGCTTTGATGACAAAGCGGTTCGTGAAGAGCTTGAAAAACGAATGCAAAAAGAACTGGAACAACGTGTTGAAATGGCTCGAATTCACCATGAATTGTACCAGTTATTAACGCCAGAACAGAAAACAGAGCTTGAACATATTCACCAACAAGAAATGCAGCAATACAAAATGTCGGAATTTCAAGCGATGCAGTTTCAGTAAGTTTAGTTGTTAGTACCCGTAGTAATGCAAGTTAGTTAGTTTCATATCCTGAGTTCCATAGTAAGTAGTGAAGTAGCAATAAGTGAAGTTTTTCCTTGCCATAGACACCATCCCTGTCTTTTATAGCCCCTTTTAGGGGCTTTTTTTTATCTCAAAAACAAATAAATTTTTTAAAAACATAGGGTTATGACTTATTAAAAGGCTCTGAAAGTTCATCAAAGTTCGCCGAGGTGGACGGAAAGTGGACGGTCACCCACTTCAATTTAATTATTTTAGGTTGGAAAATGTGATGAATTAGCCAAATAATTCAGAATACGAGCCACAGCGAACTAATATGATTTCATTGGTTTGGTAGTCTATATCCCAAATTAATAAAAAATCGGGTTGTATGTGGCATTCATAGCAAGGTTTCCAGTTTCCTTTTAAGGGATGAGGCAAATATTCTGCTGGAACAGAGCCAGTAATGCACAGATGGTTATCGATTAACTCTTTTAATAGCTGAGTATTTCTTTTTTTGTCAGATAACGACTTTTTTAAGTCTTTTTTGAATTGGGATTTAACGCGAATTTTTAGCATCGGACTTGCTCACTTGGCTAAATAAGTCATCAGCAGAGTCAAATATTTCGTCTGTAGTTGGTGCATTAATAGCTTCTAATGTAATTGAGTTTGGTGTTTTTAACTCAATCGGAAAAGCTTGTCTCAATGATATTTGCTTGACGAAAATACGAATAGCATCAGACATGCTAATCCCTAATTCAGATAGCACTGCTTCAGCATTTTCCCTGACTTTAGGTTCAATTCTCGCTCTGACAATATCTGTTTTGTGTTGAGTATTGGCCATTACTGTTATCCTCTTCTTATGATGAACAATTAAATCGTAGCACATGCGGGCTACAATTTAAAATTGATTTTTTAATAGACGTTTTTTTGTTGAAAGTCTGCTATTTTCATCTCTCATTCTTACTATAAAAACAATGTATCCACCAAAGTAGGGCTCTCTTTATGACTCAGATATTAACGACACAAGATTATCGCAATATGCCTTGGAAAAATGGCCAAGGGTCGACGCTTGAACTGGCTCGCAGTCATGGTGAAGGTTTAGATGATTTTGATTGGCGAGTGTCGATTGCCGATGTTAAAACCGCGGGAGCATTTTCGTTTTTCCAGAATCGGCAACGTATTATTGGCGTACTGGAAGGAGGAGGGCTTATTTTACATGTGGATAAGAACCCAGCAGTGACATTACAGCAAAAAGAATTTTTTGCTTTTAATGGGGACAGCGAAGTTTATGCAGAACTTATCCAAGGTGCAATTCGTGATTTTAATGTCATCTATAACCCTGAAAAATATCAAGCGCGCTTACAATGGGTGAATACTGAGCTTATTAACTCTTGGGTGAGCGGAGCTAGCGAGATCTTAATTTTTAATATTGCTCCCAGTCTAGGGATGAAAATTAATTCAGATTCCTTTTATTTAAAACCATTTGAGACTTTACTAGTCAAAGAAAATCGAGAAGTTCTTCAATTTACTATTGAGCAAAATATAGAAAATGATTTTTGCATTATTGAGTTATTTATTAAATAGTTAAGTTCGTTTTTACTCTGAATTTTAATTGGTATTTGTATGACACTTATATGGCGCTTATTGTTGGAATAATATTCTGCCCATTTTGCAATTTTAGCCAAAACGTTATCAAATTCATATATTACATAATTATGGCTTTATTCCTATTGTTATTTTTCGCAAAATTCATAGTCTTTAGCGTTGTTAAAAAATAATACTTATATACTACAGGAAAAATGTTCTATGAAGATGAAAGCGCTTGTGGCAGTTGCTGTTTCTGCTGTCATTTTAACGGGTTGTAAAAATTTAGACCAAGGGATGTTGACTAACTCAGGCATGCAATTATTCCAAGCGGCAACATTGAGTGATGCAGACGTTAAGAAATTCAGTGATGAATCATGTAAAGAAATGGATGCGCAAAACAAAATTGCACCAGCGTCTAGCAAATATGCAAAACGTTTAGATAAAATCGCAAAAGCATTGGGCAACGAAGTTGATGGTACCCCAGTAAACTATAAAGTTTATATGACTAGCGATGTAAACGCATGGGCGATGGCGAATGGTTGTGTTCGCGTATACAGCGGCCTGATGGATGTGATGAATGACAATGAAGTTGAAGGTGTTTTAGGCCATGAAATGGGCCACGTTGCATTAGGTCATACACGTAAAGCTATGCAAGTTGCTTATGCAACGGTTGCTGCACGTACTGCTGCATCATCAGCTGGTGGCGTAGTAGAACAACTGAGCGCATCACAAGTTGCTGCTCTGGGTGAAAAACTGATTAACTCACAGTTTTCTCAGCACCAAGAAAGTGAAGCAGATAACTTCTCTTACGATTTACTGAAAAAACGCGGTGTTAAAACTGACGGTTTAGTGACTGGTTTTGAAAAATTAGCAAAAATGGGTAGCAGTGAAACAAGTATGTTTGATTCTCACCCACCATCAAGCGAGCGTGCACAAAACATCCGTGACCGTATTGCTGCTGACAAAAAATAATATTTAATTATTGATGTTAGTTGGATGTCGTTCTGGTGTAGTAATGTGATGATATATTGCTACACCAATCATTTGTTTCCTGCTGTTTATCTCAATATTACTTTTCTTATATTACAAATCAGAACTTATCCCGTTGTACTCCTGTAACTGACTCTCTATCTTGTTAATTAAACGATATTCAGGTCTTTTCGTAATTTTGCAAATTTTCGTTTGATAAAACGTTAGCAAGGAAAAAAGATGGAAAAAGTGCAGAGAATTTCTCTTTTAGCTAAGGGAATGGGCATGCTGTTATCGGGAACCTGCCGTTTATTAACCGGTGTTCGCACACGCTGGGTGGGATGCCAACCGTCAATGAACTCGCGTATTTATTATGCCAATCATTCCAGCCATCTTGATGGTTTGGTTATTTGGTCTGGGTTACCACCTTTAATGCGCCATTTTGTTCACCCTGTTGCCGCTAAGGATTATTGGATTAAGACGCCATTTCGGCGTTACTTAGTTAATAAGGTTTTTCGGGCGGTATTGGTCGACAGAAAAGGTGATAAGCCTGCACAGAATAATATATTAGCTCCCTTAGAATCAGTATTAGAGTCAAAGCATTCATTGATCTTTTTTCCTGAAGGCACCCGCGGTGATGGGGAAACTTTAAGCCAATTTAAAAGTGGGCTCTATTATCTCGCGAAAAAATACCCTGATGTTGAAGTTGTTCCAGTGTATTTGGAAAATTTAAATCGTGTATTACCGAAGGGGTCAAAGCTTGTTGTGCCTGTGATTTGTTCAGCTATCGTTGGTAAGCCTTTAGTACCTATCATGGAAAATGAAAATAAAATCGCCTTTTTGCAGCGAGCAAAAGAAGCACTTGAGGAGCTAATGCCATGAGTATTGGGGACAGGGAGTTAGTATTACTATTGTCAGGTGTGTTTGGGATACTGGTATTTGCCAGTGTTATTGGTGGTATCCTTGCATACCGTTATTCAGGTGAAAAAAGTAACCCAACCATTGATAATTTAAATGCTCGTATCCGCGCATGGTGGGTCATGTGCATTATTTGTGTGCTTGCTGTGGTACTTGGCAACATAGGTGTGGTGATCTTATTTGCGCTGATATCGTTCTTTGCACTCAGAGAGTTTATTACCTTAACGCCAACACGACGAAGTGACCATGAAGCTTTATTTTGGTGCTTTTTTGTTTTTATTCCATTGCAATATGTCTTGGTAGGTATTGAATGGTATGGGTTATTTTCAATTTTCGTGCCTGTTTTTGTATTCCTTTTCTTGCCCACCCGTATTGCTTTAGCTGGAGATACCTTTCATTTTCTTGAACGCACTGCAAAAATTCAGTGGGGGATGTTGGTGGCTGTTTTCTGTTTAAGCCATGTTCCTGCGTTATTGATGCTGAATATTCAAGGCTATGAAGGCGAAAATGTAAAACTATTACTTTTCTTGATTATTGTGACGCAAATTTCAGATGTGTTGCAGTATGTTTTTGGCAAGTTAATGGGTAAGCGGCCTATTGTGCCTAAGTTGAGCCCAAATAAGACAATTGAAGGTTTTATTGGCGGAATATTATCTTCAGTATTAATTGGTATTTGCCTCTACTGGGTAACCCCGTTTAGCTGGTGGGTTGCAGGGCTGATGTCATTAGCGATTACCATTATGGGGTTTGTGGGAGGATTATGTATGTCAGCAATTAAGCGTGATAGTGGTATTAAAGATTTTGGGGCTATTATTGAAGGGCATGGTGGGATGCTGGATCGCATTGACTCATTGTGTTTTGCTGCGCCTATTTTTTTCCATTTAACGCGTTATTACTATACATAGCCCTATTTTATTTTCGTTTTTGTTCGTTCACCCAAAGAGCACCAAATGGTGCTTTTCTTTTGTTTTATAGGTACAGCATCGAAGGAATTTAAGTGTTATCATCAATACTTAATTTTTATTTCAAACTAAGATTCAACTAGGGTAATTCGCTTCAGTTTGTACTCTAGAGCTTTTTTTACATTGAAAGATTTACCTATTGGGGTGATCGGCTAGAATTATGTAAACTGGATCACAATAAAACATAAAAGCTTGATGGAAAGCAGATGCATAATTCACTCTTTGCCGTATTATGCTGCTAGGTGAATCAATTCAGCACTGGTAAGTCAGTGTAATTAGCGTTAAAAAGATTAACAGCGTAACGGTTTTATCGGTTTGCAATTTTATGTTCATTAATCAGAGGTCATCATGGTCAAGCAGATTAAAAGAATTGGGGTTTTAACGAGTGGTGGTGACGCGCCAGGCATGAATGCAGCGATCCGCGGTGTGGTTCGTGCGGCATTGGGTGAAGGTTTAGAAGTCATGGGTATTTTTGACGGGTACCTTGGCCTATATGAAAACCGCATGAAACAATTAGACCGGTATAGCGTGTCGGATATGATCAACCGCGGTGGCACCTTTTTAGGCTCAGCTCGCTTCCCACAATTCCGTGATGAAAAAGTACGTGCAATAGCCTTTGAAAATCTGAAGAAAAATCATATTGATGCACTAGTCGTTATTGGTGGTGATGGTTCCTATTTGGGTGCGAAAGCACTGACCGAAGCAGGCTTCCCGTGCATTGGTCTACCAGGTACAATCGATAATGACGTTGCAGGAACCGATTACACCATTGGTTATTTTACTGCACTTGAAACCGTTGTTGAAGCAATTGACCGCTTGCGTGATACCTCTACATCTCATAAACGTATCTCTATTGTTGAAGTGATGGGACGTTACTGTGGTGATTTAACATTATCTGCGGCGATCGCGGGCGGGTGCGAATTCCTTGTATTGCCTGAGCAAGAAATGGCGTTCGATCGCGAAGAATTGTTATCTGAAATCAAACGCGGTATTGAAAAAGGCAAACGCCATGCAATCGTTGCTATCACTGAACACGTTTGTGACGTGGGTGAGTTAGCCAAATATATTGAGCAAGAAACCCATCACGAAACACGTGCAACGGTTCTAGGCCATATCCAGCGTGGCGGATCTCCAGTTGCTTATGACCGCATTTTAGCATCACGCATGGGGGCTTATTCCATCCAACTTCTACTGGAAGGTTACGGTGGGCGCTGCGTAGGTATTCAAAATGAGAAGTTAGTCCATCATGATATTATTGATGCGGTTATGAATATGAAGCGTGTCTTTAAGAAGGATTGGTTTGATACGGCTAAGAAGCTTTACTAAAATCTTCGTCATATTTCAAGCTGTAGGGGTGTTGGCTACGCACACTAACCCTAGTCACATACTTATGTATGCTCCTAGGGATTAGCTTTGCTTGCCGCCTACCTACAACTTGAACTCTTTAGAAGATGGATATTTGTCATATTTCGGACTGTAGCGTTGTTGGCGACGCTCGCTAACCTTAGTCACATACTGGTGTATGCTCCTAGGGATTAGCTTTGCTTGCCGCCTACCTACAACTTGAACTCTTTAGAAGATGGATATTTGTCATATTTCGCACTGTAGCGTTGTTGGCGACGCTCGCTAATCCTAGTTATATACTGGTGTATGCCCCTAGGGATTAGCTTTGCTTGCCGCCTACCTACAACTTGAACTCTTTAGAAGATGGATATTTGTCATATTTCAAGCTGTAGGGGGTGTTGGCTACGCACGCTAACCCTAGTCACATACTTATGTATGATCCCCGAGCTATTCTCGTTTGCCGCCTAGTCACAACTTAAATCTCCCTCTTACCTGTTCACATATTCCCCGTAAGCATAAGTTTTTCTTTTTAATTATTTCCCGTAATTGGTGCTATCTGTCAGCCTCTCCTTATCATAAATTTAATGAGGAAAGGCAGATGGCACGTTCATGGCAGGTAACAAAATCACAATTCACCACAGCATTGTTATTGCTGTTAGCGACAGGGGCATGGGCGAAAAATATTCAATTACTGAATGTGTCTTATGATCCGACTCGTGAGTTTTATCAACAATATAATCAGGAATTTAGTGATTATTGGAAAAAGAAAACGGGGGATACTGTCACTATTCGGCAATCTCATGGGGGTTCTGGTAAGCAAGCCATATCAGTAGTGAATGGGTTAGAAGCTGATGTTGTGACGTTGGCTTTAGCCTATGATGTTGATGCTATTGCACAAAGTGGCCGTATAGATAAAAACTGGATAGAAAAACTCCCCGATAACTCAGCACCTTATACATCGACTATCGTCTTTCTAGTCCGTAAAGATAACCCGAAAAATATTAAGGACTGGGATGACTTAGTCCGCAAAGACGTCTCTGTGGTGACACCGAATCCAAAAACCTCAGGCGGAGCACGTTGGAATTATTTAGCGGCATGGGGATATGCGTTAGATAAAAACCAGCAAGATCCTGAAAAAGCAAAGCAATTTGTTAAACAACTTTATCAAAATGTGGAAGTACTCGATTCAGGGGCTCGTGGTGCGACCAATAGTTTTGTTGAACGCGGCATAGGTGATGTATTAATTGCTTGGGAAAATGAAGCGTTGTTAGCTATCAATGAGTTGGGGGAAAGCGGGCAGTTTGAAATAGTGACGCCAAGTATTTCGATTCTTGCTGAGCCAACCGTCGCTGTTGTTGATAAAACTGTCGATAAACGTGACCGCAGGGCTGTTGCAGAAGCTTACCTAGAGCATCTTTATTCTGCGGAAGGGCAGGAAATTGCAGCGAGAAACTATTATCGTCCACGAAATGTGGAAGTGGCTAAAAAATATCAGCAGCAGTTCCCTGAGCTTAAGTTGCTGACGGTAGACGCCAGTTTCGGTGGTTGGCAATTAGCACAAGCAACGCATTTTGCGAATGGGGGGGTGTTCGACGAAATCATTCGACGCTAA
>NZ_JAMPNU010000018.1:0-196156 GCF_028479505.1 Providencia sp. PROV205 | reverse complement strand
GCGACAGCATCTTTACGAGGATCATCCGTGGCCGCTGTGTCAACGGGCTCTGTTTGTGCATTAGCCAGTTTTTCAGCTTGTTTTGCACGGGCTTGAGCTTTACGGGCTTCGCGAGCAGCAATCACCGCACTATTGTCTGGCAGTTCACCCGAAATAATCTTAATGGGCTCCGCGGTCGCTGCTTGTTTGGTTTTAACTCGAGCCAAGGCTGCATTAACTGCATCTTTATCCGCGCTATCAACTTGTACCGCGGCTTTTTTATGGCGTTCTTCTCGTGCTTGTTTATCACGTTCCATACGCAACTGTTTTGCTTCAAAACGTAATTTAGCTTCAGCAGCTCGGCGCTCTTCTTGAGCAATTTCACGAATTTCCGCTTTTTCTTGGCGATAATATTGCACTAACGGAATATTACTTGGGCATACATAAGCACATGCACCGCACTCTATGCAGTCAAATAAATTATGTTTTTGCGCTTTTTCGTGTTCATCCCCTTTACTGAACCAATAAAGTTGCTGAGGAAGTAACGCGGCTGGGCAGGCATCGACACATAACCCACAACGAATACACGCTTCTTCTAGTGCTTTAGGTCCCATTTCTTCCATTGTGGGGACCAGTAAGCAGTTACAAATTTTTACGACAGGGACATTCAGGTCGGGTAGGGTAAAGCCCATTAAAGGCCCCCCCATAATAACCATTTGTTCTGGCTCTGGGTTAAAACCGGATTGCTGTAATAGATATTTAACTGGAGTCCCTAAACGAGTCCAAAAATTACCCGGTTTACTGATTGCTTCTCCGGTGACAGTTACCACTCGTTCAATCAATGGCTGGCCATCAACAACCGCGCGTTTAATGGCGACCACAGTACCGACATTTTGCATCAACACACCAATTTGTGAAGAACGCGCACCAGACGGCACTTCTTTTCCTGTCAAAATTTTTGTCAGTTGTTTAGCACCACCAGATGGATATTTAGTTGGTATAACCCTAATGAATACCTGTTTATCTTGTGGCGTGATTGCATCTTTGAGTGCCTGAATAGCCTCAGGTTTATTGTCTTCAATACCAATTAATATTTGGTCAGGGTTCAATAAATGCTGTAAAACACGACAGCCTTCAATGACTTCCTGTGCATGTTCTTGCATTAACCTATCATCAGCTGTGATATAAGGCTCACATTCAGCTGCATTAATGATTAATGTTTTAATCGCATCTTGACCTCCGGCCAATTTTGATGCGGTTGGGAAACCTGCACCACCGAGGCCGGCTATCCCAGCTTGTTCAATTTTTTGCAGTAATTCAGCACGGGTTAGTTGAACGTAATTAGGCTCTGGGGACAAAGTACACCATGTATCATGGCCATCGGCTGCAATACGCACACACAATTCTTTTAAACCAGAAGGGTGTGCCGTTACCATGGGTTCAATTGCAGTGATCACCCCTGAAGTTGATGCATGAACAGGTACAGTACGCCCAAGCCCTTTAGTTAATGGCTGGCCTTTTAATACTGAGTCACCAACCTGAACAATTAGTTCTCCCTCAGGGCCCAAATGTTGTTGTAATGGAATAAACAACTCATCGGGCACTGATGCAATACGCATCGGTGTCTGGCTAGATTGTAGCTTCATTTCAGGCGGATGGATCCCACCTTTGAAATCCCATATATTATCTTTTTTCAACCAATTAAAGAGCTTAAGCATGAGTTTCACCTCTTACTTTAGAGACAAGCTGTTCATTGGGTTCAACACTAATATTTTTTACAGGGATGGTGTTTAAATCCCATTTCCAATTGGCTGTAGTCGTTTTCACAGGAACAAGTTCAATACAGTCTGTAGGGCAAGGGGCGACGCATAAGTCACAGCCGGTGCACAAGTCTTCAATCACAGTGTGCATGGCGCGGGTTGCACCCACAATGGCATCAACAGGGCAAGCTTGGATGCATTTAGTACAACCAATGCAGTTTTCTTCGTCGATAATAGCAACTTTACGAACGGGGTTTTGCGCGGCTTCATCGCCATCAATCGGTTGAGGGTCGACATTAAGCAATTCAGCGATTTTCAGCATGACCTGTTCGCCACCTGGGGCGCATTTGTTGATCATTTCCCCATTATTGGCAACCGCTTCAGCGTAAGGACGGCAACCAGGGTAGCTGCATTGACCGCACTGGCTTTGAGGCAATATCGCTTCAACTTGTTCGACAATCGGGTCAGCTTCAACTTTGAAGCGTAATGAGGCATACCCTAACATCAGCCCAAATACTAGGCCAAAAACGGCTAATATACCGATAGCAATCCATACAGACATCATTAGAATTTCACCAAACCACTAAAGCCCATAAACGCGAGAGACATCAAGCCAGCGGTAATCAAGCCAATTGACGAGCCCTTAAAAGGGGCTGGAACATTGGCAACAGCTAGACGTTCGCGAATAGCGGCAAATAAAACCATCACTAATGAGAAACCCACAGCAGCGCCAAAACCGTATACGGCAGACTGCATAAAAGTATGAGACATATTAATATTTAATAAGGCAACACCAAGAACTGCACAGTTGGTGGTAATTAAAGGCAGAAAAATGCCGAGTAAACGGTAGAGCGTTGGGCTCGTTTTCCTGACCACCATTTCAGTGAACTGTACAACGACAGCAATCGCTAAAATAAAGCTTAGCGTCCGCAAATAGATGAGGTCGAGAGGAATGAGGATAAGTGTGTCAATCAACCAAGAACTGATTGACGCTAATGTCATAACAAACGTCGTTGCTAAGCCCATCCCAATGGCCGGTTCGAGTTTTTTTGAGACGCCCATGAAAGGACATAAGCCAAGGAATTTAACGAGGACGAAGTTGTTAACCAACACTGTTCCAACAAAGAGTAATAAATAATCAGTCATGCTATTGCCTGAAATGAAAAAAGAACAAAAACTGGCCGCAGCCAGTTAAACTATCATTATGATATCAAGCAATTTATATGATGCTTATCGATCTTGTGTGAAAGTCATTTTTACACGTTGGGAACGCTTGAAATAAGGGACAAAGAAACCCGCGCCAATTAAAGGCCATGCAAGGACTTGCAAAGCAGTTTCATCGTCAATAGGTGAAAAAGCGAAGGTTTTTATGCCTAATAATAATAAAATAAGCAGCCAAATAATAAAACGGCGAGGGAAATGTTTTGAACGAGAAAACATCAGTTGCAACACATGGATACTGAAAATAGTCATCCCAATAGCAATGGCGAATGACAAATACCAAGCGGCAGGAATAAAACGTGTCCAATGGTCAACAGTCGTGACAATCTCATAAAATTTAATGCAATACATGACAGTCATACTGCAAACAGCTAAAAAGGTTAATAACAAATAGATCGCTGGAACTAATAGCCAGCCAGTGATGCGGTTAGCGTCATAAACTGAAGTCATAATTAATAAAACCCATTTTGGCAAAATCGCTGGACAATTTACAATCCTATCATAGATTTATTTGCCATTTCATTCCTTCTGATGGTACTTTTTATCTCCACTTGTGTTTATCGTTGTATGAGGTCTAAATGTCTAAACCAATTAAAGTCGCGATCATCGGATATGGCTATGCAAGCAAAACATTTCATGCACCTTTCCTTGGTATTTTAGAAGGGTATGATTTGGCAACGATTTCTAGCAGTGACCCCAATAAGGTTAAGGCAGATTGGCCAAATATTCATGTTGCTGCATCTCCAGAAGCTGTTTTTGCGGATAAAGATATCGAATTAGTTGTCATTCCTACACCTAATGATACTCACTTCCCCCTTGCACAAGCGGCATTGGCAGCTGGAAAACATGTAGTTGTTGATAAACCCTTTACGTTAGATGTCTCACAGGCAGAGCAATTAAAACAACAAGCGGAGCAAGTTGGAAAACTACTGTCGGTTTATCATAACCGTCGATGGGATTCAGGTTTTTTAACCGTTAAAAAGATCTTAGAAGAAGGTAAGCTAGGGGATATTAAATACTATGAATCCCATTTTGACCGTTATCGGCCGCTAGTTAGGCAACGTTGGCGTGAAGCCGATATACCCGGAGCCGGTATTTGGTACGACTTAGGGCCACATTTGTTAGACCAAGTCTTGCAATATTTTGGTCGGCCTTTAGGGATCAACGTTGATCTTGCCATGATCCGCCCTAATGCACAGGCAGTGGATTACTTTCATGCTGTTTTGCAGTATGCAGATAAAAAAGTGGTATTACATGCAACAACATTAGCCGCTGCACCAACGCCGATATATGTTATTCATGGTATGAATGGTAGCTATGTTAAATATGGTTTAGACACCCAAGAAGACTGCTTAAAGAGCGGCCAACGTCCAGAAGGGGCTGATTGGGGAATTGATACCAACATGGGTAATGTGACGCTGTCACAAGGTGATGAGCTTATAACACAATCTTGGCCAAACCAACGCGGAAATTATGGTGGTTATTATCAAGGGATATATGATGCGATTCGCCATGGTAAACCAAACCCAGTCACTCCGAGCGAAGCGATAGATATTATGAAACTTATTGAAGCAGGTATACGTTCGGCAAAAGAAAAACGGACAATTGAAGCAATCTTTTAATGTCATCAACGCTCACTATAAGGCCAGTTAATATAACTGGCTTTTATTATGGATAATCGAATGAATTTGCTAGCTAAACTGAGAATAGACCCATTTTTACTTATCATGATTGGCGTTGTCATTCTAGCCAGTCTTTTTCCTTGTGAAGGCGATATAAAAACGGCGTTTCAATATTTAACGACTGCTGCAATTGCATTATTGTTCTTTATGCATGGGGCTAAATTATCTCGTGAATCAATCATGGCGGGGATAGGGCACTGGCGCCTACATCTCTTGGTTTTTGCGAGTACATTCATTGTATTTCCTATCGTAGGCCTAGGGCTTGCCGTGATTGTTCCGAAATGGATGTCACCCACTGTATATATGGGCTTTTTATACCTATGTGCTTTACCTGCAACTGTACAGTCAGCCATTGCATTCACATCGGTAGCGGGGGGGAATATTGCTGCAGCTATTTGTAGTGCATCGGCGTCGAGTATTCTTGGGGTTTTTCTTTCGCCAATCTTAGTGGGCTTATTGATGGATGCTGATGGCAGCCAAGCCATGGATACGCTTAATGCGATAGGCTCCATTCTAATGCAATTGATGCTGCCATTTATTGTGGGGCATTTATCTCGGCCGCTGATTGCCAATTGGATAAACCGTAATCGCAAATTAGTTAATATGACTGACCGGTCTTCAATATTATTGGTCGTTTATGTGGCATTCAGTGAAGCAGTGGTAGAGGGGATTTGGCAGAAAATAGACGCATTTTCACTATTTATGATTGTGGTTGTCACTTGCGTTATCTTATTTATTATCATTGTATTTAATACGTTGGCTGCACGGTTGTTAGGTTTTAGCAAAGAAGATGAAATTACCATTGTGTTTTGTGGTTCGAAAAAGAGTTTAGCTAATGGAGTCCCAATGGCGAATGTGTTGTTTCCTGCTGCGACAGTGGGGGTTATTTTATTGCCATTGATGATCTTTCACCAAATACAACTGATGGTCAGCGCTGTACTTGCTCAGCGCTATGCTAAACGGTTATCGATGAAATAAGTATTCTAAGATTGAGGGGGATTAGTAACCCCTCATATTTTTGCTATTGATTTATAGGATTAGCTATATTTAGTTACAACATACAGTGGGTTTAATAATCGCTAAATTAACAACTGTACTTGTACATTGAATACAGAAGGTGAGCTAGTAAAAGGAGAGTCGTGTGTCTGTGTATAAACGTAGAAATACAATAATATAGGAAAGTGGCTTGAAAATTAAAAAGGGCATTCTAACAAATGCCCTTAAGAAATTTAAATTAACGAGTAGCAGCTTTATGTAAGAGCACTTTTTTCTCACTATCCGATAAAAATGCCATACTCAGACCATTTCGTTGTGCTTGTTCTATTTCTGCTGCCGTTAAACCAGCTTGTGGGGCAGCCACTTCATATTCATGGCGTAACTCAATACCTTGAACTGCTGGGTCATCTGTATTAATTGAAGCCAGAACACCTTGTTGTAAAAAGGTTTTCAATGGGTGTTGAGCTAAGGATGGAACTGTACTTGTTTGAATATTCGACGTTAAACAGCTTTCCATGCCAATTTGATGTTTTACTAAATACTCAACTAGAGCAGGGTCTTCTATTGCTTTAACGCCATGACCAATTCGTTGTGCGCCTAATACCTTAATAGCATGCCAAATACTGTCTGCTCCAGCCGCTTCACCTGCATGAACAGTAATATTTAACCCAGTATCTCTAGCTTTAATAAAATGTGACTCAAAGAGCTCTCCAGGGAATCCGAGCTCATCTCCTGCTAAATCTAATGCGCATAAATGATCTCGATGCGCTAATAATCCTTGCAGCTCAGCTGTACAGGCTTGTTGGCCAAAAGTGCGGCTTAAAATACCAATTAAATTAATTTTAATATCAAATTGTTGGCACCCTGCACGTACACCATCAACAATGGCTTCAACTACACCTTCAACAGGCAATTGGTGCTTCATCGCCATATAGTAAGGAGAGAAACGTAGCTCTGCGTAATCGATACCAGCATTAAAGGCATCTTCAACATTCTCAAGCGCGACACGGCGACAGGCGTCCAAATCAGCTAAAACAGCGACTCCCCAATCTAGCTTTGCTAAAAAACCAACTAAGTCAGCTTCTTGTCCTATAATCTGGACGTGAGGGCGCAATGCTTCAATCTCTGTAGCAGGTAATTGAATATGATGCTGTTCTGCTAAGGAGAGGATCGTTTCTGGACGAATATTGCCATCGAGGTGGCGGTGTAAATCGGTTAAAGGTAAATGTGTATTAATCACGGAATGATCCTTTATCTATTTTCTATCCTTATTTTGACTTTTATTTCATTAAAGGCAATTACGAATCACGAAAAATGTGAAACGAGATTAATTATTACATTAATATTGTGATATATATCACGTTTATTTCGTGAGGTAATAAAAAAGCCAGCTAATATTAACTGGCTTTCGTCACTAGATGGTATTGAGTCAAATTAGTTAGCTGGTGCTTCTTGTGGAGCTAACTCAGGCTCAACTTCCATTTCTGGTGCTGGCTCTGCGTCTGGAGCAGGTACAGCTTCATATTCTAATGCATCTTCTGGGCTAGACATCATTTTCATCTTAGTGAGGAACTCAGCTAAGGTATATTTGTCATTATTGAATGTCAGGTCATTACCTGCAAATTTGATAGTCATAGTTAAGTCATTTTCGCTATCAATCATCCACGGTGATTTTTTCTGCTTAGCTTTTTCAGCACGTTCTTCATCAGTCATAAACATTTCTTCAAATGGAGAAGAGAACATATCTGAAGTCAGCATTTGCTGAACACCTTCAAACTCAGAAGTGATCATGCCTTTCATTTCTTTTTTAGCTTCTGCATCAACTGGTACACCTTGATCAATAATCATTGCTTGAGTCATTGATTCGATCATCATTGGTTTATTCAGTTTTAAATTGAAATCGAAAGACGTAATGAGTTGCTTGATAGCTTCATCAACTTTGTTAGACATTGCTAACGCAGTCATTTCGTCTTGGTTCCATTTATTGAATGTGATGTTTAGGTCAACTGAGCTTTGGCCAGCTTCATTTTTCCAGTAGAAAGGGCTAACCGTAAATACAGGCTTGCTTTTCATTAGCTCTGGTAATGTTGTAGACATCATCTCCATAGCTAAACGCTCTGTAGCTTCAGTAGGATCTCCACTAGCTAAACCTTGCGCTAAAGCTTCATTATATTGTTCAACGAATTTACCTAATGCTTTAGCATCTAATTTTTCAATAGCAACAGTCAATTCGCCAGAACCTAAGTTTTGCTCTAATGCTTTTAAATCAGCGATGCTATAAGAAATATTTCCTTTTACATCTTCGCCAGTAATAGAGGTATCACTTGAAATTTTGAAATCTTTAAAAGAGAATTTGGTTTCAGGGATGTTGAAATCTGTATCCGCAATAACAAATGACTGGGTTCCAGTGTAGAAGCCATATTGTGACTTTTCTACATTAGAGACTAATTTTAAACCTTTTAAAGTCATGGATTCAGAGTTATCTTTTTTACCAATAACTAAATTATCCGTCACTAAAGTTGCATCTACAGCAGCAAGGTCAGAGGTTGTTGATACATCGAACTTCGAACCACTGAATGATAATGAAACATCATCTTTCTTATATTCGATAGGGATCAGTTCTAAGCTGGTATCAATACTTTTGCTATAGCCAATAACAGCGGAACCATGAATAAAAGGTTTACCTTGTGTTGCTTCAAACAATTCTTTTGTGGTTGCGTTATTAGCTAATTCAATTTGTGTTGCTGCTAATTTAGGTAATAAATTAAACTTAGCAACTTGTGATAATGGGAATGGGCCATGATCAATATTCGTTTTGAATACAATGGAGTCGTCTGGTGAGACTGAGTCTGCAGAGGTGATTACAATATCTGCTTTAGATGAAAATACGCCTTTTTCATAATTTTCTACTTTAAAGTTCAAACCCGACTCAGGCACATTTACAGCAAAAAAATCGTTGGTTTTGAGGATTACTCTATCAAGTTCATCTTTTACTTTAGAACCTGTATACCATGAAGCACCGGTCCACACTGCACCTAGAGCAACAATAACACCAACCGCGACTAATGACTTTTTCATTATAAACATCCATCCTTTCAGTACGTTATTGCCGTACTTATAAATTTATAAAAGTTTTAAGTAACCATCTTCATGCAATAAAGACGGTTAAATACAGAATATGACACTATTTGTTAAATACTCGGGCTAGTTTACCACTGCCATTAATGGTTATGCTTTTCTCATAAGCAGGTAAGAATACAGACTCACCTGAATTAACGCATATTTCATCATTACTTGAATGCAGAACTAACTGGCCTTCAATACAGAACAAAATTGAGGCACTATTATTAGATAGCACAACTTCCGAGTGGCTTATAGAATATATATTAAATGCAAAATCTTCTACTGGAATATTATATTTCCAGATATTTCCAGATTTTTCGGGGGTGTTCAATAAATCCTTTGCAAACGTAGGCTTAAAGTCAATATTCGCAATCAACTCTGGAATATCTATATGCTTATTTGTTAACCCTGCACGCAGTACATTATCTGAATTTGCCATAACCTCTAACCCGACACCTTCTAGATAAGCATGTGGCGTTCTGGCATATAAAAACATCGCTTCACCAGGTTCTAATTCAACGATGTTAAGAAGAAGAGGGGTAAATAACCCATTATCTTCAGGATACAGACTAACCATTTGCTTTATTGAGTTCCATGGTTCACCTTGTCGGCTGTTCAATGCTGCTTTTAATACACCAAGTGCTAAATCTTTTTGTTCACCCGTTAGGTTAAGAATTTGTGCAAATAAACGTGATAATTTTTCTTCAGTGGGGTCCTGAACAAATAACTGAATATCAGGATGGGCAGCAGAAACAAAATCCAGAAGATGAGCGATTTCATTTAGTGGGCGAAAGGCATTCATCGCTTTAAAAGGTGTTAATGCGAAGATCAGTTCAGGTTTGTGGTTATCATCTTTATAATTACGTATTGGGGAATCTAAAGGGATCCCTGCTGAATTTTCTTTGGCGAAACCAACTTCAGCATAAGTTTTGTTTGGATGCACCTGAACAGACAACGGTTGAGCAGCACATAACACCTTAAATAAATAAGGTAAACGATGATACGTCTGTGCAACATGTTGACCTAAATAAGCTTCAGGATCGCTATCAATTAAGACATTAAGTGGAATACTTTGATTTTTTTCCGTATCGAGAACTTCGGAGCTTGCTTTTGGATGAGCCCCCATCCAAAGTTCAGCCATTGGTAAGTTATCGGGGTTTGAAATCCCATATAACTTAGTCAGGGCCGTTTTACTGCCCCAGTCATAGTTTTGGACTTTGTTTATCATTTTCAGCATAGCAAAATTCTCTTTTTCATAAAAATCAACTGATTTCCTTTTCACTACAATACAATAAGCTCGACCAAGTCTCATAAATGAAATTCAATTTGTGGCATTATACTGCTCGGTTATTTGCTTACCTGCAAGCAGATGATTCTAAAATCAATTATTCTGTGTATGTACCTAAGGAGATAGTAATGGCAGCCACTCGCATTGAAAAAGACTCAATGGGACCAATTGAAGTACCTGCTGACCAATTGTGGGGCGCGCAAACGCAGCGTTCTTTAGAACATTTCCGTATATCTGTAGAAAAAATGCCTGTTGCGTTGATTCACGCACTCGCTATCACAAAAAAAGCCGCTGCTAGTGTCAATATGGATCTCGGATTATTAGCTAAAGAGCGCGGCGATGCAATCATTGCTGCCGCTGACGAAGTTTTAGCTGGTAAACATCCAACGGAATTTCCTCTTGCTATTTGGCAAACAGGTTCTGGTACGCAAAGTAACATGAACATGAACGAGGTTTTAGCTAACCGTGGTAGCGAAATTCTCGGTGGCCAACGTGGTAACGATCGTCTTATTCACCCTAATGATGATGTGAATAAAAGTCAAAGTTCAAATGATGTTTTCCCAACGGCAATGCACGTTGCTGCGGTCGTCGCAATCCGCGAACATCTTCTCCCTGAACTGAAAATTTTGCATCAAACGTTAGATGCAAAAGCGAAAGAATTTAAAGATATCGTAAAAATCGGTCGTACTCACTTACAAGATGCAACTCCGCTGACGCTAGGCCAAGAAATTTCTGGTTGGGCTGCAATGTTAGCGCATAGTGAAAAACACATTGAAAACGCAGTTCCACATGTGTGTGAATTAGCGTTAGGTGGTACAGCAGTAGGGACCGGTTTAAATACTCATCCAGAGTATGCCGTTCGTGTTGCGAAAAAAATTGCAGAATTAACTGGCCAGCCATTCATTACAGCTCCGAACAAATTTGAAGCATTAGCAACCTGTGATAGCCTTGTGCACGCACACGGTGCTTTAAAAGGTTTAGCCGCTTCTCTAATGAAAATTGCGAATGATGTAAGGTGGTTAGCATCTGGCCCTCGCTGCGGTATTGGTGAAATATCTATCCCAGAAAATGAGCCAGGCAGTTCAATCATGCCAGGTAAAGTTAACCCGACACAGTGTGAAGCATTGACAATGTTATGTGCTCAAGTGATGGGGAATGATGTTGCTGTGAACATTGGTGGGGCTTCAGGTAATTTTGAGCTGAATGTATTCCGCCCAATGTTAATTGATAATTTCTTACAATCTGTTCGCTTGTTAGCTGATGGTATGCGTAGCTTTAATGAGCACTGTGCGATTGGAATTGAACCAAATCGTGAGCGCATTGAGAAATTACTTCATGAATCGTTAATGTTAGTAACTGCTTTAAATACCCACATCGGGTACGATAAAGCGGCAGAAATTGCTAAAAAAGCACACAAAGAAGGGCTGACGCTGAAAGAATCTGCACTGAAACTAAACTATTTAACTGAAGAACAGTTCAATGATTGGGTTCGTCCAGAAGATATGGTTGGCAGCATGAAATCTTAAGCTAGCTTATTAAACTGGCTTTATATAACACCCATACTGTTTTACAGATGGGTGTTTTTTTAGCGTTCAATATACAAATTTAATCGAGGAATTAATAATTCAACCTGTTTTGCTTTAGGTCGATTACGAATAGCAATGTTATTTGCATGGTAATCGGGGAGCTCACCGATTTTAATTTCTGCTACTGTTTTTTCGAGCGCAAAAACGAATAAAGGTGTTGCACAGGCAAACTGCGTTTGTTTCTGTTGCTCTTTATCCCACACTCGAGCTATTGGCTGAACTTTGACAGGGCGTTGAGTTTTCAGAACCGCATTATGAGGTAGGGAATCAATTAGCCGAATTTCATTTTCCAGTTGTAAAAGCCAATGTTCTTTAGGTAAATGAAGAGGGCAACGGCCACTATCTATACTTGCTTGTAAACGGTCTAGTACTGTTTCTTTGGTCACTTTATTGATAACTTTTTTATTCGCCCAGCCAAAATTAACCGTATCGACATCAACCAATGAGGTGAGGGTACGATAGGTATTTAATGTCAGCAGTCCGTGTAAACTGTCACGGATAAAGTCGAATCGATGAGGTTCATTCACTTGTGTGACAATTGCCTTTATATGCATCTTTAACTCATTAATCTTTAATATTAACGAATTAAAGTCACGATATGTCTGTAAATGAGTTTGTATGCATATAACGCCAGGTAAGCGGATAGCGGCTTTATTGCTAATTTTTTCGGATTTATTCTGCAAAAATAATAAGTTAATTAACTTTATTGCTTCACTCACAGCATCATGACCCGTTAGTGTATGTACTGAAATTTGTTCTATTTCATTATTTTCCTCACCTTTAATAACTGAAGGTAACTGAAATACATGGGCTGTAAATGGAACCTGTTTTGATTGTTCCAGCAGCAAGAGGCTAAATTGGTTTATCCGTGACTCCAATTCATTGAACGTATCAATCAAATCTTGTTTTATAGTCATTTAGTTACAACATTCAAATGGGTGATAATTATAATTACCATTAACTATCGAGCTTATCAATAATAAAACGAAGCTTAAAAGGACAAGTGGGTATTTTAACACTTGTCCTTTTCTTGTATATAACTTTACTTTTACGTTAATTTATTTCTGTATCAATGACTTGGTAAAATGCATTTGGTGTATCATATATCGTCAAAATGGCTAAGATTACATGGTAACCTTTTTGATTTTTCGGTAATACACAGTTGTGTTCCACAATTTCCCCTGGAGTTTCTACACGTTCAAATTTACAAAATGGGGTTAGTGTAAATTGATTACGCGATAATAGGGCATTTGGCTGCCAGTCAGGCTTAGTTATGAAATATTCCCATTTTGTCGTTTTATGTTTTGCCGTGATGCGCCATTTAAACTTAACATTAGGTGAATTTAAAATAACCCGTTTCCATCGGTTCGTAGTTTGTATGTCTAAGGGAGAAAAAGCACCAATACCAGCGCTAGCAATTTTTCCATCAGCTGGGCCGTATTGGGGGAAGCCTTTTTGGCCTTCAATCGATTGCGGCTCATATTGCACTGGCCCACAGTGAGTATTTATACCTTGTTTGCAGTAATATGAGCGACTTTCAGGGGATTCGACATAGCCATGGGACCAAACAAAAGAACTACAACAAAAGAGCAATGATGCAAATAAAAATAGTTTTAGTGAGAATGGTTTCATTGAGTTTCCTCGTAATTAATAGACATTTTCATCATCTACTAATCACGAGGAGGAGCGGTAGCTTAACCTTTATTAGTTCCTAACCTATTGGTTATAACAAATTGATTTCAAACGGTAAGCAATGATAATGCCGATAAATAATATTCCAGCGATAAATAAAGCAACTCCATTCCAACCAAAGTGTTGCCAAAATAAGCCACCAACCGTACCTGCAATACTTGACCCTGCGTAATAACTAAATAAATACAAGGAAGACGCTTGGCCACGTGCTCGTTTAGCTCTGCGTCCCACCCAGCTACTAGCTACAGAGTGTGCTGCAAAAAAACCCGTTGTCAGTATTGTCATTCCAAGTAAAACTAACCAAACATTTGAATGTAATGTGACTAAAATACCAACTAACATCATACTGATGGACGCTATGAGTACTTGTCCAAGTCCATATTTGTGAATTAGGCTTCCTGTTTTAGTCGCACTGTAAGTCCCTGTTAAATAAATAACGGATAACAAGCCGACAGTAGACTGAGAAAAAGAGTAAGGCGCTTCAAGTAAGCGATATCCAATGTAGTTGTACATTGTGACAAAGCCCCCCATCAAAACAAAGCCTTCAATAAATAGAAAAGGTAAGCCTTTGTCTCTAAAGTGTAGATGCAAATTAACCCACAGATTCTTAGGTTTTAAAGAACTCGCCCGGAAGTGCTGAGAAGGGGGCAATAAGCGCCAAAAGCCAATAGCCGCGATCAAAGCTAACGAACCTAAAATCACCACGGCAACACGCCATGAATAAAAATCAGCGATCACTCCCGTCACCAAACGGCCGCTCATTCCACCCAATGAATTACCACTAATATATAAGCCCATGGATAGTGCAACATAGCTTGGATGGATCTCTTCGCTTAAATAGGTCATTGCAACCGCGGCAACACCACTTAGCGACAAACCAACTAATGCTCTCGCAATTAAGATCCCTTGCCAACTCTGCATGACGGAACTAAGTAGCGTAAATAATGCGGCACAGGTCAATGCAATCACCATCACATTTTTTCGACCTATTGCATCTGAAATTGGCCCTGTAATTAATAAACCTAATGCCATCAAGCCAGTACTCAGTGATAATGACAAGCTTGCAGTGGCAGGGGAAATATTAAAATCCTCTGACAACATGGGCAAAATTGGCTGCACAAAATACAGTAATGCAAATGTGGCAAAACCCACCGTAAAAAAAGATAAAGTCACACGTAAATACAGCGCATCATCTCTTTGTATGTAATGTTTTTTTGGTGTGGTATTTCCTTGCTGGGGTGCCCTTATTCCTTCGTTAGGTTGCTCAGATGTAAGACTATTCTGTGAGTGTTCCATGTATATTCCTTGTCATACCAACACGTTTGATTTCGATCAAAGAATAGAAACTTTCTATTTTTTTGTCTAATATATTAATCATTAACAATGATATTTTAAACATATCAATGATATCGAGAAAACGATGAGTATAGAACTTAGGCACCTGCGGTACTTTATTGCTGTCGCTGAAGAGCTCCATTTTGGCAAGGCTGCTGAACGTTTACATATTTCACAGCCCCCGTTAAGCCAACAAATACAAATACTTGAAGAGAAAATTAATGCAAAACTGTTAGAAAGGAATAACCGAAATGTTGCCTTAACGCCAGCAGGCACGATGTTTTTAAAAGAAGCGTATCAAATTTTAGCGCAAGTCGATGCAGCTGCGACAAAAGCGGCTCGCATGGAAAAAGGCGAACTTGGGGAGTTGTCCATTGGATTTACTTCAACTACGCCGTTTATGCACAAGGTCACAATGAGTTTACGGCAATATCGGGAAACATACCCAGAGGTTTCTATTCATATGCACCAAATGAATACGAAACAACAAATTGCACCATTAATTACGGGGCGAATTGATTTTGGCATTATGAGAAATACGGTGTTACCAGAGCAATTGGATTACCAGCTATTATTTAAAGAGCCATTTATGGTCGCTGTCTATGAAGGGCACCCATTGTTAGAATTTATTGATGTTGGTGTCGATATTCAACAGCTTGCTGATTATCCTTTTATTTTCTTTGAACGTGATGTCGGTACTGCGTTATATGATGAAATAAACCAATTGTTAACATCTGCAGGGGTGGTACCGACCATTTCTCAAGAAGCAGGGGAAGCAATGACTATCTTGGGGTTAGTTGCCGCAGGTATGGGAATTTCCGTAATTACAGAATCATTCACACGTATGAAAATTGATGGTGTGAAATACTTAAAACTCACAAATATTAATGCTTCATCTGAAGTCTGGTTAGTCTACAATACGCGTAGAGCATTACCTGCTGTCGCCAAAAAATTAACAAATCTTTTGATGGCCAATATTGTTGGTCAACAAAAGTGAGTAAGCTCACACTTTCAATGCAAACGAAATCATTCATACACAGATTAAGGCATAATAACTCATTGCTTTATAAAGGAATTGAATTATTACCATGGTGAATCAAACAGGCCATATTGACCAAATCAAACAATTAAATACGGGGATTGTATATCGTATCATTGATCAGCATGGTCCAATTTCGCGTATTGCCTTATCAAAACAAGCACAGCTTGCGCCTGCAAGTATCACTAAAATTACACGCGAGCTTATGGATGCCCACTTAATCAAAGAATTAGAGTTTCCTGTACTCGGTTTACGTGGACGCCCAGCGATAGGGCTAGTGATTGAAAGTGAAGGGTGGCAATTTCTAGCGATCCGTATTGAAGAGCAGAAACTTACCATTTCCCTGAAAGAAATTAATGCGGTTACCTTAGCGCAAACAGAATATCCATTTACACCGCTAGGGAATAGCGAATTTATGGATTCACTTTCTGAATTAATTAGTCAATTTTTTGCTAGTCATCAAAACATATTAGAAAGAGTCACCGCCATTAGCATTCTTATTGATGGTATTTTAGATCCCCATACCGGTGTTATTTATCAGCATCCTTCTTTTAAAATCCATCAATTGGCCATTGCGGAACACCTTACCAAGCAAACGGGTTTACCCACCTATTTACATCCGCCAGTGGATGCGTTGGCGTTAATGGACCACTTTTCTCATCAGGAGAAAAGAAAAGCAAAAAACATCATTTACTTACAGCTACAAGATGTTATTAATGTCATGGTGTTAAACCATGGAACAGCCTTAGATGCGAATACCCGTCGACCTATTTTGTTTGGCCATACCCAATGTGAGCCATACCAACATAACTTTTGCTATTGCGGTAGCAACGATTGCTTAGAAACAAAAACGTCCATTCCTGCAATATTGCGGCAAGCTAATAATTTCCTAATAAACTACCCTGATTCTTTTTTGCATCAACACGATATTTCAATTGAAAAAATTTGCGCTGGAGCAACATTAAACGACAGACTTTGTGTTTACCTTATTAATCAAGTTGCCCAGCAATTAGCTAAACCATTAGCACTGATGGTGAATTTATTTGGTAGTGAGTTAATTTTAGTCAATTCACCTTTGAATCAAGGTTCTGAGCTGTTTTTAAAATGTTTACATGACCATATAAATAAATACGCAGTTCCTCTGTATTCATCCAATTTATCGATAGAAAAATCTTTATTTACAGTAAAGGAGAGTGAAACATCATTAATACAGAGAGCATTATATGATGGTTCACTGCTACTACAACTATTACAAGGTTAAAACAATTCGATAATATTTATACTATCGTACACAAAATTGAGCTAACGCAAACTTCTCACTTACCCATTCCAATAAACTGAATCCATATCATTTTTGCAGCTTATTGCTGTATAAGTCTGTCACTTCAGGATAGAAAAAGACCATGATCAATCTATTTGTTACCGGGACAGATACAGATGTCGGGAAGACAGTATCGACGCTTGCCATCTTGCAAGCACTAAATAACCAAGGAATTAAAGCAGTGGGCTATAAGCCTATTGCAGATCAATGCATTGATACCCCTGAAGGAATCAGAAATAAAGATGCATTACTCATCCACAGTGTTTCTAAAGACCTTGTTTCTTATGATGAAGTTAACCCTGTGCGTATTACAGACAATTACAGCCATGAAAATAGCATTGATTTTAATAAAATAAAGCATGGTCTAGACCATTTACATCATCAATGTGACATGGTTGTTATCGAGGGTAATGGGGGATGGCGCTATCTACTTGATGACAATACTTTTTATGCAGACTGGTTAAAAGGTCAACCTGTTGGTGTGATCTTAGTCGTCGGCATTCAACATGGTTGTGTTAATCACGCATTACTAACAGCGGATGCAATTCGAGCTGATGGCTTACCATTAATTGGTTGGATGGCAAACCGCATCAATCCAGGATTGGCGCACTACGCACAAATCATTGAACGGTTACAACATCATATTAAGGCACCATTAATTGGGGAGATCCCGTATTTATTGCGGCCAGAAGAAAGAGAGTTAGGGCATTACCTTAATACAGATAAACTACAAGAACTTATTACCATTCCTAACTAAGCACGTTACGAACTAAGTAAGTTATTAATCAAAAAATAGGGCGCCATCATGAGTAGCGCCCTGTTTTTTACTTATAACTTATAATTAATGACGGGTATAAATGATTTTATAAGAATCATTTTGGCAGTGGCCGACGACTTGGCCTTTAGACGCGTCAACTTCATCATTAGGCACTGCAACCAAACTAAAGTTATCTGCAGGAACACCATTATTGATAATCTTTTGTTTGATTTCCTCAATTACGCTTTCACATGAAGCTTGCGCGAAAGCTGGTGCTAGCACCAGTGCAAATAAGGGTAACAATAATTTCTTTTTCATCTTCTCTCCTTGATCAACAGCTCCATAAAACAACCTATAAGGTTATGGATTATTAATTGGACGGCCATTACTTACGTCAAGGCAACGTTTAGTGCTCGGTTCCCAGTAAGCATTTAGATTGAGGCTTTTCTCGCATTTATCTTTTGCATCAAAAGCCTGATCTACTTTATCAAACTCTTTTTCGGTACGAGTATTAACCTTTTTGCGCAACATACGGGTATCATCCCATTGTTCCTTTTCTTGGCGCGCTTGCTCTTTATTAAGAGAGTCATCACCTTGACCTACTGAAACACACGTACTGCCTGCAGTACATGATGTCGTTGATTGTGCAGCGGAAGATGATGTAGCCCAAAGTAAAGGGAGACAGAAACATATTGCAGTTAAGCCAGTTTTCAACATTTTATGTGAATTCATGTAAATTCCTTACTAAACAGGACCGATAATCTCAGTATAGCTAAAAGTGTATCAGTACGTCTGTATAGAATAGTACTAAAAATTAAAGTTGTTTATATACGGTTAAACCAGCAAAAGTTTGGCAAACAGGCATCAATTCTAATGTATTTACATTCATGTGAGCCGGTAGAGTAGCAACCCAATAGACTGTTTCAGCAATATCTTCAGGGGTCAGAGCATCTGCGCCTTGATAAGTGCTAGCTGCTTTATCGTCATCCCCTTTAAAGCGAATATTTGAGAACTCTGTACCACCAACGAGGCCCGGCTCGATATCGGTAACTCGAATTTTTTTCCCTTGTAAATCAGCACGCAAGCCAAGTGAAAATTGTTTCACAAAGGCTTTGGTTGCACCATAAACATTACCACCTTTGTAAGGCCAGCTCGCTGCAGTTGAGCCAATATTAATAATATGACCGTGGTTATTAGCAACCATGCCTTGCAACACCTCGTAAGTCATATTAACTAAACCTTTGGTATTCGTATTAATCATCACATCCCAATCGTCAGGATTGGCATCAAACGCCGGTTCTAAGCCTAAAGCCAAACCGGCATTATTAACTAAAATATCAATATGTTTGAGGTGTGCAGGTAAACTTGCAATCGCATCTTGGATGGCTGTTCTATCTTGGATATCCAATGTTAAAGGGTAAAATTTATCACCTAACTCTTGATGGAGAGCATCTAAACGCTCAGTTCTACGTCCTGTTCCAATAACGGTGTAATTATGTTTGATAAATCTGCGGGCAATTGATTCACCAAAACCAGAAGAAGCACCTGTTACTAAAATAATCATGGAAACCTCATAGTTATAATTGTCGTGTCAGTGTGGGTTTATTCTAACGCCATCGAAAAAGAACTACAAAAATTGTTACAACCCTAATATCTGTTTATCTTTTGGGTAGCTCAACGAATAACTAAATGAAATTTGCTTTTCTTCATTCGGTTCTAAGGCAATATCCCATGTTATTTCACCAGTGCTTTTATTGGTAACCGCATTTTTATCCTCTATTGCAGACACTTTTATATCGCTGTCCTCACTCACTGGAATTTGGTCATAAACAGTCAATTCAATGGGTTTCGTATGCATGTTTTTTACTTTGACCAAGTAACTTTCTGTTTGTTGAATAGTCGACCCCATAAAACTCGGTTTTTTCTTCATCTTTTCATTTGATTCACGAGAGACTTGAATACTCTTATCAACACCAAAAGGAACGCTCAATGTGTCAACCAATTGATTGGCATTGACTATAAAATTGCCTACATACGTATTTCCATAATATACATTAGCATTTCCATTCAATAAGTTAAGTGATTGCCAATCTTCAATATTCGCTTGTAAGAATACTTCTTCAGTCAATTTTGGCGTGGCAGTATACTTGTATTTTACATCAATATTTTGTTGTTTAATGGTGAGCGAATTCGGTTTGATCGTGCTTTTCAGGGAGTAAGGCAGGGCAATTTGGTAATTTAAATTGACACCATTGTTAGATGTAGTTACAAAATCTGAAACACCTGAATTTATTGTTTTTTTCTCACTGACACTGCTTTCTTCATACATTGCTATTGGCGCTGCTGGCATTTTCATTCGAGCCTGGCGTGCTATTTGAGCGTTATTATCATAAACAGACAAGCGCCAAGGCTGTAAGACAGAAGGCGTGATATTTTTAGACGGGTTAATCGTTGAAAGTGTTAAATTAACTTTATCCCAATCAATGCCTGTATTTTGCACTATGTCCGCTTTGTACGTTAAAACAATAGGGGATTGCGAATTCAGGCTGCGGATATCGTAACTTGGAGACCAAGCCGCATCAGGTGTTAAATAAGAAATTTGCAACTCTGCTGTCACCGGTTTTTGCGCATCGATAGACAAGACAATTTGGGTCTGTTCACCAATTGAAGAGGGCATTTTTTCATCAATTTTTGCCTGCAATAACGTAGCTTTTTCTTGTAGTTCAACTAATTCCAACTGGTTTTTTTGTTGCTCTTGTAAAATATTAGACATCTGCTGACGAATAAAATTTAATTTCTGGGCTGATTCTTCTAGGGTTTGCGCTGTATTTCCCCCAAAAAAGCGGTGATCTTTCAATAAATTTAATTGTTCTTCACCGACTTTAATTGCAATATTCAATGTCTCTATCTGCTGGCTTAATTGTTTTTTCTGATCCAAAAGTTCAGCAATAGCCATTGGATAATTAGCTTCTGTTGCTATATTTTGGATATTAACGGAGCGAATAACCACATCATCCTGTTCAAGATCAATCGATAGCGTACGCGGGTCAATATTACTTGCGATATTGGTGAGGATGACCGAGTTCGCCCCCTTATTAAGTGACAGTGTCACGGTGTTATCTAATTCAGCACCACGTAAAAATACGGTTGCGTGATTTAGCTTAACATCTTTATTTAGTTTAGTTTCAGCATCAGCACGCACGTGTTGAGAAGCCAAAAGTGTTACGAATAATAAGCCGCTGACTAGCCGAGTAGAAACTGTCATTTTTAACTCCGAACATTAGTACCACTAAGTAAGATAATGACTAAAACTAGCCTATTTGACTTTTATTAGATAACAGATAAAACCTAAAAACTGGCAAAAGCACAAGGACCGAAGGGATAAACTTGGTTAATGGGTTTTTCTTTCTTTTTACCTGTAGAAATTTCTGAAATCTGAAAGAGATATTTTTCTAGGTGGGCCGAGACAAAACACCCATTAGCAGGTGTTTTATCTTGTTGGGCAGGTGCGACTTATTCTTCGAAATACCAATATCCTTGATTGATAAATTCGGTTAATTGCGCGATAAAAGCAGGGCTCTCCAGTGCTTCACCGAGTTCATTGATGCCGACTTCCGTAAGCTGGCACAATGCATCTGCACCCTTTGTTTCTGTGGTAATCCAGCCTTCCGAATTCACAAAAAAGTGCTCATTGATACGCATCACTCGCAAGCCGCTCAGTCGGATCAATTTTTGACCGTCATTTAACACACTTAGCACTTCTTCCGGTTGATATGGCGGATCTGAGGGTGCAATATCCAGCTCATGACGTAGAGTCGTTGCAAAACGGCCTAACCACTGTTCAAAATCATCCGGCTTGTTGATCATTTCAATCATCATGGCTCGTAGACGTTCAACCTCATGAGGTTCCATGGTACCTGTATTTTCAGTCACCGTGAGGTCAGGATCGCCATAATTTATGCCACCCAAATCCTGTTCCAGCGCATAGTCTGCAAAACTGCTCAGCAGATCACGACCAGTCGGCCCGCGAAAGCCGACAGAATAGTTCATGGTATCTTCGAAAGTGAAACCATCGTGAGGGAATCCCGGCGGAATATACAGAATATCTCCTGGTGCCATTTCCACGTCAATAATCGGTTCAAATGGGTCGACATGTAATAATGCCGGATGTGAGCAGAACTGACGCATCGGTAGGGCATCGCCCACACGCCAGCGGCGGCGTCCCATACCTTGTATGATAAAAACATCATAGTTATCAATATGAGGCCCAACACCACCTTCAGGCACTGAATAGGAGATCATCAAATCATCAAGACGCCACTCGGGCAGTACACGAAACGGTTTCACTAGTTCGGCCGCTGGTATATGCCAATGGTTGACCGCTTGCACCAATAGTGACCATCCTTTTTCGCCTAGTTCGCTGAAATCTTCAAACGGGCCGTGACTCGCTTCCCATTTATTATCAATAAAGCTGACTAGGCGGCTGTCAACTTCCGACTCCATGGCCAAGCCAGCCAGTTCATCCGGTGTGATAGGGTCGACAAAATCAGGAAATGCATTTTTCAATACAACGGGTTTTTTCTGCCAGTATTTTTCTAAAAATTCAGGCCAGTTAAGATTCAGTTTGTAAGCCATGTGACCACATCTATATGAGTAAATTAGCCTGTAATTATAGAAGCAATACACCGTCATGTTCTTGTTTGGTATCAAACGTCGGTCAATAACTTTTGTGGGAATACCTGTAGCATATTACCAGAATTCATTGGCTATCTTATGGCTCATAGAATTCATTGAAAAACGAAAGATTTATGAAGTCAAACTGAGTTTAGAACCCAAAAAGAACCAACACGATTAACCAGCCAGAACGCTGGTTTTCTTCATTTTACACTTAAGTTCGCATAATGCATATTATGTTAAATAGAATGTCGGAGCAAAAATAGGCCTTGCTCGTTCAGTCATTGCTAACACCCTATTGACTTAGATTGGTATTCAGCTTATTTATATGCGCTTAATAATAACCTGCCTATGCTTCGGATGTGCCGTAATGAGTGAATATAAATCAAAAGACCCTTTACATGGGGTTACACTAGAAATGCAAGTTAATGCATTGGTTGATAGATACGGTTGGAGCCAACTTGGACGCATTATAAAAATAAACTGTTTTAACAAAGATCCAAGTATTAAATCTAGCTTAAAGTTTCTTCGTCGCACACCATGGGCAAGAACTGAAGTTGAGTTACTCTATTTGGATATGATAGAAAACAACTCGATTGATAATACGGGAGCATATTCTAATGACCCATGGTGTAATTCGCGACGTTAAAAGCAAAGATAATTATACCAACGAGTCTCACTCCAAACGGGATATTAGTGACCTCGCCTCATCAAGGTGATCTTCACTAATAAATTTTTTTGGTTATTTATGATGATGCTCACATGCAATTAGGTAATAATACTTATTATAATTTCAAATTAATTGAAAATTAAGTTATAACCATAGGCTTCGATTTCTCTATCATTAAGAAATGTCTTATATTTAGGAATGAAAGCTGTACCGGAAATATGAATTAATTCCCTTCAAAAAAATCACCTACACTTAATACCTATTCTTCGCGTATTAATCATTCCTACTACTCAACACAATTACCTTTATCGATTTCATTTCCAGCAATTGCATTACTCAAAATTGCAGTAATAAATATAAATTTCATATTAAAACTGTAACAAAATGAAAGTAAGTACTTTCCACTATTAAAAAATTTAAATTTTAAAACATTTATAAAAATAATTAACAATTTGATTTAAAAGATAATTTTAATTCATGCTGGATGTTTTTTAGAAGAAATGAATAATAACCTATCAAAAAATACAATTTTAATAGGAGACACTGCCTTTACTTAGCATTGGTGTATGTATACTATTTATACATACCGATTAGCCAAATGATAGTTATTAATTCTATTCTTTCCCTGATTAAAGAGATGATTCTATATTTTATTAAAATCCATTTTTTATATTTACTAGAGGAATTACCTATGAAACTTACAAAGTCAGTTATAAGTATAGCATTGACAAGTTTAATAAGCTTTAGTGCTTTTTCTGCTCCTATTAATCATGGTAGTGGTAAAGTTACATTCACCGGAAGTATTATTAGTGCCCCCTGCTCTATTGATCCAGCATCATTAGACCAAACAGTAGATTTAGGCCAGGTTGCTGATTCTGTATTAAGTAATAATGGCAAATCAGATGGTCAATCTTCACCAGTAATGTTTGATATTAAATTAATTGATTGTACGTTAGAAACTGAGCAATCCGTTAATGTCACTTTTAGCGGTGCCGCTGCAACAAATGATCCAAAGTCATTATTAGCAATTACTGGAACGGCTTCAGGTGCAGGAATTCAAATAGTAGATAGCAATAACTCACCTATCGTTTTAAATGAAACCACTAACTCTAGTCATAAATTACAAGAGCAAACGAACACATTGCAGTTTGCGGCATACGTTAAAGGTTTAGGTACTCCAACGGGTCAACAAGGTCCAGTGGAAATTGTACCTGGCGAGTTCCAAGCAGTAACAGATTTCGTGCTTTCATATAATTAATTTAATTATCGATAGCAATAAGCTGAGGTAATGACAACTCGTTGCCTCAGCTTAATAAGATAAAGGCATTAGAATGAAGAAAAATAACATGATATTTTCTGTGCTTTTTGAAAAAAATTACGCTGCTATTATGAAAAAAGTAATTTTGTCATTTATCATATTACACAGTTTCATCTCATTTGCAGATGAAGATGATATTCAATTCAACATTAATATTTTGAATGCCGAAGATAGAGAAAACATCAACTTAGCGGTATTCTCTCGTGATTTATATATTGTTCCTGGCGTTTATCCGTTAAAAATTTATATCAATAACACACACTTGCCCGAAGAAAAAATCCATATTGTAAGCTTAGATGGTGAAAAATCAGAAGCTTGCTTAACCCCTGATATTGTTGAAAAATTCAACCTCAATAAATCAGCATTAAGTTCATTGGAATGGCAAAAAGTCGATGAGCTAACCTGCTTATCCATAGCGAGCTTATCGGGAATGACTGCAAAACCTGAGCTATCAAATAACTCATTAACAATCAATATTCCCAAAATGTACCAAGAGTATTCAACATTTGATTGGGAGCCTGCCTCACGCTGGGAAGATGGTATCACTGGCGTTATTTCGGATTACAGCTTGACATCGCAATATAATCATAGCCTTGGCAACAACTATACAAACGATGCAATATATCTTTCAGGGTTAGGTGTTATTGGCGCTAATTTAAATAGTTGGCGAATTCGTGGGCACTGGCAAGGAACCTATAACCATATTCAAACCAATAAAGCTGATGATTTAAAAGAGCTAAAGTGGAATAATATTTATGCATACCGTGCAGTAAGAGGCTTAAAAGCAAAACTAATTGTTGGTGAAGATTATTTACAGTCCGATTTGTTTGATAGTTTTAAATATACAGGTATAGCTCTGCGATCTGATGACAATATGCTTCCACCCAATCTACGCTCTTATGCTCCAGAAGTCACTGGCTTTGCAGAAACAAATGCGATTGTTAAAATCAGCCAAGATGGGCGCATTATTTATGAGAGTCTAGTACCCGCAGGGCCATTTAGAATTCAAAGCCTGAATAGTGGTATTTCAGGAACCTTACAAGTAGTAGTTGAAGAAAGTGATGGGCGCATCTCGGAATTCGAAGTTGAAGCGACAAATGTCCCCTTTTTGTCTCGCCCCGGAACGATTCGTTATAAAATAAGTACAGGTAGACCAACAGATTTAAGGCACCATGTTGATGGCGACCTATTTGCGCAGAGTGAAATATCTTTGGGGGTAAATAATGGTTGGTCTCTTTTTGGGGGAGCAATAAATAGTCATGACTACAATGCTTTTTCTATTGGTATTGGTCGTGACTTATCTCAATTTGGTGCAGTATCAACCTCTTTAACTCAATCTATTTCATCAATAAATTCTGACTCAACACATAAAGGGAAATCGATTAAAATCGATTATTATAAAAGCATTCAAGAACAAAATAGCCAGTTGATGTTATCGACACAGAGAGTCATTGACCGTGAATTTATGACCATGGCAGACTTCATTAATTATGATAATGACCACGAATTTATTTACACTGGCTTTAATAAAAACTTGTACACCGCTTCAATGAGTAAAAATTTTACTGATTGGCGTTCATCGATGAATTTAAGCTATAACCACCAGACTTATTGGAATAGGCCAAATAGTCATCGATATAACCTAACATTTTCAAAGTACTCAGATACCGATATGTTTAGTAATGTCGGCCTATCCATTAATATTTTTAGCAGTAAAATGCAGAGTTACCGTGATAACGGTGCATACATGAGTATTTCAGTTCCTTTCTCCAGTGGAACAAACATTAACTACTCAACGTATAACGGAAAGAATGACAATACAAATAAGCTGACCGCAAATACCCGAATTGATACAAAAAACAACGCTTCTCTCAGTGTCGGTAACAACAGGCATAGTGCTTTACTTAGTGGATATTATTCCCATAAAGGGAACAATACTGATTTTAATTCAAGTTTTAACTATATTAGTAATAGTTCAATAAATGTTTCATCGACATTGCAAGGTGGAATGACATTAACAAGTTATGGATCTGGTTTCCACCCTATCACTGCATTAGGCGGAACCCGTATTATTGTTGATACAAACGGTGTTAAAGACGTTCCTATTAAATATAATGGTAGCCATATACGTTCCAATTATTTTGGCACAGCAATTGTGCCTGATTTAAATAGCTACTATAAAAGTAACTTAGTTATCGATATTAACCAACTCCCTAAGAATGTTGAAGTTGCTGAATCAGTAACACAATCGACGTTAACAGAGGGTGCAATTGGTTACCGCAACTTTGATGTCATATATGGTTTAAAATTAATGACGGTAGTACGACTAAAAGATGGTAGCTATCCACCTTTTGCCTCAGATATTAAGAATAAAGATGGAAAGGTTACTGGTATTATTGGTGACCAAGGTGAGGCATATATTGGAGGGATCCGTGCTGGAGAGACAATGAATGTTTCATGGCAAGGTTCTGAGTGTGTAATTCAATTTCCAGAAAATATTGAAGAACACAATGTTTATGACAAATTATTATTATCCTGTAATTAATAAAAACTCATTGAAGGTAATCAATCATGATGAAAAAAATATCCGTTTTTTTATTAAGTAGTTTAATGGCAGCTCAGGCGTATTCAGCTATTTCAATGGACAGAACCAGAATTATTTTTGATGGAAATAATAACTCAGTGTCATTAACTGTAAGTAACAAAAACCCTCAGTTACCTTATTTAGCCCAAGGGTGGCTACAGGATGCTAAAGGTGACAAACTCACATCTTACTTCACTATATTACCACCCATCCAACGTATAAACGCAGGACAAACAAGTCAACTACGTATTGAATCTTTACCTGATATAGGCAAATTACCTCAGGATAGAGAAAGTTTATTTTTCTTTAATTTACGAGAAATTCCACCAACAAGTAAAAAAAGTAATGTATTACAAATTGCACTTCAAACACGAGTCAAATTATTTTATCGCCCTGCTTCACTAGTCATGGATTCAACCGAAATGAGAAATTCTCCATGGCAAAACAAGCTTATCTTGATTAAAAAAAGTGATGGTGTTTATGCAAAAAACCCAACACCCTACTTTATTATTTTAAATAGCATTAAAAAGAGCCAATCGGCAGAAAAATTAGCGGGTTTTACAGTAACCGATGTCGAACCTTTTGCAGAGAAAAAATTATCAATTAGTGCCGAACAACTCGGAACAGCCCCTATTATTAATTATATCAACGACTATGGTGGCCAAGTCTATTTACCCTATAACTGTTCAGCAACCCAATGCCAAACACAACAAATAAAGTAATATTCTTTACAAAAGATGGGTAACATAATGTTTAAAATATCAAAGTTTCTATGCTTCAGTTTATTGTTATTTATATCGCTCTATGCATGGGCTGATGGCAAATTTGTAACAGTAAAAGTGAATGTGTTATCCGGTGGTTGTGTTTTAAACGATAATGAAGCAATTTTTGTGGATTTTGGTGATGATATTGTCATATCTCAAATAGATTCTGGGAAGTACATAGAAGTCATTGATTATGACTTATATTGCGATTCTAATTTTGATGAACTATATCTCATTTTTGATGGTGTTCAAGGTGAAACAGCAAACAGCCTTGATGTCGCAGACACACCTGGGCTTAACATCAAATTATTTATTGATAATAAACCTATGGTGATAGGAAGTCGTTATTACATAGATAACGACTCAAACTTACCTGCCTTAACTGCTGAATTAGCATTAGCAAATGGAATTCGGCCTGTTGGTGGCGAGTTTTCTACGGCCGCGACTCTTACTGTGGGATACCACTAGGATATTTATTATGAGAACAAGACACTTTTTATTACCGTTATTTATCATCGCAATAAATACGGCATCGGCAGTACCCGTTAATTTTAGTGGGCGTTTAATTGAGGGCGTGCCTTGTGTTATTAACAATAACCGCCCTATTGATATTGATTTTGGGGATGACTTAGTTGTAGCTCTCGTGCCCACAAAAGATGGGAAAACCTACATTCAAGACATTGATTTTGAATGGGAATGCAATGGAATTTCGTCTGGAACTGATGTCATTTTTAGCTTTGATGGGGCTCCCTCTGATTTTGACAAAGACCTATTGGCAATTAATGAGCAAGATGATATCGCATTACAACTTTATCAAGGTTCTAATTCATTAAAGATAAATTCAGATTTTTCATATACTTATCATTCAGATCACGATACGCCAGACCTAAAAGCCAGCTTAGTGAAGAGCAGTTCAAGCTCAGCACGTGTACACGTAGGAGCATTTACTGCAAATGCCACACTAACGGTAGCATACCAATGAAAAAACAAGTGTTTACCCTACTGTGTTTTTTAACGGCAAATATCGTATCAGCCGACCAAGTTAATTTTTCAGGTGTACTGAGGAATGCCATACCCTGCAATATTAATAGTGACTCCGATTTAATTGTACCTTTTAATGAAATCAGTGATAAAGATCTCTACAAAAAAAAAGATGTCATGCAACCATTTGATATCACTCTCTCTGATTGTGAATATTTACCTGACTTCTCCTACTCGATGGCTTTCACTGGAATCGAAAACTCTAATATCAAAGGTGCTGTAGCAATTGATAGCGATAACGGAAGTGCAGGCTATGGCATCAAATTAATGAATGAGCATGGTGAAGTACAATTAAATGAACATTATCCATTACAAATAGATACTAAAAATGGTTTTCCCACCATCATTGCCTTTAAAGCCTATATTTTAGCTGAAGAGGACGCTATTAATAATAAAAGTATTCAGCTTGGTGACTTCACAGCTACAACAACTTTTAATATTTATTATGAATAACACATTTTATAAGAATATTATGAAAAAATTTATTTTTGCTATTTTACTGCTTGTTTCACCTTTAAAAGGTGCTCATGCCGAATTTGCTGCTCAAGGTGAGTTCGTTGCTGATTATGGTGCATGGATCGAAGCTAGGTATATTCTACGTGGTGATCTAGAACATGATAATCGTCCAATGGCCATGCAGGCTTCTGGTTCCTGCCCTTGTGACATTGAACTCGGTTCATGGGGAACCTATGCTGATGGTAGCTATGGTGCAGGAAACTCGCACATTGTCAGTTTTGATACCCATTCCGTTAGATTGACTGAAAGAAATTCCTGGGATGAAAAACCCGTCACCTTTAGCGAGGTTGCCAGAGCGCTAGAAAAAGGCAATTTATTGAATAGAAAAATACAAGGCCGTTGGCAGTTTTACCCAAGAAAGCCAGGAGTAGGCTTCTGTTTTAATTTAGGGATCTTATATCGACAAAAGATGCAAATAGCACAAACAGCGAACAATCCAATTATCTTGTGCTCTCCATTAACTCCAACTAATATTAACTGTAACATTGAAGGGCCTGATTATTTAGATCATGGCACATTATCTAATAGCTCACTAAATGGTAATAAGGTATCTACTGATTTTCGAGTGAGCTGTACAGAAACAACAGATGTAAAAATTACAGCGATAGCTGGGCTTGATGGCGATAATGTTATATTTATTGCCGATGGCCTGGAATCAGAAATTAATATTGATGGTTCTCCTGAAACAACGCTACATGTTGATGCATTTAGCCAAAAACAGTTTCAGGTTTCTAGCCAATTAATTAAAACAAAAGATATTCCACCAAATGAATATTCAGGAATATTCCTTTTATCTGTTGAAATACCATAATCAATAAATGAAGAAAAGCGGCTAACAGAACGTTGCCGCTTGATAATACAGCAAAAAATTTTAATTCTCTATAAGAAAGTCCTTTCTCATCGGGACAAATATATCTAATATTTCCCCGCTCTCTAAACATTCACATTGGTGTTTTTCATTAGATGAAATATAAATAACATCACCACTATTGACTCTATTTTCTATTAAACCAACACGGTAATTAAATGAGCCAGATACGATATAACTCATCTGTTCGTGAGGATGTTCATGTAGTTCACCAACTGTTCCTGTTGTTAGCAATACCTTTGCTATCATCATGTTTTCACTACCAAGAAATATTTTCCGTGATGTTCCAGGCGAAATATTCTTGGCATTTATAGTCTTATCGAAAATAAACATTACTTGAATTCCAACGTTTTTGTTCTGCGGTTATTTATTTTATATTAATGCACTTTTCTTCATTGCTTTCGATGGGAACAATAGGCTTAATATCTCTTAACATAATTAAATAAACCAAAGCTCCGATAGCACAAGCAATCCCAGAAACAATTAAGGCCCATATAAATGATCCCGTAGCTGCAATAATATACCCTGTCACTATTGGGCCTAATATTCCACCGCAATTAGATACGGCACTTTGCATGCCACCTAATACTGAAGTCATATTGCGTGGGGCAACATCTCCTGGTAAAGACCAAATGGCAGATGCGGCAAATGCAAGAGCTGCGTAAGATAAACATAATAATGTCATCATTAGCGTAACTGATTCAACTAAACCTGAAAATGCAATACTCGTGGCAATTAACATTCCCCCTACAATCGGAATTTTACGTGCAAGACTGACATTATTATATTTGATAAATAAATAGTCAGTAACCCAACCGCCCAACCATTGCCCTGCAATACCACATAATGGTGGAAGCATTGCTGCAAAACCCATTTCTTCAAGGCTCATCCCCCGCTCCATCATTAAATAAGCGGGAAACCAAGTAATAAAGAAATAGATAGCATAATCCAACATGAAAAAACCAATACACATTGCTTGAACATTACGATAGCGAATTAATTGGTACCATTTCATTGGTTGGATATTATCGATACCCTCTTTTTTAACTTGTCCTTCTCTAATATAAGCAAGTTCTTCAGCACTAATTTTAGGGTGTTGTTCAGGATCGTGATAAACCTTAAGCCAAGCAAATACCCAAATAATACCGAGGGCTCCACAAATAATAAATGCCGCTTCCCAACCCCATTTAGCAATAATCCACACCACTAATGGCATAGCAAAAGCAGTACCAAATTTTGAGCCGCTATCAAATAATGCCGTGATCCTACCGCGTTCTCTATCCGGGAACCATTTTGCTGCAATACCACTATTACACGGATAAGCCCCTGCCTCTCCCATTCCCATTAAAATACGCGTTGAAATAAAACTCAACGGTGTTTTAGCTAATGCTGTTGCTGCGGTAGCTAGTGACCACCATAATACAGACCCTGCCAATGTTCTTCTTTGTCCATATTTATCTGCAATAAAGCCAGCCGGAATTTGGCAAAGAGCATAACTAAGAAAAAAGGCAGACATAATCCACCCCATCATTTCTGGGGATATTTGTAACTCTGCAGAGATCGTTGGTGCTGCTGCTGACATCACCGTTCTATCAAGATAATTAATAACAATTGCGAGTGTCATTAAAATTGCTATCGAAAATCTGACTTTTGTACCTTTATTTTTATATTTCATAGTAACCAGACCTTTATATAAATGGAGGCCAGAAAGAGGTTTCTTTCTGGCTAATAACTTTAGTTACTTAAATAAACGTTCAGGATTTATCGTGAATTTAGCGAGTTTCTCGATATCCAACTCAATACCCAGACCTGGTGTATTAGGTATTGTGAGGTACCCTTGTTCATCAACTTTGAAAGGCGTTTTAACGATGCCATCAATATATTGGCTACCACCAATAAATTCGACATAATCCACTTGTGGGAAAGCGGCCGCCATTTGTAAATCAGCAGCAAGCCCCATTGCGGTATTCCAGCCATGGCCAACATATTTCACGCCAAACTCATCCGCTAGCCACGCGATTCGGCGTTGTTCAGAAATTCCGCCTACCTTCGTCACATCCGGCTGAACAATATCAAACGCTCCTTGCGATAACCATGGCAAAAAAGCCTGACGGCGAGTCAATACTTCACCACCAGCAATCGCTACAGGGCTCTCTTTACGCAGTACTTTGAAATCTTCAATATCATCAGGCCGCAAAGCTTCTTCAAACCAACCCACCTGATATTCAGCTAACATATGTGAGGTTTGGATTGCCCATTTTAAGCCATTCGGCCAATATGCATCGCTCGCTCCTGCATCAACAAATAGTTGGGAATCTTGCCCTGCAGCATCCCTTGCAGCTTCGACAATTGCACGGTCTAATTGTTGATCATTACAGCGGCCAAAAGGTCCCCAACCTATTTTAAATGCTTTAAATCCTAATGATTTATATTCTAGGATCACCTTGTGCATAACATCTGGTTTTTCCATCAGCAACGAACAGTAAGGTTGGACTTTTGACCTATAGTTACCACCTAATAGCGTACTCACCGGCAGCCCTGTTGCTTTACCTAAAATATCCCACAGTGCAATGTCGATCCCGCTAATTGTGTGTGTAAGAGTTCCTCCACGACCCATCCAAAAAGTATTCTGTCTTAACTTTTCAGATACTCGCTCTGGTTGTAACGCGCTTTCACCAATACATAAAGAAGCTAGCACTGGGATAGCCGCCTCAACCAAGCGACCATCAGTAAATACACTGCCATAGCCTGTAATACCTGCGTCAGTATGAACCGCAATGATGGCATGAATAGGATCTTCTGGTTTTATTTCATTTGACCAGCCCCCCTTAGGGCTTTCTCCAAATAGTGGAACTGCAACAATCTCAGTAATTTTTATGTCTTCCAATCGTTTATCCATCATTTTTTCCTTCACTTTTCTTTCAATAACGGCTTATCAATTGGGTGCATTAAACTAGATTGTAATATTGTATACAATATTCAATCGTTCTAATTGTGATCTACATCGAGTTTGGTCTAAATAACGTATGACTGTTATTTCTATGTTTTTTGTGGTCTATGATTTGATGATGTGATAATTTTATTAGAACAAAATTTGAATATCTAAAATCATTACTATTTGATTAATAAAAATTTTATAGGCATTTACGATGACTGATAGTAAAAAAAACCTTTTTTTAGGTGGGACGGCAAAAAATGATTACTGGCAGCCTATTAAAGCAAGAACACTGACTGACGATGTGGTTGACAGGTTAGTTGAAGCCGCCACACGTGGCTATATTTTGCCTGGTGATCGTATTGTCGAGAAAGAAATTGCGGAAAAAATGAACGTAAGTCGAGTTCCTGTTAGGGAAGCCCTTCGAGTTCTCGAAAGCCAAGGTATTGTTATCAATGAGCCTTTTAAAGGTATTCGTATGGCTCCAGTTTCGGAAGAACGCCTTGATGAGCTTATCGAAGTACGGGTCTTATTAGAATTACATGCTATTAGAAGGTTTATTTCTCAGAAAAAGCATTTAGATAAGCAATGCATTGACGAACTAACCGAATGTATTAACCAAATGACCAAAGCTGCGACACTCGAGGATAACTATCTTTTCTCCCTCAGTGATGTCCATTTTCACCGTACATTGTGTGAACTAAGCGGCAATAAAACATTAACGTCGTTATGGGAAAATGTAGCAAAACAGCTCACTATTATTATTGGCATATCAACATTCACTAAGCCAATGGAAGAAATTACCCAAGAACACCATGTGTTGCTGGATAAAATTTGTACTGGTGATTTACCACTTTTAGAAAAAGAAATTAAAGAGCATATCCGCAATCAAAATAAAAAAGTTAATTTCAATCAGGCCGTCGATAAAAAAAGAGAGCAATAAGGCCAGACACACTGGCCTTTGACGTTATTGCCGTTTAATAATTTTAATTGAGCGGGTTTTTTGGCTATAGCCCAATGTATTGTGCGAACCACCCATTTCGGTATGGTATTTGCCAGTATAATTATCGCCTTCGTAAAAACGTACCATCCAGCCATCAGGGATAGTATAAGAAGCTATTTTATCTGCGAAATGGTGGCGGGAAAGATACGGAATATCATCAAATACTTCAATATAATCGCCCTTTTGCCACGATTTAGCGTAGACAATCAGACTTTCTTCAATATATTGATCACCAAACGATAATTTGCTGGTACTGCATTTTGCATCTTGAGCTTTACAGAAAATACTGCCTTGCCCTTGTCCTAATTCACAACGCCGAGAGGTTTTGTGTCGCGCAGTTTGTTCAGACATTGCAGCTTCTGCATAGAAATTAGAAAAAGGAGATAAAGCGCAAACATGCACAACAACAGAATCATTACGGGATGGTTTCCCATGATAATTGGATTTTGCGACAGTTAAGCTACTGAATAACAATAATAATAACGCAATCTTTTTCATTTTTGAGGTCTTTAAATGATTTGAATGGCATAAAATTACAATTCCTTAATACAAATCACTAGCGGAACACTCTGATTAAAAATTAGCGATACCCTCTTTTGTGATTTTGAGAAGACCAACTGTAACTTGCATCACTAGGAACTAATTTATCTTTTTTCTTTTCTGCGCGTAATTTTTTCGCTTGTTTTTCGACTTCTTGAGATATTTCGGTAATAATTTGTTTTCTTACCTTGCTCTGCTCAGAATTTGTTAATTCACGGCCAAGTTTTTTCCTTTCTTGTGCGAGCCTAGTACGTACTTGGATTTTTTGAGTTTCGGTCATCTCTTGAATCGTTAGCATCTTCATAGTATTACCCCTTACTCACATTAAAATACCTACCAACAATATATCATCATTAAGTAGTAAAATACTAACCATCCTTTTAAACCTAACATTAATGCTAAGCAATGGGATTAAGAGTATAGTAATCCTATTGCAACTTTAAAGAATCTCGCTGTTATTATGGAATTAACCACTTCTTCGCAAAATATTCGCCAAATTTTAATTAATGACACACCACTCATCGATGTCAGAGCGCCTATCGAATTTCAGCAAGGGTCAATGCCTAATGCCATTAACCTGCCTTTGATGAATGATGATGAGCGCGCTGCAGTCGGTACATGCTATAAACAACAAGGTTCAGCGAAAGCCGTTGAACTAGGCCACCAGCTTGTCGGTGGAGACATTAAAATGGCTCGGGTCACTGCGTGGAAAGAGGCCTGTAAAAAAAATACCCATGGCTATATTTGCTGTGCGCGTGGAGGAATGCGGTCACATATCGTGCAATCGTGGTTAAAAGAGGTGGATATTGAATATCCTCTCATCAACGGTGGTTATAAGACATTACGACAAACAGCAATTGATGCTGTCAATGAATTGGTGCAACGCCCTATCATTTTAGTGGGCGGCTGTACAGGTAATGGTAAAACCACCCTAGTTCATCACTTAGCAAACGGAATTGATTTAGAAGGTCTTGCGCATCATCGGGGTTCTTCGTTTGGCCGTACGTTACAACAGCAGTATTCACAGGCCACTTTTGAAAATTATTTAGCGGTCAGCTTATTGAAAAAAGCTCAACATTGCCAACGCTGGGTACTGGAGGATGAAGGGCGTGCCATTGGGGCAAATAGCCTACCTCTTGAACTACGTACACAAATGGAAAAAGCGCCCATCGCTATTATTGACGACCCTTTTGAACTACGTCTTGAGCGTTTAAAATATGAATACTTTGACCGTATGACTCAAGATTTTTTAGCAGCTTTTGGTTTTGAACGCGGTTGGCAGGAATATAGCGACTACCTGCACCATGGTTTGTCTGCCATTCGTAAACGTTTAGGATCACAACGTACAATCGAATTGACTCATTTACTTGAGCTTGCTCTAGCGGACCAGAAAATAACTGGCGATACCCGAACACATTTTTCGTGGTTAGTCCCATTGTTGAATGAGTATTACGACCCAATGTATCGCTATCAGTTGAGTAAAAAACAGCAGCGCATCGTCTTTCGCGGTAATTATCAAGAAGTTGAACATTGGTTAACCCATCAATAATCAGTCATTTTTCTACTGTGAATAGCTTCATTTTATTGGGTTTGAGGCTATTTTATTGATTAATGGATCTATCATTAATCAATTTAGAACGGTGATTTTTTTATAACCAGTTCGCTGACACCTTGGTAAATCAGCCTTGTTGCCAATGCCCCTAAAATTACCCCAACGCCTTTACCGACAACTTTATGAACCCGTGAATAAGTTCTACGCACAGAAGTTAAAGAAAATGTTTGGCATAAAATAATTCGCCAAATTAATGACGCAATAACAATACCCATCCAAATGACTAACTTGGCCCATAGTGGTGTTGAAGGCGAAATAGTCGTCGAGAAAATACTCATAAAAAATAAAACCGTTTGTGGGTTTGATAAATCAGAAATCAAGCCCCGCCTAAAATAGACACCTGAAGGAAAACGTTCCATGGTATTTTCGGTGGACAGATTGAGTTGCGTTTTATTAGTGAACACACTTACTGCGTAATAAAGTAAATATAAGCCACCAAGGATCTTAATGATTGAAAATAATGAGCCGAATTCCGCCATTAATGTGACCAGACCAAATAAGCCGAGCCCTGAATAAATGGCATTGCCTAACACCACGCCATAACCACAAGTTAACCCCGCTTTTTTACCTGAGCTCAATGTGGTTTGTACCACAATAAACAAATTTGCCCCAGGATTAAAAAAGGTCAGTATAAATAAGAAAAGTGTGATGATAATGCTGTGTAATGGGTCCATCATTTTTCTTCAAAAAATTTAAGGTTACCCATTATAGACACGGTATAGAGTGTAATTCTGTTTTGCTATGCACATTTTCTGAGCTTCAATCAGAAAATGTGCCGACCTATGATGACGCTAATGCTTTTTTACGTTGTAACAGCCACTTATCTAACTCATTGGCAAATTGCTGCCTGTCTTTCTGGTTTAAACTTGCGGGCCCTCCCGTTTGGATGCCACTGGCTCTCATCGTATCCATAAAGTCACGAATATTAAGACGCTCACGAATAGTCGCTTCGCTATAACGTTCCCCTCGAGGATTTAATGCATTCGCGCCCTTTTCCATAACCTCTGCGGCTAAAGGGATATCGGCTGTGATCACTAAGTCATCTTTTTGAGCTCGCAATACAATTTCATTATCCGCGACATCAAAGCCCGCGGGCACCTGCAAAGTTTTTAAAAAAGGTGATGGTGGTACCGTTAAACGCTGGTTTGCAACAAATGTTATTTGCACTTTTTCTCTATCTGCCGCACGGTATAAAACTTCTTTAATTACTTTTGGACATGCATCCGCATCAACCCAAATTATCATTATGACTTCCCAAATAGTGATTATATATAATGAAATATGATACCAGATAACAAAATCACAGGCTTAAGAAAATAGATTTTACAGTTTCATCACCATTTCATGCCACGTCATTCCGCCATGGTCAGATTCTGACGGTTTAACATATTGGTAGCCAAAATGCTTATACAGATCGATATGACGTTCTTTGCACATTAGATGAATTGTTTCTTTATTCATTTCTCTCATAGAATTGATAAACACTTTCATCAGTAAAGATGAATACCCTTTACCTTGGTATTTGGGATGTACTACCACTGACATAATGACGACATTTGGAGCTTGTGGGTCATGTCCAATAAGCTCTTTAAATTCTTCATCGGACATCACAACGTCCCATGCACAACCTGAATTAATAAAGCCAATCACTTCCCCTGCTAATTCCATACATAAAAAACCATCTGGATATTGTTGGATCCGCGTTGCTATCTTTTCTTTTGTTGCGGCTTCATCCCCTTCATAGGATCCGACTTCAATCGCATAACAACGGTCGACATCATCAAGTGTAGCGGCACGAAAGACAGGAGAATGCATTAGGTTACCTCATTAAATTATTTTTTATGATTTTATCACTACATGGTTTATTTTTTCGTTGTTTTTAATGGCCATTTTCGCATTCAACTGCTATTTTTTGTTGGGTTTTATCGCGTAAGTAACTCAACCATGTTGAAATTAAAACGAAAATACCACCAGATATCGCAACAGCATAACCGGCATAAGGGCCATAAGTATCCACCATTTTACCCGTTAACATCGCCCCAATAGCAACGCCAATATTTAACCCAGCGAGTAACCAGGTCATTCCTTCTGTCAATTTATTTTGAGGAACAATTTTCTCAACTAATGTCATTGCAATGATCATCGTCGGGGCAAAGAACAACCCGGAAATGAACACCACCACAGATAGAGAATAAACCCCGACGACCCACCACATCGGCACAATAGAAAGAAACGTCATTAAGCCGCTGAGGAATAGTAAGCGAGGCAAAGGCGTGTTAAAGGTTACCCCCCCAAAAACAATCCCCATTGCACATGAACCGACTGCATAGGCCGATAACACTAAACTGGCCATCGCCGGTTGCTGTTGTAATTGAGCCAAAGTAACACTCAAAATATCCACACTGCCGACAATCACACCTAAAGCAATCATCAATGCAATCAATAACTGCAACCCAACCATTGAAATGATTGATTTATTCGGTATTACAAGATGATCAGATGCTACGACTTTAGGTTCAGTGCTGCGTTGTGAAATAAACAAAGCCATTCCCACGGCTAATAAAACTGCTGCCACCAGCAAGCCTGCTTGGGGAAATAAAGCGACAGTGATCCCGACAGACAACGGAGGGCCAACAATAAAAGTGGCATCATCAAATACAGTTTCTAATGAATATGCCGTTTGTAATATAGGCTGATTTTTGTACAGCGCAGTCCACCTTGCCCTGACCATCGCCGACATACTAGGCATTGCACCCGTTAGCAATGCACCGATAAATAAACCGATATCAGGTAACGATAACCACGTGGTTATGATGATAATAAACACACCGAGCACACTGATAACAGTCACCACTGGCAAGACGCGAAATTGGCCATATTTATCCACTAAACGGGAAATTTGTGGAGATAGCAGCGCATACGTTAATACAAAAGTTGCAGAAACAAGCCCTGCCAAGGTGTAACTCCCTTTTAGCTGTGCTAACAAGGTAATGATCCCGATCCCCATCATCGGTAACGATAAACGCGCCAGTAACCCTGCTATCACAAAGCGTTGGTTTTCTTTTGCCTGAAATAACTGCTGATAGCGACCTATCATATGAGCTCCAATATGAAATTTAATTATACATACCTTGTGTATGTATAATTATGATATAATCATACACATTGAATGTAAATAATTATACGCCCTGTATGTAAGAGAGTTTTTATGGCAAGAAGAACACAAGCGCAAATGGCAGAAACACGTGCGAATTTGCTAACTACAGCGCGAGAGCACTTTAGCCGGCTTGGTTATGCAGAAACTTCAATGGATGAAGTTGCAGCAAGTGTCAATCTCACACGTGGTGCCCTTTACCACCACTTTGGCGACAAACAAGGCTTATTTACTGCCGTTGTTGAGCAAATCGACTCACAAATGAATGCACGTTTACAAGCAATTACTCACCATACTGAAGACCTATGGAACAGTTTTTGTCAGCGCTGTCATGCTTACTTAGAAATGGCATTAGAGCCCGAATATCAACAAATTATTTTGCGTGACGCGAAAGCCGTATTAGGCGATTTCTTAGCTAAATCAAACTTGCAATGTACCGAACAGATTGAACGTTTACTCTATGAGCTCGCCAAAAAAGACATTATTAAAGATATTGATACCCACGCATTGGCTTTTTTGATTAATGGAGGTCTCGCTGAAGCGGCCTATTGGATTTCACAAGGTGATAGCCAACAGCGATTAAAGAAAAGTATCGCTGCCATCGATATCATGTTATCAGGGCTATTACTCACGAAAGGCTAACTCTGCATTGCCTTTCGCTGGCGCTGATATTTTATCAGTGCAAACAATATACTTGCTGTAAAAAAAACAGGCACTAGCAGTGTCAGTTCTAAATATACAAAGCGATTAAAACTAAGCACATCCCCTTTCATGGCTAAATTATAAGCAAATGGTAAGGAAACACACGCTGAAATAATGGCAATCTTGAGCAATACCATTAACTTTTTCGCATACCGTAGCTGCTGAACTGCAGATTGCCGACGGTAGAACTGCTTGTATTTTATCAACAAGTACAACGCCCCCAATAAAGAGCCAAGGTGTTGTAGTAATTTATAAATAGCAATTTCTTGGCTATCCGTCATGTTAAATACGACAAGCTGCAAAAACTCAGCGTGCCGAACAAAAGCCCCCGACTGATGAGTAAAAGCATCCCAGATAATATGGCTTGCGGCACCAATATAAAAAGAAAGCACGACAATACAAAATTGTCGAAGTGAGCTTACACTTCTGCTTTTTAGGGGAAATGGCACAGCATAGTGGAGAAAAAAAGCACTTTTTTGTACAAAAATAGTGATGAGTAAACATAATGGTAAGCCAGTATATAACCAGCCTATCAAGTCATGAGCCGTAGTCGCTGCCGAGTACCACATCATTGAATAAAATAGATCTGGGCTTAAGCTGCCTAAAATTAAAGCAGGCAAGCTTAAAAAGCGCCCAAATCGACTTTGTTTAATCGGAAAAACAACCGCAGGATGGGAAAAAGTCCAAGGCATGGCAAATTGCTCATTAACGTCATCAATATGCCGCCATCATGATAAATAAAACCCAATAAATATAGGCGAAATATCGGAAATATTTATTGGGATGATAATTACCTAAAGTAAAGCTTGGAAAGTCTGCTTTAATTTGTCTACATCTTGCTGAGTTGTTGACCATGAGGTACAAAAGCGAATACAGGTGGTTTCCGGTGTCGGCTTACAAATTAAGCTTAACTGGTAGTGCGTTAATAATTTATTCGCCAATGCATTGGGAAAAATAACAAAAACTTGGTTTGATTCTACAGGCGCAAGAAACTGGAAGCCCTTTTTGGTAAAAAATGAAGCTAATTGTGATGCCATCTCATTAAGGTGGCTTCCCAACTTAAAATACAAATCATCATTAAACAGTGGCTCGAACTGGGCAGCGAGTAGCCAACCTTTTGCTTGTAACCCACCTTTTTGCTTAATACTAAAACGGAAATCTGATTGCAATGCGGGGTTTACAATCACTAAGATCTCCCCAGTTAATGCGCCTATTTTCGTTCCACCGATATAAAAAATGTCGGTCAATTTCGCGACATCTTCAATGGTTAAATCACTATATTTCGACATTAAACCAGAAGACAAGCGAGCACCATCCATAAATAACAGTAAGTTATGAGCGTCACAAATCTCGCGTAGCGCAACTAGCTCTTGTTTACGGTAAACAGTGCCAATTTCGGTTGAATTACTGATATAAACAAGCTTAGGCTGGACAGTATGTTCATCACCATGCTCAGATAACACTTTAGTAATATGTGCGGGGGTTAATTTACCTGATGGTGAGTCAATGGTAATGACTTTATGGCCTGTCGCTTCAATTGCCCCCGTTTCGTGGACTGCGATATGGCCACTCTCCACGGTGATCACCGCTTGGTGAGGTCGTAATACATGGGAAATCGTTGTCAGGTTAGTAATTGTACCGCCATTAAAGAAATGAACATCTGCACTAGGTTGGCCAATTCTTAATCTAATTTGAGCCGTGACCCTGCTACAAACCTCATCAGTGCCATAACCTTTGAAACGTTTCCCTGATAAATCATTTAAAGTCTGCATAACTGCAGGGTGAGCTATCTCATTATAATCATTTAAAAAGCTATACATTCACTTACCTACCAATACCTAGTTATATTAATTTATAATCATCATTTATAGGTGTATCCAATTTATTATTCAATGATATTTTTTCTATATAAATACTAAATTTAACGATTAGTATTATTTAATCTACTGAGATGAAATATTAAGTCATTCATGGTCTATTTAATTGATAAATCGGAATATTGTAAAAGGCGAATTTAAGGTTGAGAACGCCTAAACGTCAAGTTATAGCGGTAAGGCCCTAACAACGGGTGTACACCTGATTTAATACGACGTACTCCATGATAATTTAACCGTGACCGACCGCCCCATACCAAGACATCCCCATGTTCTAAATAAACAGCGATTTTAGGCGCATCTCGGGTTGCCCCACCAAAATCAAATATTGTGGGTAGCCCTAAAGAAAAAGAAACAATTGGATGAGTAAAATCGGCTTCGTCTTTGTCTTGGTGCAATGACATTGCAGCGCTAACTGCATATCGGTTAATTAAGCAGGCATCAGGGATAAAATGATCGAAGCCAGCGGTGCTCGCTGCAGAAATTGCCAATTGAACAAATGGAATAGGCATAGGTTGCCATAGTTCATTAGTGACAGGGTCACGCCTACGATAGCGGTATCCCTTCTCATCGCTTACCCAGCCCCACTCACCACAGTTAGTCATTGCTGCAGACATTTGATAGCCATTTGGGGTTGCCATGTGCCTTAATGGGTTAGCAGCAATAACGTTGTTTAATGACTGCAATAGTGTATCACTTTGCCCCAGTAAAAACCCTTTGAGTAAAAAAGCTTCGGGTGCAATTTGCACCGTATTATCTTCATCAGGAAATAACATATTAGCCACTTATTTATAGACCGCATGAATACTCTAATGAATATTAACACAGGGAAAAGTTGCTCATTGCATTCATTAACAACTTACATTCAATGAACAACTTACAGGCAATGAACAACTTATAGGCAATGAGGAACCTACAGAGCTTACTTTAACGTTGATAAGTTAAAATCACTTTTCTTGTTTCCGCTCGTTGGCTCGCCCACACGCTGAGTAAAATGACAATCATACCAATAAATTGCAAGGTGCTAAGTTGTTGGTTGAGATAAAACCACCCCAAAACTACTGCACTCACAGGGCTTAAAAACCCAAGAGACGCAACTGAACTTGGGCCTAGTATTGCAAGCCCACGGAACCATAAGGCATAAGTTAATGCTCCACCAATAAGCGTTAGATACCCCAATCCAATTAAATTTAATGAGCTCAACGCTGGTAAAGCTGGCTCAAACACAATGGCAAAGGGTAATAAAACTAGCCCTCCCGCAGTTAATTGCCATGAAGTAAAGGTTAAAGCACTGACGGGTGGCTGCCAGCGGCGGCTTAATACCGTTCCCGCCGCCATTGAAAATGCGCCGGCTAACCCTGCAATAATGCCTAGCGGATCTAAAGCGGCATTCGGTGTTAAAAGCAATATCGCCACCCCGAATACCCCTGCAATTGATGCCATAATAGAAACTGGTGATAAACGGTTATTTAACAACCAACGACTTAAAAATAAAACAATTAATGGCTGTACAGCGCCAACCGTTGCAGCCACACCACCAGGTAAGCGATACGCAGCAATAAACAATAACCACCAAAATAGAGAAAAATTTAAAACACCTAATACCACCACACGTAACCACCAAATACCCTCGGGTAGTTTTCGTAGCACGAGTATCAATAGCAACCCTGCAGGTAAAGCGCGCAATACCGCCAATGTTAATGGTATCCCTGCGGGTAACATTTCTGTTGTCACTAAGTATGTACTTCCCCACACAATCGGTGCTAATGCCGTCAACCCTAAAACCGTTAGTCGATTCATATTTCTGCTCTTTCAGTTTATCTTGACGTCAAGATATGTGCATTTTACCTTGACGTCAAGATAAATAACCGCCATTATTTGCCTATGGATAGAATAGATAAAATCACTCAACAGTGGGAAAGAGAACGCCCTGACCTCGATATTAGCCCAATGGGGTTAATTGGCCGGTTGGGTAACGTCGCGTTTCACTTAACTCGTGAAATGGAAAAGGTCTTCACACAATTTGGCCTTAACCGTTCAAGCTTCGATGTGCTTGCGACATTGCGCCGAGCAGGAGCCCCTTATACGCTGAGCCCGGGGGAAATGCTATCGACGTTGATGGTCACATCGGGGACGATGACCAACCGAATAGACCAATTGGAAAAAATCGGTTTAGTTAGCCGCCATGCCAACCCTGATGACGGCCGCGGTTTTTTGGTTTCATTAACAACCGAAGGCTTAACGCTAATCAACCAACTTATTGAAGCACATACACAAAACCAAGCCCGCCTCGTTGCTAAATTATCGCAAAAAGAGCAACAAGCATTAGATCAGTTACTGCGGACATTCTTAGCGTCATTTGAGTCTAATGAGAAGTAACACACTGTTGATGCATAATGAGGGAGTGATCTTACTCCCTCTTATGTTATTGATTAAATTGAAAAGGCAATGGCATTTGTAACCTTTCAAAACGGTCACATAAATAGACTAACTGTAATAGTACTTGGGGTTGTAAGTCACTGGAGGCAATCAATGGTTTGAATTGATTAGCCAACCAAAGAGCCCCCAAATCCTCTAGCGTTCTAATAACATACGCAATTTCATTTTGTTGGGTTTGGGATAAACATTGCCTTCCTGTACACGCTTGAGTTTCCAGTACTGAAAGTATTGGCCGAACAAGTTGGCTAGCCAACGTTAATTCAGGCACAAAAACTTGGCTTTTTTGCTGTTTTTTCGCCATATATTCGATAATTTTATTAAAAAAGCCTGAACGTTGTTTCTTACGTGGTGTACTTTCAAAGTCTAAGTAGAACAACTCAATACCGTGTTCCTTTTTTAACCATAGCGTTTTGGGTACCAACTGGATCGCCTCTTGCGAATGACTTACCTGCACCGCCACAGCACAAATTGGCCATTGCTGTTTCGTAATAAACCGCAATTCTTCAATTTTATGGTCATCACTCCCTTGCCAGTTTAACCGTAAAAATGCCCGATTTTGTTGTGCGTCAGTCACCGCCCATAAGACACATTGTTCTGTTTCATCCCAATAGAGCGGCTCATAGTCATCAATATGCAATAAAACCGGGGAAAACCGATTGTCTTGTGTGAGTGTTGGCAATTCATTAGCCGCCAGCTGCCAATCGGTATAACCAAATTCAGCTTTAATGTTAAGGTAATCATTGGTTGTTACCCCCTTTTCTTTAGTGCTAACCGCATAGCTTTCGCCAGTGGCTGATAATTTACCTTCCTCTGATAACCGCGGTGAATGCAATTTAAAGGGGGTTTTCATCAAACTTTCGGCTGTATGTTTCCATAACGCCAGTGTTTGCCAAACATTTTGTCGATTAAACGTTGGGTCAAGGCTATTACTACGACCTTGCGTGCATTGAATGATTTTTTTATTTTGCCGATCCCAGAAACTCAATGTAGCCCCAATCGCACCACTCTCGGTTTTCCACCAGTTTGCATCAATAGGCAATAAATCAAATTCTATGGATTTATCGCTATACTGCCGTCTTTGTAACCCTTTGAGTTCAATAAGCTGATGTTCATTTGCTACTGATAATTGGTACAAATAAGCTGATATCTCGGCAATTAACCGCAAAACTTGCCCTTCATCCATCGTAAAATGTTTGTCAGCTAAGCGCTTAACCTGTTGGCTAAGGCGTCTCATATCATTAGCTAAGCGAGGCAGCCCTTCTGCTCGTGCTGACATATTCAGTAATTGCAACTGGCTAGCACTGCTTTGGCTAATATGTGACAGTCCTTGCCGTAACATATCCTGAATAAATTGTTCGATGGAACCCATCACCACTTTATCGTCTTGGCTAAGTCCCTGTTGATGCACTTGACCTGCGGTTAGCTCTTCTGGCCAATGCCAATCTTGGCCATGCTGAAGCTTCAATTTTGCAATAATAGCGAGATGAACCGCATTTTTTTGTTTTTCGGGTAGAGATGAAATCATGCCCTGTAAGCCACTATTACGCATATAAATAATTGGCTCATCATATTCTGGCAGACTAATTTTTAACTGGTTGGATTGCGCTTCACAAACCAATTCTTTTTCTTGCCACTCCTGTATAAATCTAAACGCTAAACGCATATCAGGCTTAGTTGCTTGTTTGATCAAGCTTTCTGGTAACAATGCTAATAATTCACTTAACACCGTTTCACTGGCTATCGGCTCCGCTGGATCAATTTCTGTGATTGCATTCGACTGTACCCACAAAACTGCCGCCAAAATGTGTTTACAACACTCTGTTGCGGGGCAATCACAAGTGGCTTTTTGGATCCCTTGCGCATCTAAAGAAACGTTTTGGCCATCACTCGTGAATGTGCCAGCGTCTAAGTCTGTTGGGTTAACCTTTTGGTTTTCAACATCTTTGCGGGCACGTCTCAGTAACCCCACATTCGCAAATACGGCTAATGCATCGTCGTCATACTGTAAATAACTGTTTTTCCAACTCATTGCATGACCTCCGCTAACCATTGAGCAAAATGTTCCGGGGTTAATGCAGCAACATGCATCCCTCTATCAGCGAGTTTTTGGGCAATTTCAGGATCATAAACGGGAAGTGCTTCATCATCCAACGCGGCTAAACCTAACAACTTCACTTGTTGGCTATGCAAACGTTGTGTGCAATTGAGCAAATGATTCAGCGCGCCACCCTCTTCAAAATCGCTGATTAAGCTAATCACAGTGCGTTTTGGGTTACGTATCAAACTTTCACAATATTGCATCGCTTTAGCGATATCCGTTCCGCCACCCAATTGCACGGTCATTAACACTTCAACAGGATCTTGTGCAAGGTGGCTTAAATCAACAACTTGAGTATCAAAAACGACCAAAGACACGCGTACAGTCGGTAATGCCGCTAAGATACTCGCGCACACGGCCGCATACATAATAGAACTCGCCATCGAGCCACTTTGGTCAACACACAGGATCACATCCCACGGTAAATGTTGTTGTTGACGAGAATTAAAATGAGGTGTTTTTATCACTAACCGTTGATTTTGTTTATCGTAGTTTTTCAAATTAGCGGCAATCGTCCCTCGCCAATCAAAATTACGGCTGTTTGGGACCAGTGAACGTTGAAAGCGGTTACGTCGTCCTGTTAGTGCGTGGCGAAATTGGTTACGTATTTGACTTAGAATATCATCCACGACTTTGCGTATAATATTTTTAACGGCATCACGGGTTTCTTCATTCATCTTCCCGCGTAGGCTTAACAACGCTTTTGCGAGGGACTTTGTCGGCTCCATGGCATTTAGCGCTTGTGGGTCCTTTAACAAACTACTGATCTCATAACGTTCTAAAGCCTGAGATTGCATCCGCTCAAAGGTACTATTAGGAAACAATTTACGGGCTTGGTTTAACCAATTAACCGCGGTCAATTGGGAAGCATCTAAAGAACCATGACGTCCAGTTTCTTGCTTTAAGCCTCGACGTTGGTATTATCTTCGATACAAAAAGTCCAAAGAACGTTCTATTTTCAACTCTTCAGCACTGAAGGTAGCTTGGCCAAGTGCGTTATCGGCATATTGCCCGAGTATTAAACGCCAGCGCTTAGCCAGTAGAAGTTGTTCAGGGGTTAATGTGACATTTTTTTGACTCATTATTTACCTTCCTGAGCGCGAGCAAACCAACTTTGTAACCCTAATTCAGTGAGCTGGCTTTGTAATTGTTGTTCGAGTTGAATAACTTGCATCATTTGTTGCTCATTAAACTCTGTTTGGTGCAGTGTGAGTTCTTTTGCCTCAATCGCTAAGTCTTGTGCCACATATTGTGCCATTTGTGCATTTTGTTTAGGCGTTAATTGGCTAAATGCAAACCGTAAATCGGGTAATACTTGAATAAAACGCCCTTCATCCCATTCACTAAGTAACTGATTTAACATATCAATGAGTAATGGTATGCGTAAGACTAACTCGGGTGCGGTTCGCATCACACCAATAAAATAGCCAATGGCCATTTCAGGATCACTACCGGAGCTGAACGCACGCTTAATCTCTTCTGTTAGAACGGATTCATCTATTTTTGCCCCGAGATAGCGCAAAGCATCCACCGCACCTTTTAAAAGTGGCGTATGGTTTAATTGACCTTGACAGCGATCTAATTCCTGATAAAAATCAATGGCATAATCATGATTTTTATTGATTTCAGGCATGAAAGTGATTAATTCACGACAAGAAAGCAAGGCTGAAAAATGGGATTCTTGCTGCTGTTCATCCCCCTGCGTAATTTGTGCAAAGCAATAAAACGCTTGTTGCAACAAGGCATCTAAACGTGCTTCGATAGCAAAACCATCGTCAATATCAAAGAATTGGCGACCCCGCCACAGATGAACAAGTTTATGACCACACGCAATCAATGACGCAAACTTTGTATCCTGTTGAATATAACCATCTAACAAGGAAAATAATGCCGGCATCCGTTGATGCAACCCAATCAATGCTGCTTGCATGAGTAACCCGACCGCACTTTGGCTTGAACGACTAACACCTTGCTGTTCTAGGTTTTTCTCCATTTCAAACAAACGGTTTAGGGCAATAGCTTTTAATTGCGTTCCTTGTTCTGATAAGGCAATTAATTCCCCTTCAACATTGGGCGTCCACGCGTATTGCCATTCTTCAAACAATAAATCCATTTGGTTACCAGAAAAAAAGTTTGGCCCAGATAGATGCTTAGCAAAATGGATATCGAGAAATGCTAATAAATGCAGGAATCGGCTACGCGCACGATGTTGTTGATTACGATAGACATCTAAGCGACTCACCTTACTTAAGGTGTCATCAAGTTTGAAACGAAAACTTTTTGCGATTTCATAAGTTTCAGTGACCAGCGGAGGCGTTGCTGTCCCTTTGGGGATTTTCCCGAGTAAAAAGCCAGAGAAACAGGTTTTTATTTCCTGCCAAAGCTCAATTTGGCTTTCATCTAAGCTACCTTTGATAAAAACACTTTGTAACCCATCTAACAGATCATAGCGCCCAGGGCCTGCATGCCCACGAAAGGCGGCAAGACGAATGCTTTGCTCTGCGGCCAATTTAACCGATAGAAAGCCAGGAGCGGCTTCAAATTGCTTTTCACGTAAGACATGCGCAACTTTAGACAGATAGGCAACACCTAAACGATTTCGATAAGCTTGTGTAGGTTGATTGTCGCCTGCCATCTGGGCTTGGCGTTGCTCTAATAATGACAACCACGACTGCTGGTAAAATGCGGGGGAAGGCATCCCTGATGCATAGCCATTCAATGCATCGAGTTTGTCATAGCTATAGCGAATAAACCAAGCCTTGTCTTGTTCGCCCAGTTTTTGCTGTTGGATAAACGCTTTTTGTTGTGCCGCAGAAAGCTTAAACTGCTGTTTGCGCACTTCTTCCAACCCTTCAAGTAGCGCAAGGGTATGGAATCCCCCCGTTACCACGACAATTTTAGCTTCCGGATGTTGGGCTTTAATGGTTTGGATATGCGACTGCATATATTGCTCACGCTGTATGGAACCTTCTGACTCAAGGACTTGGGGTTCATAATCAAGTCGTGCCAGAGCACACCAAATAAAGCTATCCATAAAAAAGGCTGGCCAATCTGCGAGCTGTTCAATTGCTCGTAATTCAAAAATCTGTTCCCATAATTCATCATGGTCACGGCAACCACTTTTTTTCGCAAGCTGGCTAATAAACAAGCTATGTGCTAAGTAGCGCTCTTTCTGCAAACTTTGAGATTGCAGATCATTGGCTTCATCTTCATTAACTTGTGCTGACCATGGTAAATCAATAAAACGTAATTGGGCTTGGTATTGCTGGCCTATGTGCAAAGCTTGCCATTCCGGGGAATATTCACAAAAAGGAAAATAGGCAGAGCGAGTGACGGCGTCACTTTTATCATCCTCCTGTGTGGTTTTTAACTCTGTTTGCGCCATAATAGCGACAGGTGGCTGAGTATCATGATGTAGCAAACTGGTCAGTAGCCCATTAAAACTATCAGGCCCTTCAATTAAAACGTAATCGGGTTTTATGTGCTCAATCAAAGACAGTGTGCTGTATGCACACGCAGGGCTATGATGACGAATTGGCGCAAAATAAATACCCACTGACTCAAGTTGTCGCCTATCTTGTAATGCTTTTTCAATGCGTTCTGGTAAAGGTATCGATAGCAAGCTCACCGCTGTTTCCCTAAGGGTTATTCGCCTTAAATGGCCTTTTGCTGATTTAGTTATCATGAAGACGAATTAGCAGAGCCCTCACGGCTCTGCCATTGTGATAAAAAATTTATTGCCAAAATGCCCTTGATGCATCAAAAAAGGCTTTCCACTCTTGGCTGTGTTTTGCCCTTTCTCTCGCGACATTATCAATGTAATAACGCATCCGTTTGATATCATCAGGGTTATCTTTTAACACCACACCAATAAGCTGCCGTGCAACGGCCCCTGCATTGAGCGTACCATCGCCTAAGTAATGGGCTTCAAGCGCACATGCATAAGCAATATTCACGGCCTCAGCTGTCGACATCACCGCATCTGGGGTTTTAATATTGCCCCCATCTTTGGTATTCCCTGAACGCAACTCTTGAAAGGTGGTGACTAACAGTTCAATAACGTTGCTAGGGATAGTCACTAGGCCGTTGAGGTCGGCTAACTCTGTGGTTAATTGCTTATTAATCAGTTCAATTTCAAAGGCGGGGTCTTGGATTGGCCGCACAGTTTCAAAATTAAATCGGCGTTTTAGTGCTGATGACATTTCATGAACACCGCGATCACGCAAGTTCGCTGTACCAATCAAATTAAAACCTTGCTTCGCGCTGATCCGTGCATTGTCTTTCATTTCCGGGATCATCATTTGCTTTTCTGACATTAAACTGACCAGCACATCTTGAATTTCAGGTGGGCAGCGGGTTATCTCTTCAAAACGAACGATTTTACCTTCTTGCATGCCTTGGTATAACGGTGAACTCACCAGAGCCTTTTCCGTCGGGCCTTCTGCTAGTAGCAAAGCATAGTTCCACGAATATTTAATATGATCTTCAGTTGTACCTGCGGTTCCTTGAATGGTTAAACCTGAGTCACCACTAATTGCAGCAGCTAATAACTCCGATAACATGGATTTCGCTGTTCCGGGTTCCCCCACTAACATTAGTCCTTGTTTTCCTAATAACGTCACAATTGCGCGGTCAACTAAAGCATCATCACCGAAAAATTTTGCAGAAATATTGAGTGATCCATCACCTAAGATAAATTGCCTAACGGCACGAGGCGATCGCAACCACCCTTGTGGTTTCGGGTTCTGTTTATCTGCTTCGGTTAAACGTGCCAATTCATCGGCAAAACGAACTTCTGCGCTTTCACGCAGAACATTCCCTTGTGTTGTTTTATTTTTAGTCATTCCAAAATCCTACGTTAAACCCGCTTACCAAGGTGTTTTCTTTTCCCACTCAGGATCAAAACCTGCACACGCATCCGCAACTTTTAAATAATCCGCATAGCTTTCAGCTAACAAAATAGGCGGGATATCTTTTAACTCGATATAGCTGCGGTTCCATGAGCTTTGTTGTGATTTCTCAAAGCTTAATGAATACAAAACGGCTGGGATATTTTCCTCTGGCACATAACTGCCACTAAATTCGATATAGACATAAAAACCTAAACTGGCGAAATGTTTTGCATAGTGGGTAAAGCTCCCACCATCTTCCGCCTGCCCGCGCTGGTAACCCATTTTTGTCAAGACGCCACGCAAGGTGTAGGTATCGGTTAGCCACCCTTTGCGGTCTTCAATTTCGGTTAATTTCAGATCCAAATCAGGGATTTTATGCTCCATTTGCGAAAATAAAAATTTCACTTTGTAATCTTTAAAGTGTGCTATCCAGGCTTTCCGTTCATCTTCACTGACCAATGCTGCATGGGCTAATTTGATATAAGAATCAGTAGATAGAGTGACTTCATCATCATCTAAATTTAATAAACTGCCATCGTCCGATGGACGAAATACATTCAGAATATTGTTGTCTTTGGTTTCTATCCAAACTAGTTTTTCAATAAGGCCACGCATCACCGGGTGTGCTTGAATATATTCCTGCCAGTCTGCGGTTGTCCAAAGGCGCTCTGCACACATCGCTTCATACAAACGTGCGGTTTGTAGTTCAATCACTTGTTTGAGCTCTTTTTTACTCGCAGTGAATAACTTTTTAGACTCTTTAGCCAACTCTTCATTGTCTGTTTTGCGTGCAGCAGGTAATGCTTTGATTTCTTTACCTTCTGGATTAAACAAAACTAATTTTTGCTGTGCATCCAGTTTCGCAGTAAACGTGCGGTCACCGTATTCAAGTGCCAAAATACCGGTTTCACCCATTCCCGCTGTTGGTATTGTTCTATCCGCAAGTTCATCTGCGCTCCAACCATTACGCTCGGCAATCTGAGCAACCAATCCGCGCGCTTTTTCTTGAACTGACGCGGTACGATAACGGCGAGAAAGTGACAATAATAATTGAATGATGAGTGGGTCATTGCTTGTCGCCACCGCATCAATCATAGCTTCAATTTGTGCACGCCGTTGGTAGTGGTCACGCATATAATTACGCAATGTAGTCACGGCAAGGTGCCCTTCAATACCACAAATCAGTGCTAACATCCCTTTATCACTAATAGCGGAACCTAAATAACGGCGCAGTACTTCATTTTTTATCTCATTAAACGTCTGCTCTAACGTGTAGTTTTCATATTGGCTATAATATTCAGGCCAACGTTTCACCCAATCTTGATAATTAGCTAAGCGCTTTGGCGCATCGCGTTCTGCTTCCGCCATTGCCATTTCTAATGACGGCCCAGCAATGTCCTGCCCGATAAAACTATTTAAAATAAAACTGCCGAGTTTCTTTTGGCTATCGACTGAAAGTAAGCCAATATAACGTTGCAATAACCCATTACCTGCTGGCATTTTTAATTTAACGGCCAAGATCACCCACCAGCGAATAATATCGGCTTCTACGGGTTTATTATTTTGCCAAGTTAATGCAGGCAACGTATCTAAGTTAAACCACGCCATACTGGCAGGCGCTTTCGCTTTTAGCCCTTTTTGCGCTTCTGTTAATAACACTTTAGGCGCAAGGTAACCGGAAATATCTTCCCCAAATTGTTCCAGAGCGGTTAATAAGGCAGCCCGCACCACTTCGCGTTTTTCTTTCTTTAACAATGCATAAAGTGGTTTCAATGAATCAGGGCTTTTTAATCGTGCCAACCATTCAATTGCGGTAACACGAATTTCTTGCTTACCTGAATCTAACCCCTCAGCCGCATTAAGGTGAATATTCGGTAATGTCTCTAGTAGTTTCTGCGCACTCAGACGATGAGTTTTATTTTCCCCAAGAGCCAACTCCATAATACGCGGAATGAATCGCGCGGGAATGGTCGGCAGCATGGCAAGTACATCAATTCCACTCGCCGCATCATATTCTTGGTAATGACGTTGCTTTTCTTGTTGAGGAATTAAACCCAATGCTTCTGCAATAAAATCTGGGTGTTGAATAAAAAACGGCCAAACTTGTGCTGGCTGGTTAAAAATGGCTAACCCATTGGCATATGAGCGTAAGCAAAGGTCTGCAATTAACCGTGTTGCATTATTAAAATGGCATTGTGTTAACGTTTTTTCTAATTGGCGCAATTCAATTTGCCCAAGAATTCTTGGTGGAACTTCTCGAGTAAGATGGTAATGGGATAGATGCTCTTCATTTGTGCGGTTATGGCTGATCAGACGTAATGCATGGAATAACGTAAATTCAGGCAAGTTAGTAATACGTTCTTTAAATTTCACCACGCTATATTCATGGTCAGTAATAATTTCCTTACCTGAATTTAGTTTATCAATCACTTTGCAACAAGCTTGTGCATTAAGCTTTTGGAATTCTTTGTAATGGCGTTGTGCCCAATTGTAGCTGTGCTTCTGTTGTTTATTTTCTTCAATTTCATTTTCTGCATTTTCTTTTGCTTTTTGCAGCATTTCATTGAAATTATTAACTAAAATATCTTTTGCACTTTCAGGCAGCGGTGTATCTTCTAATTCAACGAATTCAGGTAACTCGGCTTCTTCAACCTGGCTAGCTGTATCCATCACTGAAAATCTCGAAATCGCACTTTCAATACTTTTCAGGACGGTTTTATTCGTTTCTGTTGTTAATGCAGCTTCTAATATCTCTCGATGTTCACCTATTCGAGCAAATAAATCTGCGGCTTGAGTACGCTGTTTGGGCGTCCCTTCTGTTAAAATTTGGGTTAAATGTTGCGTGACCGATTGTGCAGGTAAAATTGCCATTGTAGGTTCCGCAGCTGCACGCACAGTCTTTAACGAGCTGGTGGCAAAAGAAACTAATACGTCAGCAAAAAGCGTATAAAGGTCAACATCTTTCTTCAACGTATTGACTAATTGAATTTGCCCAGCAGCAGATAAATGATTCACTAATGTCTGCTTAATAAACGCTTGCTCTGCAGTTAAATACGCTTTGAAACCAGGGATAGCAAAGAGCCGACTTAAGTTATCATAATGGTAATCGGATAAATGGTGCCGATCGAAAATGACATATAAAATGGTGTTAGCCGGTTTATCTGTCTCTTGTTCGATAATTTCCGTTAGTAAGTCAAAATGCCAATGTTTTCGATGTTCTAACTTGGTATCCCGCGAATTATCATAGGTTTTTGCAAAGGCATCGCCCATTAAATAACTCACCCATGACGGTAATTCAGGCGTTAATACTTTGATATTAATATCTTGACATGCTGCAGCTAAAACTTTTGCAAAACGAGCGATTTGCGACGAAGTAATCCCATCACCCACTTTTGAATATAACTTATGTCTTGCATTTGCCCCTTGGCGAATTAATTTATTATATTGACTCGAGTTAAAGCTATTTCCTCCCCACCACCAATCTACGGTACCGGGTTTATCGAGTAAAATAACGGCTTTTTCGTTATCCAATTGGCTTAATTGAACCAATACTTCTGGCGATTTTCCATCTAACACATACTCTAAAACAGTTTTAGGCAATGCTTCATCTAGTACTGACAAAGGCAAAAGCGCTTCTTGTAAATATTGTTCTGCAACGGGTAATTCTTTTTTCCCAAAAATTGAAAGAAGATTAAATGTGAACTTTGCCATCTGATATCCCTAAAAGTATTTATATAACAACTTCTTATCATTTTAATGATATCGTCACAATTTGATTATTCTTAATCATTTTCAATTAGGATATATCACCTAGTCCGCCTTGCCACTTTAAATTCTGCCTATAGGAATATAGTGATGAATTTACGCTTAATAATTACCTTTTCCCCAATAAATCATTTGATTAACTCGCTTATATTTATATTTTTCTTTTTGCCATGTTGATGGACACTCCAATAACAATTTGTTGCTATTTACACCAAATTTATTCTCTAAAAAAGCATTGACTAAACAGATAGTCTAGGATTAGACTAAAAATCCAGTTAATGGTTTTTTATCGAGAGGTCGATATGAGTCAACTTATTGAGAGTGTGAATATTGAATGTGTCAATGCACCAACACTCATTGCCCCAAAAGGGCATTATTCACACTGCGTTACTGCAAATGGACTGGTTTTTATCTCAGGGCAATTGCCCGTTGATAAACTCGGTAATGCCATTACGAACGTGTCATTCCAAGAACAAGCCTCCCTTGTACTTGCTAATTTACAAGCATGCTTAAGTTCCGTTAATTGCGATAAAACGCATTTGGTTCAAGTCCGAGTTTATATAGCAAATATGGAAAACTGGCCGTTATTCAACCAGATATATGCTAAGTGGATAGGAGAGCACCGCCCAGCCCGTGCTGTTGCAGGCGTTTCTGAACTTCATTTTGGCGCAGCCTTAGAAATTGAAGCGATTGCAGTTTCTGTTTAACGACTTATTATTCATTGGGGTTATATCATGTCAGAATTAATACTACCGACTTATCAAGATGTGAAAGCAGCAGCACAACGTATTGCGGGTTTTGCGCATAAAACCCCTGTTCTTACTTCAACAACCGCAAATAAAGAATTTGGTGGTGAGCTGTTTTTTAAATGCGAAAACTTCCAACGCATGGGGGCTTTTAAATTTCGTGGGGCCTTTAATGCGTTAAGTTTATTAAGCCCTGAGCAGAAAAAAGCCGGTGTTATTGCATTTTCTTCTGGTAACCATGCGCAAGGCATCGCTTTAGCAGCACAACTTCTGCACATTCCAGCCACCATTCTAATGCCTAATGATGCACCTGCCGTGAAAGTTGCCGCTACGCAAGGTTACGGTGCTACCGTTATCCGTTTTGATCGCTACAAAGAAGACAGAGAAGTACTTTGCCAACAACTCGCAACGGAACAAGGGTTAACGATTATTCCTCCTTATGACCACCCTGATATCATCGCTGGCCAAGGGACAGCAGCAAAAGAGCTGATTGAAGAAGTGGGTGAATTAGATGCCCTGTTTGTATGCTTAGGTGGCGGAGGCTTACTTTCTGGGTGTGCCATTGCAACCAGAGAGTTATCCCCTAATTGCCAAATTTATGGGGTAGAACCTTTAGCGGGCAATGATGCACAACAATCATTTCGTCGAGGGGAAATTGTGCACATTGATACGCCGAAAACCATCGCAGACGGTGCGCAAACCCAACATCTAGGTAACTACACCTTTGCAGTTATCAAAAATAAGGTTGATGATATTTTCACTGTAACTGATGAACAACTTATTGACCGCATGAAGTTTTATGCTGAACGAATGAAAATTATCGTGGAGCCAACAGGTTGCTTGTCCTATGCTGCCGCCCTTGCCCACAAAGAGTTGTTTCAAGGTAAGCGTGTGGGGATCATTGTCAGTGGAGGCAATGTCGATATTCAGCACTTTGCACAATTAGTATCATAGAGAATGGGTTTCATAATGTTCACCGCCCTTCATCTATTAGCAACACTGAAAATAGGTTAAAATTAACTATTATCGCTTGATAGATGAAGGGAAATGACATGTCAGATCAAAAAGATAATTCATTACTGGCTCAAGTTGAAATTATTGCAAAAGGCCTTAGTGAAACATTTGCGCCTTTTTGTGAAGTCGTTGTACACGACCTTAAAAACCCAGAACACTCAATCCTTTCGATTCATAATAACTTATCTGGTCGCCAAGTTGGTGAACCGACTACTGAACTCGGTCATGCAAGAATTGAATCTGCAGATTTTCCGAACATCATCGCCAATTATACCAACCAATTTTCTGATGGGCGCCCTGTAAAAAGTACGTCGATTGGCATTAAAGATGAGTCAGGGCAATATATCGCAGCATTGTGTTTAAATCTGGATATGACGTTGTTTAGAGGCATGCAAAGTATGCTGTCGCAGTTTATAGATGTGGGAAATAGCCCAATAAAAGAGCATATTGAGCCTAATGGTGCGGAAGCCATTCGCATGCGTATCGACCAATATGCAGCAACCTTAGCAGCGACACCTCGGACATTGAAAGCAGACGAAAGAAAAAACTTAATTGAAGTGCTGCGCAATGAAGGCCTGTTAGATATCAAAAAATCTATGGAAACAGTGGCACAACACTTAGGCGTATCAAGAGCTTCAGTTTATTTGTATGCAAAAAAAGAAAGTTAACTATTTGCCTTTTTTAATATCTGTTTAATACTAATAGGGAAAAAATTATTCACATCCACACCAACATTAATAGCCCGGGGCCCTAATACCGCTAAACGCTTAAACTGCTCGGGGTCTTTACCTGAATTATGAACATGTCCATATAAGTGAATCGCGTCACGGAAGAAACCTTGCCATTCTAGTATTGGGTAATGGAATAACACTAATTTTTGTTTTTGATATTCCAACTCATGATAGCTTTTAACCCATTCAAATAACGATTGGTCAAATTCGGGGTCGTCTAAAAATTTATCATGGTTGCCGCGGATCAAATATTTTTTCCCTGCTAAACGGCGTAATATTTTATTGGCATCCGCACCATTGCCCTTGTATAAAAAATCACCGAGTATGTAAATCTCATCATGATCAGTAACATACGCATTCCAGTTATGAATTAATGTATCATTCATGTGACTGGTGCTTTTAAATGGGCGATCACATAGGTTAATAATGTTCGAATGACAAAAATGGGTATCTGAAATAAAGTAAATCATATAAAACCTAAAAATATATTAATAATTATTCTACTCAAGCAAACGATTTGCTTACTACTTATCATATCTCAATGATTTTTAATTGCTTTACGGAATTGGCTGAAAAACAGACTTATATTGCGTTGCCATGGTATATTTCAATTATATCAAAGGTAATCATTGCCAATTTTTATGGCTCGCAATTACAACGAAACTACGGCATATAAATAGCACTATTCATTAATAACGATCCCGGAAGAAAAATGACCAAAACTAATTCAGCTCCACTTTTTTATGACTCATTTGGAACACCAGATAACCCTGCAATTGTCCTTATTCCTGGTTTAGGTGGCCATAACATTAGCTGGACCTCCGATTTTTGTCAGGAGATTGCAGATGCCGGTTTTTATCTCTTACGTATAGATAACCGTGATGCGGGTTTATCTCATCATATCAATGAGTTTCCATCTATTAATTTAGGGGAATTGGTTGAAAAAATGCAAAAAGGTGAGCCTTTCACTATTCCTTATACTTTATTCGAGATGGCTGAGGATATTATCCATCTATTGGATACATTATCTATTGATAAAGCTCACTTTATTGGACGTTCTATGGGCGGAATGATAGCGCAAATAGTAGCAGCGAAATTCCCTGAACGTACACTCTCTCTTTGCACAATCATGTCATCAACAGGGAACCCAGCGCTGCCACAAAGTGCTCCCGATGTAATGCAAATGTTGATGAGCCCAAGTGCTAACCCAAAAGAGGATTTAGAAGGATATTTATCAGGACAACTCGCATTTTATTGCCGGATCAGCTCAACATTCGGCCCATTTGATGAAAGTTATTACCGTGAATATATACTGCAATCGCTCGCACGTAATCATTCACCCGAAGGCACTAAACGCCAAATTGTTGCGGTTGCCGTTACCGGAGATCTGCGTCCTTATATTCAGCAAATTAACGTACCAACGTTGGTTATTCATGGTTCAATCGACCCGCTCTTCCCTTTAGCCGCAGGGCAAGATATTGCTGACAATATTCCTAACGCAAAATTGGAAGTTATTGAAGGTATGGGCCACGAAACGCCACCAATGATTAATCCACTAATCGCAAAACTGGTAATTAATCATTTAAATTAATAGGTTAGCATGATAAGGCTCTAAAAATGAGCCTTAGTCACCATTATAGCCACCCTTGTTTCTTATGCTGTGCACAAATTGGGCAAATATGGGTATTTTCTTCCCAAGAAGAAAAGGGTAAGTGGCAAGTATGGCACTGCGCATCATAATAATGGAAAATTTTTGGCACGTTATTTTTAGCTGTATAGGTTTGTACATGAATAGATTTAGGAAAACAAACGACTTGGCAGCTCATGCAACCCGTACAGCGTTTTTCATCTATTAAAAATTGGTTATTTTCAATTTCTATCGCATGTTCATCACACATTTTGGCACAAGCACCACAAAGAATGCATTTTTCCGTGTCTAGCTCGACTTTAAACCAGCTATCTTCAGGGTAAAATTGCTTTCTCGCATTAAGCCCAGTTTTTACCTGCCCCTTATCCAAAGGTTTCGAATCTAATTTTTGACGAAATAGCATCATACGGCGGCCACTATCAACTTGTTCCGGCTGAACAATACGCAATTGCCAAATAGGTTCTTGTAACGCTTTGAGTTTTAAGTTTAATGCCGCTATCGTTGGCAACCATTTATCAACCCACGGTTCAGCAATTTGCATCCCACGAATACCATATTGCCGGTGCCAAACAATCAGTTCATCCGCATTCGCAATAGGCTCGTCATGGTTTACTATCAGAAACTCCCCTTGATAACTACGTTCATGAGGGTTGATATTTTCAATAGCATCTACAGGGCAAGCAAATAAACAATTACCGCATTGGAAACACAGTTCATTATTAATTTCTGCATTCATATGGCTAAACGATACCGCACCGACGGGACAACTGGTGGCACAATTATCACAGATGCTATTTTTCAGGCGTTTCCTTACGCACTGACCATTAATTATGGGTTCAGGAGGCAGCTCTAAACTAATAAAACGTCTCATTGCTATATACTCTCCCGTTACAACAAAAAATAATATATTTTAAATAACTTGCTACATTTAATCGTTAAATTCTAGCATCAATTTTAAAACTATTTTAGTACAACACTTTGTAGATAAAGATGATTTGGGCTAAATAATGACTTAAAAACCACAAAACTCCCTATATTTTTAAGTTTTGTGGTTTACCTCGCCTCTCTAACTTACTTTTTTCATGTAATTATCCACAAGGTTAACAGGGGCCCAATCCACCTGTAAATGTTCAATATCCTGCATACCAATACCGTTTTCTTCATCTTGTAAACGCAATGCAGCTAACGACTCCACTAGATGATCCAATTTTTGTTGGGTTGAATGCGCATCTAACCCCTCTAAAGATTGCACATGAACAACAGTAGGCGCTATCGTATTCGGATACTGAAATATTTTCACGCTGCGTCCCTGCTCTGAAGTATAAATATATCGAGTTGCATTACTCCGGTGATCAGGTTCTTCTCGAGTGACGTCCTTATTAAAATTAATGAGGTAAATCGTGTTTTCACCGCCAAGGCTATACAGCGAATTCCAACCGACAATTTCACCATTAATAATAAAGCTATTTTTCCCACTGGCATCTGTTAACAACCCATTTGAACCATTGGAGATGAAAACATCATTTCCTTCACCACCATATAAATTGGTATCACTTGTTGACGCATAAAGAACATTATTCCCCTCAATACCATCTGGTATTGAAATAGCTCCTGTGACTGCTTGCCCTTTAAATACTCGTCCAACTCCACTTCTATCCCAAATTTTTTGCTCTGAACCACTTGTCCGAATAAACAAACGCCTAAATGGTGCATTCTCACTAATATGTATATTCTTTGCCTCTGTATCAATAATTGATGAAAAACTTAGCTCGTTAGAAAAATGTTTAAATTCATCCATAGGGTGCCAAATCTGCTCGGGCGCTAATTCTGTTTTATATTGGCGCTGTTCAGCAAGGTAGCGAACTAAATGAGCCATACCATCATTATGAATATGGATTGGCATATGTGAGGGTAATCGCTGGTGGTGATAAACTTGATTATTGTTATTTTTATTATCTTGGGGGATTTTTACTTTGACTGTCCGCAAATTAGATTCCGATGTATAAAGATGGTAAGTCTCTTCTCGTTGATTTATGACCTTATACTCTGTTCTAAAGTTAAATAAATGAATACGATTAAATCCAACTTGGTCTACTATCTCTGTATTACCGAGGCCTTTACTTCCATCGATTAAATAATGATCCCCACCTCCTTGTCCATCAAGTTTATCATTACCTAAATCAGATAGAATCAGATCGCTCTTTTCACCACCATATACATAATCATTACCGTTTCCCCCATACAAAACATTCGCCCCTCCATTGGCAATTACAATATCATTACCATCACCTGAATTTATGATATTTCCTGTCATGCTATTATCTTCAATGAGGTCATCACCATTGTTTGTATCTAAAATAGGATAGCGGGAATTATATCCCTTAGGGATTTTCATATAATCATCCCTTTCCGTGGGTAACTCCAAACATTCAACGGCCTCTACATCATGAAACTCTTGCCCCACTTTTATTTTAAATAGACTTCCATGACCATCTTTAATGTAAATGTCTTTACTCATTGGAAATGATAAATTAATAAGATTAATTTCAAGTTTTTCATTACTGAACTTATCATATAAAAATATTGATGTCCCTAATGCCTTAATATTAAACCCATTCTCATAAGGTAACAAAATTAGCACATCAAAATCATCTTTCATTTCTGGTTTAATATTTAAAAAATCAAACGTTATTTTACCTTTAAAAATTTGATCTGGGCTAACCTGATAAATATCTTTCCCTTTAGTAATCATAACATGGCTGTTTCTACTTACCATTAATAGATAGTCACCACTACTGCTTCCCTCATATTCTAGCTTACTTACTAACCCATGAAATTTAAAATCTCCCCATAGGGGTTGATGGTGTATTTTATTATCAACTGAAATCGTTTTTTCACTCTCATCAATACTCATTGTAGTAGCAACGCCCTTTTGATAAGTAATGTTGAAAATATTTTCACTGATAATATGTGAAGCACTTGAGTCTAAATCATTTAATTTAGTATTTAATACAAACCCGTCCCGTGTATGTAATTGATAGCGATGAACAATCTCTCTACCATTACTATGGCGTTTATACATGTTTTTTAAAGTAACATTCAATATTAATTTTTTGGTTTCTGACTCCGCTAATTTCATTTCAATAGCTAAGATGAGGTCATTACCAGAGATACACACCCCCTTGATTTCGTTTAATGTATACCCTAAGTTTACTCTGCTTTGGCTTTGAGTATTTTCAATAATTACAGCAGATAGCTCTAATAAGTTATTATTTAATTCATCTTGCTCATTGTACCAATCAACACGACGTAGAAAATAACTATCATCCCCTTCGCCACCATTAACTATTCCAGATTCAAATATTAACTGGTCATCTCCCTCCAGACCTTGAATAAAGGCAATTGTTGCCCCAGCATCCAATGTGTTGGGTTCTTTATTGCCTAATAGTTCTGCTTTCGTAGTTCTATCCCCAATTAGCATCACATCATGAACATTACGTAGATGTATCCGCTTAACGCCATGATTTATTAACGCTACTTCTGATGTCTCATTGCTCAAATTGATATCAATTTTACACTTAGATGGAATATCTTTAATAATTATGCCATTACTGCCGCCGTTACCATCAAAATAAATATCTTTGTTTTCTTGAACATCATACTTAAATAACAAGGACAAGTTTGTAATGTCATCCATTTCTCCTCCGACTAGAAATTTATGCCCTGTATTGATGTTAAACAAATTCCTTGAATTTTTTTTCCCAACGATAATATCTGTCCCATTTCCTGGGTTAAAACTAATGTTTTTTTGCTTTGCTTCTTTTTCATATCGATAACCAATATTTTGCATACCTTCATAAATAACCCTAGGGCTCTCACTCAACAACTCCCTTGCAATATCAATAGGTTGATTTAAAAATTCACTCCCTAGCCTATGTACTGCAATATTGCTATTAATATCTGGATGAGTAATATTGGTGTAATTATTTCTGGCTTGAAATAATCGTAATTCTGATGCCGATAAAGAACTTAATTGTGTAGCAACTGACTGCCTTTTTTTTAGCCTATAAGACGTACCCAAGTTATTTTTATGTAAGAACTCTTTTAATAATGAACTATCATATTCAGGGTTAAGCACAATAATATCGTTGGCAACCTCCTCACCAATGTCTTTATAATCGATAGGAGCCTTTTTATTCACAAGCCTAAAACGATAATTAAAATTCAGTTCATTAATGCTTTGAGGTTGAGTGCTTTTTATCCAGCGATTATCTTGAGGATCATAATGATAATTTTCCCGAATAAAATTAATTTGCTCGATAGTATAGTAAGGCCCAATTTCATCACTATATATATGACGAAGAAATACACTGTGATCCGAATCAGAAAATTCTATACTATTAATTATTCTTGAATTATCTCTATAATAAATATAATGCTTTATGTGTTCCTCAAGGATCGGTTTACCAACCAATTGCAAGTGTTCATCAAAACCCTGATATAAAAATGATGACTTGAAAGTATCTAAATCTTGTTGCCAATTTATATTTTTAAAGTAAGTTAAATGCTGTTTATAACTAAATCGATTTAATATATTGTCTGAAGGGGGAAAACCAAGTGCGGCACGAATACCTTCTCTAGCTTTTTCATCCCAGTCTAGAGACTCACCGAGTTCCTCTTCAATTTTTTCTACTGCGCGAATACCTGTATATACCATCCCTCCAATTAATAAGGAACCCGCAACAATTAAACCAACAACGGGTATTGCAGATGAACCAATGATTATACCAATCATAGTTACACCACCCACAGCGATGTTGGCAATTGACAATGAACCATTCACAATTAAATCTTGCCGATCTTTATCATTTGTAACTTTATCTAGCTGTTCGAATGCTTCACAAGCTTGATATACATCTAGACCCATTCCAATTAAGTTAAATATAATTGTAATACGAGCCGTAATTTTCGATGACACATTAAATGAGCCAGCTTGTTTATAAGCTAGCTTAAGTAAAATAGGTTGTAAGACCATATCTCCATAATTAAAAAATGCATTTGCACAGGCTAGATCAAGATTTCTCTGTATTTCTCGCTTTTCTTTCTCTGATAAATTAGGATTATCTAATTCATCTATCAACTGATAGACAGAATTGATCGTCAAAAATATTCCTGTAGAACCAACTCCTTGTCCGAAATGATTAGCCATTCTGGCATAGACTGGTAATTTAGCACCGACACGCCGTAAATCTTCCATGGCTGTCTCCATATTCGCCCAATCATCAAATTGTAATTTCTGAATAATCTGGAATTGTTCTTGTAGTACGGCCCTTGGTTGGAGCATTGAATTACCATCAATTCGTCTTGCTATTTGATCATCTTGTAAGCTCTTATTTAGCATTTTAATTAAATTAATATCCTTTTCATTGCCAGTTAAAAAGGCTAACTGAAATACTAATTTATCAGGATTAAATTTAACATTATCCTCCCAGTTTGCGAGCTTAGTATGTTTAAAATCTAATGGCTCGTTATCTATCGTAGCCCCAATATCTCTAAGCGTTTTCAATGAGGTGACCTGCTCGCCAAAAATAATTTCCGAGTTATCAGTCACTGATATTTCTGATAACCTGAAAACGACATCTAGCTCACTCATTATATTTTTCTGCATACTTTGGTATGCTTCACTCTTTGTATTTATAGATTTCACTTCGCCAAACAGGGCTTCGCCTACTTCATGTTTAAATCCTGCAATACTTCCTCTTGTGGACGCTGTACCATCCTCTTTGATTATTTCTTGGTTAATATATTCATTGAAAATATTAAATAAGTGTTGCTTTGCTTGGCTAAATTCTGAATGACTAATAATCAGCTCGACACCTGTCGTATCGGATAAAGTCAGAAAGTACTTATCATCGCACGAGTAGCTTGTAATTGTATATATTTCTTCATCACTTTGAAACGTGATGATTTGATTGTTCCCTATATTTTCAAATAAGACTATGTGAGATTGCTCGTTTATTTCATTAGAAACAGCGCCTAATAAATCAGAATTAAATTGATATATCTCATCAAACCGATTGAGTAATTTCAGCTCATTACTGGTAATATTATCCAATTCTTTTTTACGTGTTAGTTTCGTTAAAACCTCTAATTTATCATTAAATTGTAAACGTTGTTCATTAGTTAAATTACTATATTTTAAAAGATGTAAAAAATAGAGTCCTTCAAAATAATGTATCTCAACTGGTAATTTGTTGAGTGTAATGTCGAACCCGTCTTTAAATGATAACTGAGAGAGTGCTGCATAATTGGATTTTATTTTTTCATTTAAATCAATAATTAATTCAAACTCTTTTCTTAATGATTTTTTATCTGCAAATGGCATTTCAATATCTATATAGATAATTAAAAAGTCTTCAATATGTTGATTATATTCTTTTAACTTTATTGGGTCTTGAACTAATTTCAAAACTTCTGCATGATTATAACCTTGTCCACTTGGGAATAACTCAGACAAACGGCTTACAGACTGCTTACTTAGGTAATTTATTTTTTCAGGCTGGTGACTTAAAAATGCCAAAATTTCCTTTACTTCAATAACCTGTTGCTTAATCCCAGTAGTGCCATCATCAGAAAAAATTGAATCCCACATCTGGGAAAAATAGTTTTCATTCTCAGCATCACATATTTTGTTAATTCTTTTGCTGATGATCGGGTCATATGCTGCAACTTTTAATTTATCTTTATCAATACTCCCATCTTGGAATGTAAAGTGTCCTTTTAAATAAAGGTTTTTACTTATATCAATGTTTTCTATTAGCAAATTACCTATGCTAATATCCTCAAGTAATGCTCTTATTTTATGTCTTGTTTCAAAATTATTCTCTAAAAAGACTTTTGAATATATTCCATTTGTTTTTAGTTTACTTTTTAAATCATCAAAAAAACTTATTTTCTCATCTTTAGTTAATAATGATTTTTTATCGGTTAAATACAGTGAAATGCTTTCTGGCATTTTAAAACCATATCTTAATCTTAATACATTTAACGAGTTAGCATAGTTTTGTACATAACCAGGTTCAGGATGAAGATTATCTATTAATATCCACTGTTGTTTGGGTGCCTTGAGTAACTGCTCTATGTCACCATGCTCTAAGAAAAACTCCATTGTATTCGGATTTAACTGAAACAACAGTGTGCTATTCGGGAAATCCTTCAGTAGATCTTCCGTATATTTTTTCCCTACAATCCCCCTTCCTGTTCGAATAATGATTTTGATATTATCGTTATTTTTTTGCGAGTTAACATTCACATTGTCTTTATTGATCATTAACCATAATGGTGCTTCTAATATTCCAACATTCTCATATTCACGAAGTATTTCACGTCTAAAATCACTATTAAATAGAATGCCTTTCGTGTTTAATTTATTTTTAAAAATAGCGTATGCATCATGGTTAAAAGCCACTTTCTTAATCAAATCAATGTCGATTTTATACTCATTGTTTGGATCCCTAAAAATATCCATTGCAGTAGAGTGGTAATCTTTTATTAACTGCCAAACGTCTAGCTCACCACTTCTTAACTCATCGATAAAATATAAACTAGCATGCTTGCCATTAATATAGGCTTGTTGGTCAGTTTGGTTAAAATTAATTTCTAACCGCCAATTTTTAGTAGATTGCTTTTCTCCAGTTAAATCATATGGCCACGTTATTTTTTTACTGCCACTCGTGACACCGATAGGCCTATTATACCCCACGACTGGAAGGTATATTCCCTGTTTAGCTAATTCAACACTTGCCCTAAAAACAAAATTTTCATTTACGCCCCCACGGCCTAATTGGCAGCCGGCTAAAACAATCTTACTCGGTGGGTATGCTTTTAACACATGACTTTTAAGATACTTCAGCCCTGCAATAAGTTGGTATGCTTGGTACCCTTCAAAATAACTTTGCTGGTTACGTCCTTTATACTGCCCATGGCCAATAACCGCCCAACGTATTTTCCCTTTAATTTTAGTTTCTAAGTCACCATGTAGTACCTTCCATTGTTCATTTGCAATATCAAACTGTATTACAAGTGAATTATTAGGAAATTTCGCTAATAATCGACCCGTTGATTTAGCCGCAGTGTCATCACCTCCTATTTGAATCAAAACGTGATAATCATGTGTAGAGTCATTTGTTGGCTTACTCATTGAATGATGAGCAATTTTAAGCCTTGTAAATTCATCTATAGGATTAAACCAATTAGATATATTGTTAAGTTCAGAAGATTGTTCCCCTACTAATGGCCTACCATCTATATGTTCCGTTAAAAATATCAAATCTTTATTAATTATTTTATAATTAATTTTCTTATCATTTATATTTATCATCTGAATTTTCTGTCCATGTCAAATTAAAGCCCACCTTCAACTTAACAAGATTGCCACATCAGTAAAATATAAAAAAAAACAATTAAGATTAACTACAATTAACAATGATCAAGATAATTTCTCTATTGAAATATAAACCATTAAATCGATATGATGTGCAATCATTTAGGTTGTATTATGTTTACTTGTAATTATATGCATGTAATTATTTAGATTCACTTCTACTTTCTACGAGGGCCATATATGAACAATTTCGAATTTTATAACCCCACTCGTATCATTTTTGGTGAAGGTAAAATCAGCGAACTTGACCGAGTTGTCCCTAAAAATGCTAAGGTTCTTATTTTATTTGGCGGTGAAAGTGCAAGAAAAACAGGAACCTTAAGCGAAGTTGAGCAAGCTTTAGGGTCTCGAACATTCGACCATTTTGGTGGGATTGAGGCTAATCCTCGCTATGAAACCTTGATCAAAGCTGTCGATAAAATTGAAAAAGAAGGCTTTGATTTTTTACTAGCTGTGGGTGGCGGTTCCGTCATTGATGGCGTTAAATTTGTCGCTGCTGCGGTAAATTATCCAGGCGATAAATGGGAAGTAGTCACAAACAGAGGTGCGACCATAAAAACTGCGCTGCCTTTTGGTACAGTATTAACATTACCTGCTACAGGTTCTGAAATGAACAAAGGTTCTGTGATCACTCGTGAAGAACTGCATTCTAAACTTGCTTTTATGAGCGACCATGTATTTCCTCAATTCTCTATTCTTGACCCAGTAAAAACCTATACTTTACCGACTCGCCAAATCAGTAATGGCGTTGTTGACGCTTTCGTTCATGTTATTGAACAATATTTAACTTATCCAGTGAATGCCTACGTTCAAGATGCATTTGCAGAAGGTTTATTAAAAACATTAATAGAAATTGGCCCTAAAGCTCTTGAGACACCAAAAGATTATGATATTCGTGCCAATTTAATGTGGACGGCTACGTTGGCTTTAAATGGTTTAATCGGTGTTGGTGTTCCACAAGACTGGTCTACACATATGTTAGGCCATGAAATCACTGTGCTGTATGGTTTGGATCATGCACAAACACTCGCTATTGTTCTGCCATCTATGTTGGCCGAAAGATTACCACAGAAACAAGCTAAGTTAGCACAATATGCTGAACGAGTTTGGGGAATTACATCTGGTTCAGAGCAAGAGAAAGCATTAAAATCTATCGAGTTAACTCGAGCATTCTTTGAAAAAATGCAAGTAGGCACACGTTTTAGTGACTACCAGCTGACTCAAGATGTTATTGAACCATTAATCAATAGCTTGGCTGCACATGATATGGTGAAATTAGGCGAGCACCAAGATATTGACTTAGAGGTTAGCCGTCGTGTATATACGGCTACACTGTAATCTGATATTAAAGGAGCAATTGATACTGCTCCTTTCCCCTACACTTTTAATTTTTTGTTATTGTTAACTAAGCACCATAATAATAATCCTGCACATGATGCCATAACCATATTGAAATACAGACTATTAATCACCGATGCTTTTAACTGCAGAAAAGCATTTTCGTATGAAGAAGCCAATAAGCTATATTGCATAATAACAGAAGCCACTGTTGCCCCTAAAGCAGCCCCGACTTGTTGTAATGTCGCCATAACGCCTGATGCCATTCCTGAAAATGTTGAATTAACCCGTGATAAAATTAAGTTCAACATAGGGGTCATAATCATTCCTTGGGTAAACCCAATAAGAAATAATGCCGGCGTAATAATATTTAGATTGGTTGTTGGAGTAACAATGAACAGTAATCCAATGAATAGCAAATAGCTCAAACCATAGCCAATTGCCCCGCCCACAATAACCTTATCCCCTAAACAATTAGTCCATTTGGGCGTTAATAATGAAGATAGTACAAAGCCGATACTTGCGGGCACAAAGATCAATCCAGAGTCTAACGGCGTTAAGCCAAACCCACGTTGTAATAGTATGGATGTTAATAAAGGAAAGGCAGATGATGTCGCATAAACACATAACACGGTAAATAGACCAATCACATAAGCTTTATTAAAAAGTAGCTGGATACTCAATAATGGCACTTTATTTGCGCGTTCCAGCTTTCGTTCCCAAACAATAAACAGTAACAGAATTAAACTGCCCATGAGTAATAAACCACTACAGAGCCATGTCCATCCCCAAATTGGCAACATCAGTAAAGGAAACAGAACAATAGCAATTCCTATACTGGATAGTACAACGCCATACCAATCTAAATTAACACTCAGTTTTTTCCCCTCATATAAGTAATGGGACAGCCCTATAGCTACAGCACCAATCGGGATATTAATTAAAAATATCATTCGCCAGCCCAATTCTAGAACATTCATAGTAATCAGCCAGCCCCCTAAAGCCTGCCCAGCGATGGCAGCAAGACCTAATGTCATACCTAGATAACCAAACGCTTTTTTAGCTTGTGCTCCTTCAAAATTCACATGAATACTGGAATAAACTTGTGGAAATAATAAAGCAGCAGATAACCCTTGAATACAACGCGCGAGCACTAGAATTCCCGCAGTAGGAGCGACCGCACATAATGCAGATGAAATAACAAAAAATACCATACCTAGTCGATACAATGTTCTTTTGCCATATATGTCTCCTAATCTCCCTCCTGTTATCAATAACAAACCAAATGCTAGTTCATAACCAACAATAATTAGTGTTAATTCCGTTAAGTTTGCATTTAATGATTTTTCAATACTGACAATTGCAACATTAACAACAAATAAGTCAAAAATTGTCACAAAACCAGCTAGTAATAAGACCACCAATGCAATAATTTGATGCTTGTTCATCTGTTTCTCATTTCGACAATATAGGAAACGAGGACTATAATTGCTTAATTATCCTGATACAATTTAACCATTTATACTATTACTAAAAGCAATAGACTATGAAAGATAGACAAAGAACTCGTCCAGAACTTGCTGATTTTCTTAAAAATAAACGTGAAAGTGTTTCACCTGAACAACTCGGCTTACCTAGAAGCACTCGGCGTAGAACCTCGGGGTTACGGCGTGAAGAAGTCGCCGCTCTTGCTGGAGTTGGCCTAACTTGGTATACATGGCTAGAACAAGGTAGAGATATTGGCGTTTCTAACCAATTTTTGGATAACCTTTCGAAGGCTCTACTATTAAATAGCGCTGAACGACAGCACCTTTATTTACTTACACAAAATAGAGAACCCACAGCGACTGGCCAGACTGAACATCATGTTCCTGCCGCAATAACTCGAATGATAAATGACTTTCCTTCAGACTATCTTTGTTATGTTCTCAACTTACACTGGGATGTACTTGCTTTTAACGCATTGGCTGATAAATACTTCCATTTTTCAAGCGCAGAGCCCTACTATTGTAATTTTCTCTATTTGCTGTTTATGGATGAACGCTACCAAACTCGTTTTCCTAATTGGCCTCTTGTCACACAACAATTGTTAGCCAGTTTCCGACGCGACTATGCTCGGACGAAAAACAACCCTCACATTCAAAAACTGGTTAATACCTTAAGCTCAAAATCAGATTACTTTAATACCTTATGGAATAAACATGAAATTTATCAACCTTGTACGGGAATTCGTGAAATAAGTTACCAAAACTGCACTCAGCACTATGACTATACTTCGTTGACTTTTGATATAGACAAAGGAAATCGGCTTCTAGTTTATATGCCCAAAAAGCAAAAACTTTAAAGCTATTTTTTAAGGATAGAGTCTTTTTTGACCTAATTGAGTAATAAAGTTTTTCCTTTATTGTGTAGAATTACTCACTAGCATATAACATTCAATTAGGTTGTCGGTGTTTCATATTTCCAGATATTTAATTGAAAATGGTACATTAGCATCAGCAAAATATCGTTTTCAATTTTGAGCATTAATCACCATATCTCACCACTGTAAATTTAGGTATTTTATAGCTTACAGATAGTTTGAAACAAATATATAACAACAATTAATAAGTTAGGTTGTGAGCCATGTTATCTAAATTTAATATATCAAACAGTGCATTACTTGCATCGTCACTGCTCTTAACTATTGGGCGTGGTGCAACATTGCCCTTTATGGCTATTTACTTAACCCGCGAATATAAAATGGCTATTGATATTGTCGGTGTCGCAATGTCAATGGCTATGGTGGTCGGTGTTTTATTTAGCATGGGCTTTGGTATGCTAGCTGACCGCGTTGACAAAAAACGCTGCATGTTATCTGCAGTTATCGCCTTTATTTGTGGGTTTGTTGCAATACCTATCGTTAATAATGCAATTCTCGTCATTATTTTCTTTTCGCTAATAAATTGCTCTTATTCCGTGTTCTCAACGGTACTAAAAGCCTATTTTGCAGATACTCTTACCGTTGCATTAAAAGCAAAAATATTTTCCTTAAATTATACATTCATTAATATAGGTTGGACCGTTGGGCCACCTATTGGTACTTGGTTATTAATGTATAGCATTAACTTACCATTCTATTTAGCTGCAATTTCTGCCGCTTTCCCTATATTCTTTATACAGAGGTTTGTGCAAAGCATAAAACCAATACCTTTAGAAGAAGGCCAGATCCGTAAATGGAACCCTGTCGCTATGCTAAGAGATCAAGTCCTAGCATGGTTTATTTTATCCACCTTCTTAGGCTCATTAGTTTTCGGTACTTTTACGACTTGGATATCGCAGTATGCCATTACCGTTGCTAACAGCGACTTTGCCCAAGTGGTTATTGGCGTTATTTTACCTGTGAATGCAATTGTCGTTGTAACTTTGCAATATACGGTCGGCAAACGGATCACTCCAGATAATTTAAGAAAATTAATGACATTAGGTAGCCTATTTTTCATTTTAGGATTGGCAACCTTTATGTATTCTCATGAAAATTTATACCTTTGGGCTCTTGGCGCCTTTATTTTCACTCTAGGTGAGTTAATCTATGCCCCTGGAGAATATATGTTAATTGATAGTATTGCCCCTGACGGAATGAAGGCCAGTTATTTTTCGGCTCAATCTCTAGGGCTACTTGGTGGTGCATTTAATCCGATGTTAACAGGAGTTGTACTAACTGAACTTCCACCCTATTTTATTTTCATTATTCTTATGTTTATTACATTTTTAGCCTGGCTATCCATGTTAAATGGAATGCGTCTAAGAAAAAAACAATTATTAGTTGTCTGACCCCTCGCATTTTCTCCACCGAAAAACTATTGTCAGTGGAGAAAATACCCTATCTATAGTTTCTTTGCCCTTTCTCCAGAAGGAAAAACTAAAACAATAGCCGCGCTCAATAATACAATAGTCAAGATTATAGAAACGTTAAGATAATTTTTTGCAAAGAGTAAAGAAAAGATTGGTAATGCAGATAATAAAATCAAGTTGTTAACACTTTCGGATATAGACAAAATAAAACCTTTATTCTCTGCGCTTTTTCTTGCTAACATTGCTGTACTTATCGGTGATGCTAGACCCAACATCCCCCCTAAAACAGTTAAGCATAATCCATAACCAATTAACGAAAGCCACCCACTGAGAAATAAGGTAATCGTAACCATAATTATTAAAATAATAACCACGAGTTTTGCATTATTTGATGCTTTAATTTTTTCAATTTTTGTAACTAAGCCATTACCACATAATAGCCCAATTCCAAATAATCCCATTAAGCTACCGACCTCCACACTTTCTAAGTAGGATCGTTGCCTTAATATTTCACCTGCAAGCAAAAACATACAGACCGACACGCCATTCCATATGCTTTTAGCTAATATGAATCTGACAATACCTACGTGCTTAATCGCTTTAAAAGATAATTTTCTTCCGATCGTTTTTTGAGAGTGCGGTAGCGTAAATAACGCTATGATAAATACCAATAAGCATCCTATTGCGGTATATACAAATGGAGCATACCAAGCAAAATATTGAACTAATACCCCTGCAATGATAGGCCCTGTAATAATACCGACTGTCATTCCCATCATAATACTCCCCATTGCTATAGCCTGTTGACTTTCACTAATTACATCAGCAACAAGGGCAAAGATAACGGGAACAAGTGCGGCAGAAGCCAATCCACCGAGCCCCCTTAAAACTAGAGCAATCAATAAATTAGGCGCAAAAATGATAGCTAAACTGTCGAGCGATAATAACAAGAGTGCCATGAGCACAATTTTACGCCTGTCAATTCTATCTGATAAGAAACCAATAATAGGAGCAGCCAAGGTATAGGCCAAAGCATAAGCCGATATCAGCCAAGTAATCTGTTCGGGCTGAACATGAAACACAATTGCTAACGGCGATATAATAGCCGACAACATGAATTCTGCGGTGCCAACAAGGTATACCGCTACTGCAGATAAAAGCAGTAAGTAATGAGTGGAGGTCATAATATTCTCGTTTTGACATACATTAAATTTCCCAATCATCGCTATGATTGAGGTTATAGCGTTTTTTTAAGAAAATGAGAGAGTTTTTTGGTAATGAGTTGCTAGGGAGCAAGTGATGTTTAACGACTGGAAATATTGAGATAATTAGTTGAGACAGTAAACTGGAAGACAAACGTGAAGAGACAGCCATTAAACCTTAAACGTTAATTAAATTCAACTAACTTATGAAAAAGTTAAATAAATATTATCTATTGTTCAGATATTTTGAATACAGAAACAAGAATTAATAGCTAATTTTATTATTTCTATGTGTTTGAATACGTAATATCTCCTATATAAATAGGCTAACTCCAGCTATTAATCGATGATTATCCGCCTCCATATCAAAAAAAACTCTCACTAGCTATTTTATAATGCACAAACAATAACAAGATAGATGCTTCCATACTTGGTTATTAAATGAATTGAAAAGAACAGTTTATTTAATAATTAAATTAAAGCATGTTTAAGCTAACGGAAGGTGTATAAACATGAATATCACGACTCGGTTAAAATTTGTTTCATTTCTACAATTTTTTATCTGGGGATCATGGCTAGTTACTTTCGCGTCTTATCTCTTCAATACATTGCACTTCAAAGGCGGTGAAATTGGTCTGATTTTTAGTACATTAGGCATTTCAGCTTTATGTTCGCCAATTATCATCGGATTTATTGCAGATAAAATTAATAACCGAAAGCTTGTTTACGTTGCATCACATATTATTTCTGCTGTATTTTTAATCGCTATGGCTCATAGTCATTCAATAACCCTGCTATTTATTATGACATTAGTTCATCTAATGTTTTATATGCCAACTATTTCTGTTTGTAATAGCATTGTTTTTGAAATGTTGAGTGCCAAGAAACTCGATTCTGATGTCTATTTCCCCAAAATACGAGTTTACGGTACTGTAGGCTTTATTGTCGCTATGTGGACAATTAGCTTATTAAAATTGGAAATGAGTTTTTATCAATTATATGTCGGCGCAATTGCATCGGTTGTGCTCAGTATTTTTTCTGTATTCTTTATTTCAACGCAGAGCTGTAAAATTGAGAAAAAAGGAGAAAAATCCAGCTTTAGTTGCCAAAATATTATTTTACTATTTAAAAAAGGAAGAGTAGCGGTATTCTTATTTTTTGCCATGCTATTGGGATCTGTCTTACAAATTACCAATACCTTTGGCGTCCCCTTCTTACAAGATATGGCATTAATGCCCGAAGCTAGAGGCTCTATTTTTTCTGAATATCCCACTATCTTTTTATCAATATCGCAATTTTCTGAAATCATCTTCATTTTGCTTTTACCTCTGCTACTCAAAAAGTTCAAAATTGAAACCATCTTATTCATGAGTATGATTGCGTGGATTTTACGATTAGGTTTATTTGCCTATGGTGATTTCACTGTAATTGGTACCATCGCTTTATTTTTGTCCATGGTTGTATACGGCTGCGCATTTGATTTCTTTAATATCGCTGGCTCGCTATTTTTGGAAAAAGAAATTGCTCCCGAATTTAGATCAACAGCTCAAGGAGTATTCACCACATTAGTTAACGGTTTTGGTACTTTTTTAGGTGCTGTATTATGTGGTTGGGTTATCGAATTAAATACGGTCAATGGCGTGGTGGATTGGAAAACTTTCTGGATGATTTTTACGGGGTACACGGCTAGCTTCACTCTTATTTATTTGGTTTACTTGTTTTATTCTAAAAATAGCCAACCAAAAACGACTATTTAACAACTGATAGCCCCCTTATTCATTAGACATATTTACAGAATAAGGGGCTTTATATTATTTTAAACTTGTGACTTTTAATGCTTCCCCTAATATTTTAATTGCATTGCGTCGCCTTGCGATTAATGGAAGCGCATAATTTATTCGTAAATGATTAAGGAAACATCCACCAGTCGAGAAATGTTCCCCGGTTAGAACAGTGACTTTATTACGATGTAGAATATCGAGTAATTTACGATTATCAACCGGTAGATGTTCAACCCACAATGAAAATCCTCCTTGTGGCCGCGAAATACGAGTATTAACAGGAAAATGGGTTTCAACTAACTCTTTATATTGGCATTGTAGTTCACTATAATGCTGTCTCATTCGGCGCAAATGCAAAAAATAATGCCCTTCCTTTAAGAAGTTCGCCATAACTTGCTGCATAAAAATCTCACCAGAGCAGTGAGATAAATATTTTAAATGCAGAACTTTCTCTTTATATCTCCCGGGGATTATCCACCCCGTACGAGTACCTGGTGCAACCGTTTTTGAAAAAGAACTACATAAAATTACATGTCCATTGTTATCTAGCGATTGTATTGTCGAAGGCCTTGGATACTGATACGCCAACCCTGCGAGGCAATCATTTTCAATTACTGTTCCATGATATTTTTCAACAATATTCAATAAACGTTGTTTGTTATTATCAGGCATGATACAGCCCATTGGGTTATTGCAACTCGGCGTCACAACAACTGCTTTTACTTCCCAGCGTTCGAATGCTTCCTCTAGCCTATCGAGGTCTATTCCAGTTTCAGGGTCAATAGGAATTTCAATAATTTTCCGACCTAAGCCATACAACGTTTGTAACAATCCTGGAAATGTTGGCGATTCAACTGCAATAACATCATTACCTTGTGTACACGCTTGCAAAGCGATTGATAATGATTGATGACCACTCGTCGTGGTCACAATATCATCAGGCGTAAACAGATGACTATCATCGGAAATTAAATGAATTTGTTCTCTTAAGGACGCTAGCCCTTGCAAGCTATCATATTCCAGAGTTAGGGAAAGTTTACGACGTGCAACCATGGTCATTTCTTGCCATAGTGGCTCTAAACTTTTATCTTCTATATTAGGGACGGCACAAGATAATGATGTCACACCATGCCGCTCAGATACACGCAGAAAATCCATTGTTGGATTCCATTGAGCAACTTGGACAGGTTTTTGAATATAATTTGCCACTTTAGGCAAAAGAGCTTCTGTTTTTTCTGGTATCACAAAATACCCTGATTTAGGTACTGCATAAATCAGTTGTAAACGTTCCAGCTCACGGTACGCGAGTTGTGCAGTAGTGATGCTGACTTGATGAGTGCGCCCAATATCCCTCACTGACGGCATCTTTTCACCGCTAAGAAACTCACCTTGTTTAATTTTTTCCTGTAGTTCTTGTGCTATTTGTTTGTACAGTAACACATTATAAACCCTTCTCATTTTCCCATAAGGATAATGTAATACAAAAATGACTGAATTTGATCTGTATTTTGCAAAAAAACAAATCTGTCACTTTTTTAAAAATGTTCGCCATGCAATTCTAAATATAAATTCGTACTTTATTAGGAATATTTATGGAATATGAAAAAAACACAAGAGGAAAGCCATACCCTAAATTCATCTTATTACAACCTATTGTTTGGATATTTAAGAAAGCAAATACTTTTATTCGAGAAAAAAGACGTGAAAAATATAAAGGACAAAAAATATAGCATTATTATCAACCGTATAAAAAAACATATTACCTGGATAGTTTTTAATGGGTTTGTAATGGGTTTTTCACATATCAATAAATGAAAATAGCTACTTCTAAAAATAATATTTTAGTTTTAGATATCATATTGTATTTACTAATACAGCACCCATTATATATTAATATAGGTGCTGTTAATCTTAAATATTCTAGCTAAAGTAATTTATTAGACATAATGATATGAAAACTATGGCCACCCATGATTTTCTTAGCTATCATTAACTATTATCTGCCTTATACTGGGCTTCTTTTAGCAATAGCGCTTGTTTTCGATCAATGCCCCAACGATAGCCTGAAAGATCACCATTACTTCTAACCACTCGATGACACGGAATAGCGACAGCTAACATATTTGCACCACAGGCATTAGCTACCGCTCTGACTGCACTAGGCTTGCCAATTTTCTCTGCAATATCTCTGTAGCTTACCGTTTCTCCTAATGGAATATTTCGTAAAGCTTGCCAGACGCGCTGTTGAAATGCAGTACCTTGAATGTCTAATGGTAAATTTAAACCAATTTCAGGTGCCTCGATAAAACCCACTATCTGAGCTACCAGTTGTTCAAAACCGTCATCTCCTCCAATCAGCTCTGCTTTTGGGAATTTATCCTGTAAATTATTCAATAACTGCTCAGGGTCATCCCCTAATAAAATAGCACAAACACCTATCGGACTTTGTGCAACGAGTAGTGTCCCCAATGAGCAAACTGCAAGAGCAAAATAAATTTTATTACCACCGCCACCTGATTTCCATTCACTTGGTGTCATACCTAATCGTTTAGATGAAGCTTCATAAAAGCGACTATTTGATTGATAACCCGCATCATAAATAGCGTCAGATATTCGTTTTTTTTCTTGGAGCTGTCGTTGCAATGCTTTGTGGCGAAAAGCATCCCCGTATGCCTTTGGGGTTAACCCGGTTTGTGCTTTAAATAAACGATGTAAATGGTAACGGCTCATACCAATATAATCAGCTAAACTTGCCAGACTCACCGCTTGCTCCTGCAGTTCAATATAACGGCAAGCTTTTTCAATTTGTTCTTGGTAAAATTGGGCTAATCGTGAATTTTCTGCTCGAAAACGTTTTCCAGCACGATAGCCTTGTTTAATCGCTTGCTGTTCACTATCGAAAAATTCAACGTTATTTCTATTTGGTAAACGCCCAGCCGCAGAAGGATGGCAATAAATAGCTGATGTTTTTACACCGTAAATAAAATGACCATCTGCGGCTTTATTTCGTTCAATTACCGCTTGCCATCTCTGTTCCGGTGTTTTCCACAAATTTTTAGCTGTCATCATGCCACCCTCCGCTAGATAATTACATTAATTATGGCAAATTTCAGTACCAAAAAACTCCGAACATTGCTTTTTAATTCAGATTGTATTTATCCAGTGCGATAATCCTTTTAATTTATTGAACTGTAACTTTATGATAATCATCAGTTGAATAAATGTAATTAAATTAGTCATATGCAATTTCAGTTTCTACTTTAATATCGGATTTTTTGCGAAAAGAAACCAGAATAACCAAAATACCTAAAACAGCAACGAGTGCTCCCATAAAACTAATCATTGAATAGCTATACCCGTAGGATAAAACTACCCCTCCAATTGCTGCACCTATAGCATTTCCTAAATTAAATGCCCCAATATTAACGGAAGAAGCTAAGGCTTGAGCCCCTGTAGCTGCATTCATAACTAACATTTGAATTGGTGGTACAATACCAAAACTAAAAATACTCCATATCATTAGGCCGACACCCGCACCAAAAGCATTTATCGCAATAAATGGGAATATAGCCATACTTAATGCCAACATAATGAAAAATATTATTAAAGTGCCAAAGAGCGACTTATCTGCAAATAATCCACCAATATAGTTACCAATAGTAAAACCTACACCAATAATCACTAACATCATCGTGATCATTTGGTCTGAAGCCTGAATAAAACTCATTAACATTGGTGTAATATAGGTATACAGCGTAAACATTGCACTTGCACCTAAGACAGTAGATAACATGCCTAACAGGACTTGAGGGCGACGTAAAATACGCAATTCACTTTTTACATTTACTTTTGTCCCCATTAGGTTACTTGGTAAAGCCCAAATTAAACTAATAATCGTCAGAATGCCTAAAATTGAAATTAAATAAAATGCCTGCCTCCATCCCACAACTTGTGTTAATTTCGTCATCAGAGGTACTCCTCCGATATTGGCTATTGTTAGCCCCATAAACATAGCCGCTATTGCACTTGCTTGTTTCCCCGGAGGAACCACACTTGCCGCAACAATTGCACCTAATCCAAAAAATGCGCCATGATTCAAACTCGTCACGAATCGTGAAAGTGACAGTGTCACTAAATCAGGTGACATTGCCGATAATACATTCCCAACAGTGAAGATCGACATCAAAAATACTAGTGCTACTTTAGGCCGCTTTTTTACCAATAATAGTGTCATAATAGGAGCGCCAACCATAACGCCAAGGGCATAAATAACCACTATCACACCCACAGATGGAATACTTTCTTGTATATTATCAGCAATATAAGGAAGCATTCCCATTGGCGAAAACTCTGTTGCTCCAATAGCAAAAGCCCCTATTGCTAATGCTAGTAATGCCGTGTTAATTCTCATATAAAAACCTTATTGAAATAATTTATTAACATTTTTATTAATGAGCAGAATTTTTTCACATTGATACTCAATGAAAAAGGCGTTAAGGTGAAAATAACTTTTGCCGGATATGCAATAATGAAAATAACTTTTGAAGAGCTTCAAGCCTTTATTAGCGTTGTAGATTGTGGTTCTATCACCGCAGCTGCAGAACAATTAAACATGACGATATCGACAGTAAGTCGTTTATTACTCAGGCTTGAAGAAAAAATAAATACGACGTTAATCTACCGAACAACTCGTTCGATTAAACTCAGTGATGAAGGTGCTGCATTTTTGCAGAAATCGCGAAAAATAGTTGAACTAGCTCAAGAAGCTGAAGATATGCTATCAATACGGCAAGCTATTCCTTCAGGTAAATTACGTATAGATGCATCAACCCCCTTCCTTACACATGTTATTGCCCCGTTGATCCCACAATTTTATGCACTTTATCCGCAAATCGAACTTGAAATCCATAACTATGAAGGGATTACTAATCTATTAGAAAAACGAATTGATGTTGCATTTCGTATTGGCACACTCAAGGATTCATCACTCAATGCTACTTTACTGGGCTTTAGCCAGAAACGTTTAGTTGCTAGTCCTTCCTATTTAGAAAAATATGGCGTACCACAGAGCGTTGATGAATTGAAAAAACATTGCCTATTAGGTTTTACTCATCCAGAGTCCTTAAATACATGGCCTGTTACGTCGCATGATGGACAGTTATTAAAAATTACCCCCGATATTGCAGGTGCCAGCGGTGAAGTTTTATTTCACCTTGCTATTCAAGGTGCTGGAATTCTATGTTCTGCTGATTTCGTCACGCAAGACGCCTTCGCAAGTGGGGAGTTAGTACAAGTGTTAACAAAAGAAACCATTGAGATCCGTCAGCCCATAAATGCAGTTTATTACCGTAACCAAGCTGTTTCGCCACGGCTGCGCTGTTTTATTGAGTTTATAAAAAAGTACTCAACAAAAATTGAACCATACTAATGTTATTTATTTCCCTGCTCTCTTTGTGCAACTCGTTTTTTAAATCCCGTTAATGTCATTCCTGTATGCCGTTTAAAATAGCGGCATAAATAGGATGTATCTTCAAAATTTAATTCATCAGCAATTTGCTTAATGGACAGATTACCAACTTCTAATAATGCTTTTATTTCTAGAATAACTTGCCTATCAATTAATACTTTTGGCGGGTCATTAAAGAAACTTTGACTAATCTTAGATAAGTAAAATGGCGTAATAGACAATTTTTCAGCATAGAATTTTACTTCTTTATATTGTTTACAGTAAATTGTAATTAAGTCCCAAAAACGCCAGCATAGTTGCTCTTGGCGGCTTTTATTTTCTGGTTTACTAAATGTGTGTTGAGTATGATGATTAATTTCTAAAAATAAATTTTGCAAATGATTTTTTAACTGTAATAACCCATGTTCGCCCCAGTTATGCACTATAGCTAGAAGAATATACCTCCAGTTTTCAAGTAGCTCCACTTTTCCTAATGGCGTTGAAATAACAGGAAAATCATTAAAAAAAGCAAACAGTTGACGTGGTAATGCATAAGCAATTTCTGTTGCTAGCTTTTTATCAATCAACCAATATTCCAAACGAAAATTGCGTGTTTTGGCTTGCAGCATTGCAAAGGAGTCATCATATAAAACGATAATATCGTTTTTACGTACCGGGTGCCGTTTAAAATTAATATTGAATACTGCATGTCCTTGCTTGCATATACAAACCGTCACATAAGATGTCTTAATCGGTTTACATTGCATTTCATCCATATTGCTTTCACCAATCCGAATGGCTTCAGGCAAATCAATCTGATAATTTTTTAAATGCTGCATGATTATTGTGCTTTAATTTGCTTCATATGACGCAAGCATAACAAAAAAGTTGCCATAAGTACCCAAAATGAACAAGTTACGCCCTTATTTTATTTCCATAAATACCTAAAATGGTCTCCAAGTTTAAAAACACCTTACGAAGAGACTAGAAAATGGTACTTACAACAAATAGGTTAGTATTGCGTCCTTGGCAAGAAACAGATGCCGCTGATTTATATTTCTATGCAAGAGATGAAAGAGTTGGCCCAATCGCAGGTTGGCCAGCTCATAAAAGTGAAGAAGAGAGTCTTTCTATCATCAAGAATATTTTTATGCGTGATGAAATTTACGCTGTAACGTTAAAAAATGAAAACCAAGCTATTGGTCTGATTGGATTATCATTTAGCCATGAAAGTAATTTCCCCATTGGGGAAAATGATGCAGAAGTTAGTTATTGGATTGGTGTACCCTTCTGGGGTAAAGGCCTTATACCAGAATCAATTAACGCCATCATGCACCATGCATTCACTAATTTAAAATTAGATAATTTATGGTGCGGTTACTTTCAAGGTAACGAACAATCTAAAATTGCCCAAGAAAAATGTGGCTTCAAATACTATGCAACTCTTGAACCTCAATTTATTGAATTAATTGGTGAAACTAAGACAGAAGATGTCAGTAAAATAACCGCTAAAGAGTGGCAAGCTCGACAGTAATATTTGATTCCATCTATACATATGGCCAGCATTTATCTGTTTGGCCTTTTTCTTATTAATTTATTGCCACAACTCATTTCAAGCTGAATAAAATTATTCTACCGTGTTCCTATTAATGCTATGATTTTTCGATAATTATAAAATTCATACTTTCACTAGGATCACAGGTAAACACATGCAGGACTATGGTATTTGGACCGTTATTACCCCCATTGTGACGATAATTTTGGCGATATTAACTCGCCAAGTCATGCTTTCATTAATGTTAGGAATACTCGTTGGTTTTACTGTTATTCATGACCACAATCTACTATTAGGTGTGCAAGGTACTGTTGATGGTATTATTGATACGTTTTCATCGGCGGGGAATACGCGAACAATTGTCTTTATGGTCATGATTGGTGGGATCATGAGACTTGTTGTCGTTACAGGCGGAGTTCGCGCTCTAGTTCAGTTACTCACAAATAAAACAAAACTGATTAAAAACCGTAAATCTACTCAATTGCTCGCCATTATCATTACCTCTCTTATTTTTATTGAAAGCTCTATTAACCAGCTAGTAGCCGGAGCTTCAACTAAGAATCTCGCACGACAATATGGCGTTGCCCCTGAAAAAATGTCCTATATTATCCAAACGGCGTGTGTTTCTGTTTGTTCCTCCGCCATTATTAATGGCTGGGGAGCGGTAATAATGGGGTTAATCGGGGTACAAATATCCCAAGGGCTGATTCAAGGTGAACCTTTTGATATTTTAATTACTTCGATTGGATACAACTTGATGGCATGGCTATCCATTATAACTATTCTATTCTATGTATTCACTAACGTTTCATGGGGCCCCATGAAAAAAGCGGAAGAAAAATATCAACAGAATTTCATTGCAGGGAATATTTCCCAATTACAAAGCCAAGATAGCGAAGAAGAGATTATTGACCATCCTAATGCTCATTCCTCATTAAACTTTTTTATTCCTATTTTATCGACGGTGTTAATGGTACCTATTGCTCTGTATATTACAGGCGACGGTGACTTTAGCAAAGGAAGTGGATCGACTTCCGTATATTGGGGTGTCATGTTTGGTACAGTGGTTTCTTTCTGTTGGTTTGTCGGCCGACGCCTATTAAATATTGATGCGTTCTTCAAAGAGTTGTTTATCGGTTATGCCAACATGCTAAAAATTAGTTCAATTATGATTTTAGCATTCTTAATGGGAAATGTTTCTGCTGAGTTAAATACAGGTGCTTATATTGCTGAAGTTACTCAGGGCGTTATGGCGCCAGGGTTTTCTATTGGCTTTATCTTTATAATTAGCGCCATTATGTCTTTAGCAACAGGTACCTCTTGGGGAACTTTCGCTATAATGATCCCTATCGGAGTTCAATTAGGCCTGTCTGTAGGAATGCCTGTTGAATATATGATAGGTGCAGCAATTTCTGGCTCAATATTTGGTGATATGACCTCTCCAATCTCTGCGGATGCTATTGTTGCCTCAATGGCGACAGACTGCGAACATATTGAACATATCCGAACACAAATGCCTTATGCACTTGTAACGGCCAGTGTTGTACTTGCTATTTACCTTTACCTTGGTTTCTCTTATTAATTATTGGGAGTTTAGATGTCTCTTCAACAACAATTAGTACAGTTCGCAAAAATAGATTTACTTAACGCATCGACTCCTCTTAATCGATTAAATAATTTATCGCATAAGTTTGGCCGTGAGATCTATATAAAACGTGATGATATGACCCCTCTTGCCATGGGGGGGAATAAATTACGTAAACTCGAATTTTTAATGGCCGATGCATTAGCCAAAAAAGCAAAGATTATTGTTACTGCGGGGGCAATTCAATCAAACCATGTCCGCCAAACTGCGGCTGTTGCTGCCATGTATGGGCTTGAATGCGTCGCTTTGTTAGAAAATCCAATTCAAAGTGATAACCCTAACTTTCTGCATAATGGTAATAAATTATTAACCGACTTATTTGCCACTCGTTGTGTCATGTGTGATGAATTAACTGACCCACAATCTCAAATGGAAGCACTAATTGAAACTCTTTCTCTTAAAGATGCCTATATTGTTCCTGTGGGTGGGTCAAATGTATTAGGTGCTTTAGGCTATATTCAATGTGCTATTGAGATAGCTCAACAGAAGCCAGAACATATAGAATTTGATAAAGTTATTGTTGCATCTGGGAGTGCTGGGACACACGCAGGGCTTGCCATTGGTTTGCAAGAACTATTACCACAAAGCCAAGTGATTGGCGTAACCGTTTCAAGAAAGCAGCAAGACCAAGCCCCTAAAGTCGAGAAGTTACAAACCGAGTTGGCTCAATGTCTGGCTCTAACGAAAACCCCAAAAGTACAATTATGGGATAATTTCTTTGCCCCGATGTATGGAATGCCAAACCAAAAAGGCCTCGCTGCAATCAATTTATTAGCGAGGCAAGAAGGTATTTTATTAGACCCAGTTTATACCGGTAAAGCCATGGCTGGATTAATTGACTACTTAGAAAACTCGGAAGAAAAAACTCCCGTTCTGTTTATTCATACTGGTGGAGCTCAAGCATTATTTGCTTACTCAGATATTAGCCAAACAATTAAATAGTTATCAGTTAAAAGGGCTAAGTTGCCCTTTTTTCTTCTTATTTAGTACCAAAAGTGCTCTACTTTTCTTCTTCTATGACGTTTATCAATTGATTGCTATACACTGATAAAGCACAGGAGAAAACATTTATGAACCAAGTTCCCCATATACTAAGAAAAGCCACGAAACATGATGCATTATTGCTACATAAAATAGGTACGGAAAGTTATTTGCATCATTTTGCTACATTATGGAATAACCAAAATGAACTTAACACATATTTAAGTCAAGAGTACAGCACAGCTAAAATCACTGCAGACCTTAATCAACAGTATATTGATTGGTATATTATTGAAAATACAAGCCCAATCGGTTTAGTAAAACTAACCTATCACTCCTGTATACCTGAAACCGATTTAGCTGGTACTTTATTAAATAAACTTTACTTTTCTCCTAGTGCTACAGGTAAAGGTTATGGAAAAATCGTATTTAAATTAATTGAAGCGCTCGCAAAACAGCAAGGTGACTCTTTGCTATGGCTAGATGTTCTCGCAAGTAACAATCGAGCAATGACATTTTATCAGTCAAACGATATGCATATTATGAAAGAAATTTTATTTACAAGCGAAACTCAGCAATCTCTTGAATATATTATGAGCAAAACACTTTAACTGAATATATTGTCACTATAGGATATTCATGAAAAATACAATTCTTATCACTGGTGCAACAGGCCAAGTTGGTCACTACCTCGTTCAATTATTACAGGAAAAAGGCTATCATGATATTGTTTTAGCGGTTAGAGATCCTGCTAAATTGAAGAACACACCTTATCGAACTGTTGTTATGGATTATGATAAGCCAGATACTATTGAAACCGCTTTACAAGATATCGACTCTGTTTTCATGATGACAGGCTATACCATTGATATGCTTGTACAAAGTAAGGTTTTTGTTGATATCGCAAAAAAATCAGCCGTGAAATATATCGTGCATTTAGGTGCCTGTGGGGACGATAACGCGCAAGTGGCACATTGGGCATGGCACCAACTTATTGAACGCTATATTGAATGGTCAGGAATACAATTTACTCACCTTCGCCCCGAATCTTATATGCAAAACTTACTGGGTTATCAAGGGGATGAGAACTTACAAAAAGGTGTCTTGCGCTCTTATTTTGGCAATGCGGTACTCAGTTGGGTAGACTGTGCCGATGTTGCTGAACTTGCGGCTTATTGCTTACTTAATCCGCAACAGCACGCAGGCCAAATTTATCGCCTTGGTTATGAGAATAGAAATTACACACAAATAGCTGAGTTATTAACAGAAGAGTTGGGGATCCCTTTCAGCTATCAGGCAGAAAATCCCGATGAATTTTGGCAACATGCCCTTAAAAATAATTTAGAGCTCGCCTATATGAAAAGTATCTATGACCATTACGTAGATTTCACTAATGGAAAATTAGACCGCTCAGGAATCGTTTTCGATAATTTTCAAACAATAACAGGCAAAGCACCGACATCACTTAAAGAATTTATTTTAAAGCACCAAGAACAATTTAAATAAACGTAAAATAGGCCTCTACTTGGCCTATTTTTATATTATTTTTTATTCGCAATAAGTATTCCGAAAACAATTAATATTCCGCCAATAAAAATCACTGTGCTGATTTGCTCATTAAGAAATAGAGTTCCCACAATAACCGCACTCAGCGGATTTAGTGCAATAAATGCCCCTGCACCCGCAGCCCCTAATTGTGAGACCCCCTGATAATACCAGACGTAAGCTATTGCTGATCCCAAAATACCCAAATAGCCCAAACTCACTAAATCTTTTAGAGAAAATAATGATACCGTATCTAATGTGATATCGAGACACAACGACGTTACTATCAATAACAAAGTCCCAAATAACACAGCGTAAGTTACCGTATGTAATGCTCCTATTTCTTTAATAACGTTTTTACCTGTTACAGTATAAATCCCCCAACTAACTACACATCCTAGAATAGCTAGATCTCCTTTACTAACCATAAAAACATCACTGCTCGGCGCTTTATCTGATAACAAGATTATTGCCCCAACAACACATAACGTAATCCCAGCACCTTTTTTCAATGAAACCTTTTCTTGCCAAAGAAGAAAAGAAATGAACGCTATCATGGCAGGGTTAATGGCGACTAATAATGCGGCTCTTGACGCAGGAATAATTTGTAAACCATAAAAAAATAAAATTTGATAAATAAACACGCCACTGGCCCCTAATAACATAATCTGCCATAGCTGCCTTTTATTTATTCGTTTCCAACCTAATCGACCGAGTATAATGACAAGAACCAACGAAATACTGGCAAAAAGAAAACGCACCGTCGCGGATAATAACGGTGAAATTTCAGGTTGAATAACCCTACCTGCAATGAATGTTCCTCCCCAAATGACAGATACACATACCATTTGGAAAAATATAAAATTACTTGGTCGTCTTTTCATTTCTGTTATATTGCTCATCCGTGTATTCCCTGTTATCAACTCATATTTCGCTTCTCTTTACATGATGGATAAGCTAACCTTAATGCTGAGTCATATCCTAATGAGCATTTACTCATGACATTAAGCCAACTTGAAATATTCACAATAGTAGCCGAACTCAAAAGTTTTACGCTTGCTGCAATGAAATTAAACATCTCTCAATCGGCCATTTCACACGCGGTAAAATCCCTTGAAAAAGATCTTGGTGTCGTGTTATTTACTCGAGAGCAAAATCAAACCACGTTAACTGAGATAGGAAAAAAACTCTTATTAAGAGCTCATAATATGCTCAATATTCAGGAGGCGATGAAGCAAGAAGCATTTGCTGCAAATGGTCTGAAGGCGGGTATTTTGCGAATTGGTTCTTTTGGTCCGGGGTCATCTTTAGGGCTCCTACCGCCATTACTCGATAAGTTTCGCCAAAAATATCCATTGATAAATATTATGGTTGATGAAGGCGATGATGAAACCATTACACAGTGGTTACAAGAAAAGCGAATTGACGTTGGTGTTGTCGTTCTACCCGATGAACGCTTTGATACGTTTAAAGTCAAAGATGACCAAATGGTTGCTATACTGCCATTAGGCCATCCTCTGGCAAATGAACCTTCTATTTCTTTGAAGCAGCTTTGTGATTACCCATTTAATTTAACCCAAGCGGGTTCTGGAAAAATCGTTCTAGATTTATTTCATTCACAGAAATTAACGCCAAAAATTCAATTTAAGACAAAGCAATTGCTAAGCACTTTTACACTCGTAGCTCGGGGAGAAGCAATTTCTATTGTTGCACAATTAGCAATTCCTGCTCATCTTCAAGACATCGTGATTAAACCCCTTAACCCACCGGTTAAGCGTAGTATTGCTTTTGCTGTTAATAACGAAAACCAAGCATCACCTGCAACGAAGGCATTTTTACAAATTGCAAAAAAACTATATTCGTGATCAGTCAGTGCTATTTCGCAACTGGTAAGTAATTACGTATAAATATGGCTCGTTTGGGTAAATCTCTTTGATAAGCGCTTTCAACGTCTCTAGACTCATGGCTTCTTGCTTAGCATGGTATTCAGAAATGTCATCATAAAAAATTGGCTCTACCGACAGTATTTTAATATCAGTATAATATTCGTCTGTTTCCAACGCGTATACCTTCACAATAGTCCCAGGGATATAATGGCTCTCGCTTTTATCACGGATAGTGATAATTTTTTTACCGGAAACCACCAATGGAAGTAAACGCTCAAAAAAGGTTATCGTGTCTGGGGCGTTATTCATAATATTTCTCTTATTTCTTATGCAATGCCTTTGTTAGGAGCCCCTATTTTCTTATAAACCTAATAAATTGCAATAAAATGGTTCTTTTTGTGCTTCCAATTTTACGAACACTATAGTGAACACTCAGTTTTATATACAATCAAACTATAAAAATATTATCTACTACAATAAATTGAGTACACATAATGAATAACAATGAAAATTTGTTCTATCAACAAGAACACTATTTTTGGGCTGCAATATGTGCAAATGCGGTGAAAATCAGCAACCAAACTAGTGCTTATTTTTCTGAGCTGCCATTACCTATATTTAATTATATTTATCTCCACCAAGGCGCTCTCATTTCAGATTACGAAAAGGCCGAAACGTTATTCAAACAGCAAGCTAAACCTTATGTATTGGTTGTTCATGAACAGGTACTTTCAGTATTTGAGACGGAAATAGCGACACGTGGATTAATCGCAGATGGTGAATCAACCGCAATGATTTTGCCGCAAGAGGCTTTATCACAATACAATTCACCACCACAGCTTAATTCTGGTTTTCAGGTAGCACTGAGCAATGAACAACTGAAAGATTGGGCTCAGCCTTTAATTACAGCATTCCCTGTCGATTCTGATACAGATGAAAGTGACTCAACTGTTACCGACGAGTATATTCGTTATCACCAGAGAGCGCTTGATAAACAAACTAATATGGTGCATTTAGTCTTATTTGCAGATCAGCAACCAGTCTCAACCTTAACTATGACATTTAATAATCAAACAGCTCGACTTGATGATATTGGTACTGATATTCAATACCAAGGTAAAGGGCTAGCGACTTTACTTATTAAACATGCGCTATACCTTTGCCATCAGCAAGGGGTTAAACAGTGTGTATTAGAATCATCCAGCGATGGATTATCTATCTACAAAAAGCTGGGTTTTGAACCTATATTTAATTACTACAGCTACATTGCAGAGTGATTTTATTAAATGCATCTTAATAACCGAGGTGCCTAATTGTTCGGGGGTGACATAATAATGGGAGTAATTCCACTAATATATCCACTTTATTTTGTCACCGTTTGGTACCAATGTTGAATATCTGTCACAATTTGTTCTGTCTGCAATTGCCCATTTTTATCTTTGAAAAAATGGTCTAAATCTTGATATGCTCGATAACTAACATGGGGATTACGGATTTGTTGCATCATATTATCTGTACCATGAGCATCCACATTGGTATCCGCCATTGTTTGTATCACTAAATGTGGAGTTTTGACTGACTGGATAAGTTTTGAATTATCAATGGTAAGCATCTCATACCACCATTTTGAACCATGTCCACTGACAAATTGGTCGTTATTTAATTGCTTTTGTTTTACCGCTTCTGCAAATTGTTTAAAACCTTCTTTTGAGTTTGCAACCTCTTCTTTAGGTGTATTATTTTCAATACTGTACAATACGTCATTGATAAAATATTGACCACCAACATTCAATGCAACGGATGCGGTAATAAAGTTTTCTTGAGCAACAATTAAATTAGTCACCAACGCACCTTCACTTCCGCCTAATAGCACGATGTGTTGGTAATCATTTTTCAATTGTTTTAATACCACTATATAATTATTGGCGCGTTCTAATGGCGAGTCTTTCGACATATAGTCAACAGGGCATTCTTCTTCTGAAGCTTCTTCATCTTTAGTCCCCACATGACTGTTTAGCCCTGTTTTTTCAACTAATAAAATATCATTATCAGGAAATACAACACCGAAGTTTTTCAACATATTTGGGTTATTAATAACACTTTTACAATCAGAACCCTGTAATAAAACTAATAAATCCTTTGATTTTTCTGCTTGCTTTTGGATTAAGTAATAGTTTATTTCTTTGCCCGCTAGGTGAAGAGTTTGCATATTCACAGGTAAATCCTGAGCAAATACACTTAACGAATAAGTTGAAAATAACAACACGGCAATTTTTAATTTCATCATACACTCATCATGTTTTGTAAGGGCCTTTCGACGATATTATATTGAGTTTTTTATAACAAATAGCACCTAAAATGCCCTCACGATATAAGATAAACGTTAGATATAATGGCCTATGCTTGTGCGATCTTTATTGCCATATTAGTAAACAAGTCAGCCGTTTGTTTATTCAATTCTGTTGTCATAACTAAGATTGAAATTTGATCACAATTGGCAATCTTATACCTCGCGACCCCGGGTAACTTGTCCGCGGTCACTCCCATAATAACTTGATTACTGCGCTCAAAAAGGATTTTCTTAAATTTAGATTCTTCATAATCGAATATCGAGACCCCCATTTGTGGATCTAAAGCACAGCCACCAATAAAGCATTGGTCAAAATGAATTTGGTTTATTTGATTTACTGCAGAAATATCAATGCTCGCGCCAACTTGGCGGTTTAATTTCCCACCAATTAAAATCACTTCATATAGTGGTTTTTTCATTAATTCCAATGCTATTGATGGAGAGTGAGTCACAACCGTTAACGATAGTTCTGAAGGTAAATAACGAGCGATTTCTAAGTTAGTTGAACCTGAATCAATAAAAATACAGGTATTTTGTTTGACTAGTTTATTGCAAGCCTTCGCTATTTTGATCTTTTCATCTTGGTTTTGTGCCGTTCTCTGCTCGAATGCGCCCTTTTCTTCAAGCATACTAACCGCTCCACCATGGACTCGGCGGCAAACGCCTTCTTGTGCTAGTTCATTTAAATCCCTACGAATAGTATGCTCTGAAACTTGCATTTCACGGGCTAATGTCGTGCAAACCACTCGCCCTTCATCTTGTAGTAGCTGGCGAATTTTATTTTGCCTTTGTTCTGGAAAAGCGACATAATCGAGCATGGAATTCCTCATTAACTATTTTTATCGATCATAATCGAGCAAGAAAAGATGTCAAACACTATCTTGTTCAAGCACTCGAGGACAACTAAATGGCGCACTCTCCGTTACCAGATAGCTTTTTCTTACATGAGCTTGCAAATACTGCCGGTAAAATTTCCCTTGAATACTATCGAACACATGAACTCAGCGTTATTGCAAACAAACCCAAAGAGAACTATCGCTTCGACCCGGTCACTCAAGCAGATAAGCTAGCAGAAAAAGCCATGCGAGAACTGATATCCAAACATTACCCAACGCATTCTATCATGGGTGAAGAGTATGGAATAACGGGTACTGGTCCCATTCAATGGGTGCTTGACCCCATTGATGGAACCCGCCCTTTCCTTTGTGGTCTTCCTTTATGGGCAAACCTGATAGGCCTAACTGAACATGGCAAAGCGGTTATGGGGATGATGAGCCAACCCTATATTGGCGAACGCTTTTGGGCTGACCAACACGGGAGCTGGACCAGTAGCTCTCACGGGCAATATCGCTTATCTACTCGCAAGCAAGTCAAACTCGAGCAAGCCATTTTGCATACCACATCACCAGAACCTATTGCAGCACGCCCAGACATTCATTTTATGGCGCTGGAGAAACAGGTACTTATGACTCGCTATGGAGGAGAATGCTATGCAATGGCAATGTTAGCAGCAGGTAGAATCGATATTTGTGTCGAATTCGCACTGGAACCTTATGATATTGTTCCATTAATCCCTATTATAGAACGTGCGGGTGGCATAGTGACTACATTGGATGGCAACCGAGCCGAAGCTGGCGGTGCCGTTGTTGCAACGGGCTGTCCATATCTTCATGAACAAATTCTGACTATCTTAAATACAGGTAGTTAATTTTATTTTTTAAGAAGTACTATAAAATGCAATCTACTCAACAAGTTAATAGCCATATATCTTTAATACCCGCTAAAAGGGAGCAAATTTCTACTCGAATTATTTTTTTTATTGCTGGTTTTGTTACCGCAGCCTGGGCGGCCATTGTTCCTTATGTCAAACTAAACACAGGAGCAAATGATGCTACCCTTGGCATGCTGCTATTATGTTTTGGTGGAGGGGCACTTATTGCGATGCCAGTGACTGGAGCATTAGCTGCCAAGTTTGGCTGCCGCCGCTTAATGGTTTTTTCCACCATCGCCTTTAGTTTGTTATTCCCCATTTTATCCTCTTTATCGCAAGTTAACTTTATCATTATTGCCTTATTATTATTTGGGATTTTCATTGGTTTAACGGATTGCGCGATGAATATTCAAGCAGTGATTGTTGAAAAATCATCTGATAAACCAATCATGTCTGGTTTTCATGGTTTTTATAGTGTCGGTGGCATCGCGGGTGCAGGTACCATGAGTTTAGTTTTGCTACTTGGTGCTTCCGCAACAATGTCATCAATCATCATTTCAGTTGTTGCAGTGGTTTTGTTAGCTATTTGCTATAACGGTTTAATCCCTTACGCTAATGCCCCAACTGGCCCGCTTATCGCTATCCCAAAAGGCGTTGTTTTGGTGATTGGCATCGTCTGTTTTGCCGTTTTTCTTGCTGAAGGCGCAGTACTTGACTGGGGTGCTGTATTCTTAATTGAACACCATGGATTAAAAGAGACTTTAGGCGGTTTAGGGTTTGCTGCTTTTGCTACAACCATGACTATTGGCCGATTACTGGGCGACAAAATTGTTATGCGAGTCGGTTCCGCACGTGTCGTATTTTTAGGTGCTTTACTTGCTTGCCTCGGTTTTGTTATTGCTGTTTTATCTCCTCATCTCATATTGGCCATCATGGGTTTTGCATTAGTCGGTGCGGGTTCATCTAATATAGTACCGGTGATGTTTTCTGCTGTAGGGAAGCAAAAAACGATGCCAGAGGCTCTTGCCGTACCCGCAATTTCTACTTTAGGCTATTTAGGTATTTTGGCGGGACCAGCTGCTATTGGTTTTGTTGCTTTCCAACTATCGTTGGCGACTGCATTATTATTAATCTCTGCACTATTAGTTATTATTGCTTTTGTGACTCGTTTTATCCGTGTTTAATTTTTTAGTCTCATTGGGCTACTAGGTTGTAGCCCTATTCTCCGTTTTCTGTCATCAATTGTTCGTATCTGATAAAAATGGGTGTAATCGTGCTTTATTTATAGGTTTCATCTATATAATTATTCATTAAACTATTAAAATCCTTTCTAATTTTCCTGCTAACGATTTCCTTGTAAACACTGAGGCTTAATGGACCCGACTCATAAAAAAAATATTATTATTATTGGAGCTGGTTTTGTTGGTACAACATTAGCTTGGTATTTATCAAAACAATCTGATAAGCAGGTCATTTTGCTTGATAAAGCGCACGCAGGCCAAGGTGTTACACAGCACGCTTTCGCTTGGTTGAATGTGTCATATGGAAGGCCTGATGCATATAGCCAACTTCGCCAACAGGCGCTTGTTGCATGGCATGAACTCGATGAACACACTGATGGAAAGTTAAATATCCAGTGGACAGGTGCTCTCAGCTGGCAAGAAACAGATTCAGCAACTGCAGAATATGTCTACCACCACCAACAGAGTGGATTTAATGTCGAATTATTGGACAAGTCAACCGTTCACAAGATGGAACCTTGCTTATCTGTTTTACCTGAACTCGCTGCATTTTGCCCAGATGAAGGTAGTGTTGACCCCATTCATGCAACAAAAACGCTATTATCCTTTGCTATTGAACAAGGCGTTATTTACTTACCTGAACAGGAAGTTCAAGCTATCTTGCAGGAAGGTGGACGCATCATTGGCGTAAAGACTCAAACAGATACTTTTTGGGCTGAACAGGTTATCGTGACTGCGGGTACAGACGCGACTGCACTTATGGAATCGCTACATGTTGAATTACCTGTTATAGCCTCTCCCTCTATCATTGTGCATATCAATGGCTCCACCGAGCAAACATTGGTTCAACATATCATTTCGACACCACAAATGGAGCTACGGCCAGCAGGTTCAGGTAAAATACTCTGTGCTGAAGACTATATTAGTGAAAAACCTGAGCACAATGCGGTGGCTATCGCACAAAACGCCCTTACAACGATTAAAAATTCATTTATAGGTAGTCATACGTTAAATCTTGAAAACGCTTTCATAGGAATGCGACCTATGCCTAAAGATGAGATGCCAATTGTCGGAAAAGTTGCTGATTTCGAAGGTTTATATATTATCAGTATGCACGCTGCGATCACGCTAGCGCCTTTGATATGCCAATTGGCTCAAGATGAAATCTTGCATGGAATAGAACAAGCTGCCCTTGGCCCATATCGATTAACTCGTTTTGTATCAGGTAACTGACAAATGAATATTCCGTTGTACTATTTAAGACATTATCAATCGATTGAAAAAACGTTTTGGACATCTATTTGTGAACATAGTATCCAGATTGCACAACACACAATTTGCTATTTAACGCCCCTTAATTCGCCGGCGTTTAACTTCATTTATTTGCAGCCTGACTCGACCAGTCACGCCTTTATGCAGGCTCACAACCTGTTTGTTTCACAGAAGAAAAACCATACCTTAGTGATCCCCGAAGAGATGCTCCCGCAGGTGGTTAATGAAGCCGAATCTTTAGGGTATAAACGTGACAGCGTCACTACTGCGATGGCATTAACCTTAGCTAAGCAAAATGAAGTTGAACTGCCTGATAACCAAGTCGATATCGTCTTAGCGAATCACGATCTGTCCTTGTGGGCAAAGCCTCTGGTTTCTGCATTTTATCTGTCAGAAGAGCACGACCAGGTTATTCAGGAATATGTGCGTTATCATGAAGATGCACTACAGCAAGGCGCTCCACAGTTTCACCTTGTGTTACTCGTCAATGGCGAGCCTGCGACCTCAATGACTGTGACGATTGAAGGAACGTTAGCCCGTTTTGATGATATTGGTACTGAGCCAAGCTACCAAGGTAATGGCTACGCTTCACAACTCATTGATTACGCACTTGTATTTTGCCGCCAGCAAGGCGTAGAGCACTGCTTCCTAGATGCGTCTGAAGCAGGTTTTGACCTATATAAAAAATTCGGTTTTGAGCCACTATTCCGCTATATCAATTATGTCTGGTGCAAATAATTTACAACAATTGAGTTACTTGTAGAGGCATCTAATCTGGGATCATTGCTCAGGCAATGGTTCCAGATTCAGCCATTCCAAATCAATCCTAATAACAAAATCCGTCTGATGTTTACATATGAAAATTAATATTATTGGCACGAGTGGCAGCGGTAAAAGTACCCTTTGCCAGCAACTTTCTTTGTTGTTAAATGTCCCTCCTATTGAGTTAGATAGCTTATATTGGCTAGCAAATTGGCAAGGTTCTTCGGATGATGAGCTTAGCCAGAAACTCACCGCTGCATTAGATAACGCGGGGTCTGGATGGGTCCTTGATGGAAACTATACACGGACTCAACCCATTAAATGGAAAGAGGTTGATATGGTGGTTTGGTTGGATTACTCCTTGCCTCGAACCCTTTATCAGTCTATTACGCGTACATTAGCGCGCATTTTTTCTGGGCAAGAGCTGTGGGAAGATACAGGCAATAAAGAACGTTGGAAAAATGCATTTTTCAGCCGCGATTCGATAATTTTGTGGCTGCTAAAGACCTACTATCCAAATAAGAAAAGAAACCTAAGTCATATGGCAAATCTCAATTTACGCCATATTCAGTTTGTTCGGCTCACTTCTCCAAAAGAAACAAATTTATTTTTACAGCAGATGAAAGCTCAAGTTCAGGGTTAAGAAACATCTCGGTAGTCATAAAAACCACCGAGATAGTTAGTATTTTACTCAGCGATTAAAGCTCATCACATGCCGTTTTTAACATCGCAGTTTGTTGGAATTTTTCAATTCCTAACTCAATCAGTCGGCTGATTAATTGTGGGTATGTCATACCACCTTGCTGCCACAATTTTGGATACATACTGATATTTGTAAAGCCAGGCAATGTGTTGATTTCATTGATGACTACATCATTGTTTTCCGTTAAGAAAACATCCACACGGGACATTCCACTGCAATTTAGTGCGCGGTACGCAGATAAGGCAATCTCACGTATTTTATCACTCACTGCATCATCTAATTGTGCAGGAGCCACGACAGAAGCACCATTTTCATCAATATATTTAGTGTGGTACGCATAGAAACTGTCGTGTAATACGATTTCACCACAAGGGCTGGCAAGAGGTTCTTCATTACCCAATACGGCGCACTCAATTTCACGCCCTTTTACTGCGCTTTCAATAAGGACTTTCATATCAAATAAGAAGGCAAAATCCAGCGCCGCGTTAAATTCCGATTCAGTGCTGACTTTACTGATCCCGACAGATGAACCTTGATTTGCTGGCTTAATAAAAAGTGGTAAGCCTAATTGCGCCACGGTCGCTTCATATTCAGTTGTTGCACGTTCATTTTTGAGCACTGTTATAAATGGAGCAATATTTAAGCCTGCGTCTCTAAGTAATCTTTTGGTAACGTCTTTATCCATGCAGGCAGAGGAGCCTAAAACACCTGGGCCTACAAACGGCAAATTCGCCATGCGCAATAACCCTTGCAACGAGCCGTCTTCGCCTAAGTTACCGTGAACAATAGGAAAAATAACATCGATTTGTGGCAATGGCTTGGCATCTTCTAACGAAATAAATTGCTCGCTCGTTTTACCTGGAACAAGTGCGATGGCTCGCTTAGGCGTATTTAACGCAATACGAGAGGGATCATCACCATGCAATAAATAATCAGATTCGTTATATTCATGCCATTGCCCTTCTTTATTAATCCCCAAAAGGCATACATCAAATTTATTGCGATCTAACCCATTGATAATATTTTTAGCGGACTGTAGTGAAACTTCATGTTCTGTTGATCGACCACCAAAAATAACACCGACTCGTATTTTGCTCATTATTTGCTCCGACATAAAACACTAGACCTAGCCGAGAAATATAGCATGCAAAGAAAAGGTTATGGCATAAATTATTTATTTTTCATTAAGACTCGCTGGCTTTATAACCAAACCTTCTTTTTTTGATAGCTAATTATCTTTTATCTATCAGAGTTTCAATACTGATATTCACCTGTTCAATTAGCCACTGCGTAAAAATAGCCGCTGCACTACCTTGCTCAACAGGTTTCGATGACAATAAATAGTACGCTGAATTATCTTCAATAAAACCATATGGCGCGGCTAATTGTTTCGATTGTATTTCGTCGGCAACCATCAAAAATGACGCGAGAGCCGCCCCTTGCCCAGCTAAGGCCGCTTGAATACACAAGTAAAAGTGCTCGTATGTAATAGTTTTACTATTTTGAAGCGCTATTTCTTTTATATTTTGCCAAGTTTCCCATGCATTGGGTCTAGATGTGGTTGATAGCAGTGCTATATGACTAGCGTTTTTCTTAAAATCAAGTTCAGGCCGAACCACGACTCCCATTCGTTCTGAACACACTTTTACCGCGCAAAGATTGTCATTCCATTTAAAATCATTACGCCTCAATGCTAAATCAACGTTCGTTTTTGTGAAATCAATTACACCACCAGCTGCGACTAAATGTACTGTAATATGAGGATATTGCTGATAAAAATGCGTAAGTCGAGGTATTAACCATTTCATTGCAATTGTTGGTTCACAAGACAAGCTAACAACATCAGGAAATGTGCTGTTTTTTATCTTTTCAATACCATCTTTGAGCTGTTCAAATATCGAACTAGTGGTTTGTAACAATATTTGGCCGTTCGCTGTTAAAAAAACAGCACGGTTCCTTCGTTCGAATAACTCAACACCAAGGTATTCTTCTAATAAACGAATTTGTCGGCTAATCGCACTATGAGTCACATTCAACTCATGTGCCGCTTGCACAAAACTGCCTGCTTTTGCAGCAGTATCAAAAAAACGTAATGACGTTAATGGTGGTAGTTTCATATATAGGTAACTAAAACTGACAGATTTGCGTCAGGATAAATCGCTTTTTAGTTTTATTCAATCTATTGATAATAAAAACAATAAATAAACAAGCGATTTCAAAAAAAATACATTTTTGGTCTGTTTTTATTACCTTTTAGGAAATTAATATGAATGAAATTATTGCAGTAGCGACTATAACCATTTTAGCTGTTATTAGTCCGGGACCGGACTTTGCTATGGTAACTCGTAATAGTTATACCTATGGAATTAAAACAGGCTTACTGTGTGCGCTAGGTATCGCTATAGGTGTGCAAGTTCATGTGTTTTATACCGTTTTCGGCATCACTTTAGTCATTTTGAGTTCACCAACATTATTCTTAATCGTTAAACTTATTGGTGTATTTTATTTGGTGTACATCGGGTTTAAATCATTGACTAATAAAGTCAAAATATCCTCAGACAAGACCACCTCAAAGCCATTATCGGCCTTAAATGCATTTAAAAATGGTTTTTTAACGAATGCGTTAAACCCAAAAACCATGTTTTTTGTGGTCTCTGTGTATAGCCAAGTTATCAGTACACAGAACTCAATTTGGTTAAATTTGAGTTATGGCCTATTTATTTCTTTCGCTCATTGGCTTTGGTTTAGTCTAATTGCTATTTTCTTTGCAACACCTGTAGTACGAAACAAAATTCTTAACTACCAATTCGTTATGGATAGAACAATTGGTACTCTACTCATTCTATTGGGATTATCTTTATTATTCTTTAATGTAAATTAATCTTATATTCACACAAATGATCGCTATTTGCCCTGCAACCGATAGTATTCATTAACCACTTTCGCCAACTCAATAACATCTTCAGGAATATTGAGTTTGGTGAGTTTCTCAAATGGCACCCATTCAAATGGAGCAAAAGGCGGTTGTGATGAGGGTAATAGCTCACATAAGTAAATCATATCAATATGCCAATGGTTTCCTCTCTTTTTATCCGCAATAAATTCTTTCAAAATAGCAATGGGCAACGGTAGTACTTGTGTATGAGATGAATCATGCACTTGTGAGGCAAATGGCAAACCGCAACTAATCACTCGGCACTCTAGCCCTGTTTCCTCAAGAACTTCTCGAAAAACAGCATGTTGTGGTTCTTCATTCTCTTCAATGTGGCCACCTGGGGGTAACCAAAAACCAAGTTTTTGATGTTCGTGTAATAAAAACTCACCATGCTCATTACGGATCATTGCTGTTGCCGTAAAATGTTTAATTTCCTTTCTCATCTCACCACTTCTCTTTTTTATTGTGCCATTCTTACCTTGTATTTCTGGTGTCGAGCCTAACACCTTGTTGCCTTCCAGTCATATGGCATTAGCTCTGCTAATGTCACTTGCGTGTTTTCATTGACAGCAACGACTGTTGACTGGTTTTTATCCGACAACTGACTTAGCAACTCCCTGCAGCGCCCACAAGGCGGCACGATACAACCTGAAGCATCAACGGCAACAATGGCTTTAATGACTGATTTGCCATTTTTAAGCATATCTGCAATAGCGGCATGTTCCGCACAAAAGCCAAGTGAACATGCAGAATCAATACTGATACCACTATAGATCTCACCATCTTCTGTTTCTAATGCCGAAGCCACATAGCCAGTTTCTATATAACCATTAAAGGTGGCGGGTTTAGCATATTGCTTTGCTACTTCAATTAAGTGTTTTAACATCATTTTTCCATTAACTATTCTATTGATACATCTTATTAGACGTTAATCCGATAAAAAACATCAAATTTTTTGTGCTTTATTCTAAGTCCACCATATAGAGAATGACTGATTTTATTGTTCTCACCACTCACTAAGCCTTTTTCAGTAAGCTCACGATACACCTGTGACACTGTCACTAATGAAATACCCTCTTGCTTAGCAAAAGCTCTATGGATCGTAAATCGAGCTCTGGGCTTCAATTCTCCACGAGAAATCTGCTCTGCTATTTTATCAACGTTTTTTTGGTAACGAGCCTGAGCCATGTGATTGTTGCTGCGCCCAAAAGATTTGCAGGATGAGTTAATTATTGAAAATATGGGGCATTCAAAGCGCGGTCTTTCAAAATAAATTGTCGTATGCTTAGTTGATACGGTTAGCTGTAAACTTTTAGGGGACTAAATTGGAAAACTCATTTGATTATTATAAGCAACAAGTTATGTATTCTGAGGACGGGGCTCCAAATGAACCCCCATGGGTTAACGGAAAACCTACGCCAAAGGATATTCAATTTCTGATAAAACCATTATGCGGTTAGTGCAAGTTTTGCTCCAAACATCAAGAATACGGCACCAATACAGCTATTAGAGAACTTAGACAGTTTTTTATTATGTTTGACCATATTCGTTACAGCAACCGCACCAAAGATCAGCAGTGATAAGTAAATCATGCTGCAGGTTTCTAAAATTAGGCCAAGAATGAAAAATGGCACACCTGCACTTGGGTAAGCTGGGTCAATAAATTGGATAAAAAATGAAACATAAAAAATGATCATCTTAGGATTTAGTAAACTTAAAAAAACAGCTTTTTTATAGGTACCCTTGGTTTCTAAGATAATTGAATCAACATCGCCTGTATTTTCTTTTTTATATAATACGCTATACAGGGTTTTCATCCCTAAATAAAATAAATAAGCTGCCCCTGCGTATTTTATAACACTAAAAAAGATAGGTGATGTTTTTACTAAAGATGCAACGCCTAAAAATGAGAGAAAAATGAGGATAGCATCTCCTGTAAAGACACCTAATGCGGCTTTATAACCATTTTTCACACCATATTTTGCACTGCTAGTTAAAACAAATAAAGAATTAGGGCCTGGTACCAGTGTAATAAAAATAACACCGATAAGATAAGTCCATAAATTTGTAATACCGAGATTTTCAAGCATAGGAAACCCGCTAACTCAATAAAAGTTATAACAAAAAATTCACATTGTTTCTTTATGGTTATTATGATACAGGCTTTACATGACTTGTAAAAGATATCACTACCTGATAATTGCATTACGATATATAAAACCAATTAAATGCAAAATACTAGACAAACAACATTGAACCGGAGGATTAAATTGAAATAATAACCCAAAACAAACCTCTTAATCAGAAGCTAGCTATAAATAGCCAGCCAAATAGAGATAAACACCAAAATTTAAATCTTAAACAGTATTTAATGCCATGGAATAAATAGAAATAGCAGTAGTGATTTGATTAAGGTTTCGCGTTATAACATAAAAGTCGGTGCTATTTAGAAGTAAAGTCGGATAAAGCCTGTATGAAACTAAAATATCCCACCACTAATATTTTATCTCTTTAAAATCAATCAAATTATATAAGTACTCATAACTACAATAAGGTTAGCTTAAATGGCGTCACAACAAAATAATCAATGGCAAAAAGCGATGATGGCAGGCGCGGTTCATACCGCTCCTCTCAATCTCGCTGTTATTCCTTGGGGAGTTTTAGCGGGTTCAATGGCTGTCGAAACTGGTCTCGATTTCTGGCAAAGCGTAGCGATGTCTGCAATGGTATTTGCAGGCGCAGCACAGTTAGTCACTCTTGGGTTGCTTAACTCGGGTGCAGGCTATATCACAATTGTTATTTCTGTTTTTTTTATTACTTCCCAGCACTTACTCTATGGGCTGACTTTGCGCCCCCAAGTTAAAGACTTTACAACACCTCAGCGCCTTAGCATCGGCTTTTTGCTGACTGATGAACTATTTGCGATTAGTGCTGCTAAACGCCAGAGTTTAAGTTTTCCCTATCTCTTTGGTGCTGGGTTTAGTTTTTATCTTGTTTGGTTAATTACTAGCCTTTGTGGGATTGCCATGGCCAATATTGTGGGCGATTTGAGCCGCTTACATCTCGACTTTTCTGTGGTTGCAACTTTGCTCGCAATCGTCGTTCCATTAACCAGAAAAATAAGCACACTTTGTGGCGTTATCTTTTCGCTCGTTGTCGCTATCGTACTTTCAATGTACTCCTTTAGCAGTGCTATTGTTATCGCAGGTGTGGGTGGGATGTTTGTATCAGTGGCTGTTTCACGTATATTGAAGGAAGAAAAATGATTTGGCTTTTAATTATTACCTTAACAGCGGTTGTTTTTACTCTACGTTATATTTTTCTAATACCACAGTTGCCAATACGCCTCCCACTTGTGGTTCGTCAAGCGTTAGGGTACTCAGCACCTTGCTTATTAACCGCAATTTGTGCTCCTGTTATCTTATTGGAAAACCATGAGCTACGTTCCTTCCTAGATAATCCTTATTTATGGGGGGCGTTATTCTGTGTCGTTGTTGCCTCAGTATTGAAAAATATGCTGTTAACTGTCGGTCTTACCTTAGTATTTTTCTATTCCCTTATTTATTTCATCGGTTAACTTATTATTCAGGATAAAGCATCGTTTAGCACTTTGCTTTATCTTGGTTAATCCCTCATAATATGCCTCTCTCAAAATACATTCCTTTTCAATTTCACCCTGTCATTGATTGTCATAGTGAATACTTTATTGGCCTTACTCAATAAATAGCCAATTAACTTTTATAGATAATGGATAATACAATACCATGCTTAATAATTATGTTTTACGCAGCGTTCGCTATATGTTGGACTTAAGCGACGCCCAAATGGTTAAAATCGTAAAACTTGCAGATTTGGATGTTACAAAAGAAGAAATGGTGGCTTGGTTAAAAAAAGATAATGAGCCTGAATATGTTGAATGTAACGACAATGTCATGGGGCATTTTCTAAACGGTTTAATTTATCACCGTCGTGGAAAAGATGAAAATCATCCCGCACCTGAAGTTGATAGCCGCCTTAATAACAATATTATGCTCAAAAAATTACGCGTGGCTTTTGAATTAAAAGATACAGATATGATTGAAATTTATCAGCTTGTTGACTTTCGCGTATCTAAGCCTGAACTTAACGCTGTATTTCGCAAACCAGGTCATAAAAACTACCGCGAATGTGGAGACCAATTACTGCGTTACTTCCTAAAAGGCCTGACAATTCGCCTACGTGGTGATAAGTAACCGTATCCTGCTCGTTTTTTATTCGTTCATTTTACATCCCCCTGACATTTGTCTATAATGAAGGTGACAAATGTCAGGAGGTTCAAATGAGAAACTATATCCCCACAACGCCGCTTCAACCCGCAGCTTCTGCTTTTAAGCCACTATGGCGCCATGTCGGGTTACCCGCTGAAAGGGGTATTGAATTAACCCATTATTTACGTCAAGGCCTATCTGTCTCTGTCTTAGACAATATCCAAGAGTGGTCAGGGGTGAGCAAAGCAGAACTATTGCGGATATCTGGTATCAATGAACGGAATATCGCTCGTCGCAAAAATGCTGGCCAGCCCCTAAATGCTGATGAAAGTGAACGAATTGCACGTCTAGTAAGGGTATTTGATGCCGCAGTGCGTTTATTTAATGGTGATAAACACGCAGCAAGTGATTGGCTCAATCACCCAGTGAAAGGCTTGGGTCATTTACGCCCTATTGAGCTTATCGCAACAGAAAGCGGAGCCATTGAAGTGATTGATTTAATTGGCCGTATTGAACATGGTGTATTTTCATGATCCTATATCGGTTGGTTAAATCCAGTTTTGCTCACGATGCATGGTCGGGCCAAGGGGCTATGCTCTATGGTGGGCGTTGGAATCATAAAGGGACTCCCGCTGTTTATACATCGACGAGTATTTCATTAGCAACCCTTGAAATACTCGTACACATCAATCAAGACATACTATTAAACCAGTTCAGTTTACTATCCATAGATATCAATGATAAGTACGTAATGAAATTGTCGTTAGACCACCTTCCAACGGATTGGCAACAAGACCCAGCGCCAACCTCTACAATGGATATTGGCACTACATGGCTTAATAACCAAGATAGCTTAGTATTGTTAATTCCCTCTTGTATTATTCCCTATGAATACAACGCAATAATCAACCCGTTGCATCCGCAATTTCAAAAAGCCATACGGACGGTTAAACCACTGGATTTTAGCGTTGATCCACGCTTAGCATAACTAAATATTTGCTAACAAATACTGTAAAAAAGCGTCTATCTTCGGCGATAATGCACTACGACTCGCATAAACTGCACGAAGTTCTATTGGCGCTGGCGATACTTCATCGAATTCTATGCGCACTAATTTCTTCTGTTTAATCTGCTCTGCGCATGCTTCTAATGCCAGAATGGCATAACCGATCCCATTCATTGCAGCAGCATAAGCCAGTGCGCCACTATTCACTCGGTAGTTACTGTTAATTATCACTTTTTTCTGCAAGCCAGATGAATCAATAAATATCCACGGTTGCCCCTGTAACGCACTCAAACTCGAAATGCACGGCATACTGGCTAAATCAGTATATGAACGTGGTTTTCCCACTTTTTCAATTAACTGAGGCGCTGCTACCACAACGCTTTGCCATGATTTAACCAAGCGTGAATGATAACTACTGTCTTCAAGATGACCACGATGAAAAGTGAGTAATAGATCTATATCATCACTAATGACATCTTGGGGGATTAATTGAGTATCACAATGAATATTCAATTGTGGGTGGGACAATGCAAATTTTGCTAATAAATCAGCTAACAATAAACTACCAGATTCACTCGGAATAGTTAGCCGTAACGTTCCCGTAATTTGCTGTGGATAACAAATTTGCACCACAACCTGTTCTAATTCACTGACTAGCTTTTGACTTTGCTCAAATAAAATGTTTCCCGTCTCGGTCAACCGCATTTGCCGGGTTGTGCGTTCAATTAATTGGCTATTAAGTTGTTGCTCCAGCTGTTTAATATAACGACTCACATTCGATGTCGGCATTGAAAGTAACTTTGCTGCATTGGCAAAACTCCCTTGTGTCGCAACAGCAATAAACACTTTCAATAAATTCAGGTCAACAGCCATATTTAACCCCTACAGTTTTCTATTAACCTGAACTAATAGCATTAGCAGTAACCAAAATCCATTATTTTTTGATACCGTTCCGCCAACAATACTTCCATATCTAATTGAGTTAGTTCATTTAAATCAGTCAGTAACTGTTGTTTTAATTGTTGTGCAGCTAATTGATAGTCGCGGTGTGCTCCCCCCAAGGGCTCAGAAATAATAGTATCGATAATACCAAGCTCTTTTAACCGTGGCGCGGTCATACCCATTGCTTCCGCTGCAATTTGTGCCTTTTGGGGATCTTTCCACAAAATAGAAGCGCAACCTTCCGGGGATATCGCTGCATACGTGCTGTATTCCAACATATTAATACGATCGCCAACACCAATTCCTAACGCACCGCCAGAGCAACCTTCACCTGTAATAACACAAATAATGGGGGTTTTTAAATGTGACATTTCCATGATATTGCGTGCAATTGCTTCTGCTTGCCCTCGCTCCTCAGCGCCAACACCGGGGTAAGCCCCAGCAGAATCAATAAATACCAAAATAGGTAAATGGAAACGTTCTGCCATTTTCATTAAACGGAGTGCTTTACGGTAGCCTTCTGGCGACGGCATACCAAAATTACGCATAACTTTCTCTTTTGTTGTACGCCCTTTTTGTTGCCCCAGCACCATAACAGACCTACCATCCAAACGAGCAAGCCCTCCCACCAGCGCCTTATCATCAGCAAAAGCGCGGTCACCTGCTAGCTCTTGAAATTCAGTAAATATCAATGAAATATAATCAAGGGGATAAGGCCTTAGTGCATGTCTAGCTAACTGGACAATTTCCCATGCCCCAAGAGATGCAAATATCGTTTTCGTCAGCGAATGACTCTTTTTTTTCAAGAGCATGATCTCTTCTTCTAACTTTATTTCTGAAGGATGCCCTTTTTGTTTGAAAGCAATAAGCGCTTCAATTTTGTCATTGAGTTCAACGATGGTTTTCTCAAATGCAAGAAAATGGTTAGTCATAACTTTCCTAAAATGGTGACGGTAATCTTAGGAGTGTAATCAGAGAATAAATCCCATTCTATGCTTTAAAATAGGATTGATTATTATCAATGGTGGGATAATGTTTAACGCTGACTTTTCTTTAGTGAGTTTAATTTTAAGCTGTTTTCCATAATTTTTTGAAAATTAGGGCATAAAAAGTGATTTTCTTCAGGGCAGTTCGCAATATGCAAAATACCCTTTTTTAAGGCTAATAACCCCTGTATGGTTTGCTCAATTTCTTCAGCTTTTTCAAGTAAGCTCGCACGTTCAATATTAGGGCCATCCTTATGATTGAGCATGATAGCAATTTCGTCGAGTGTAAATTTAGCTTCTTGCCCTAATGCAATTAAAGATAAGCGGGTGATAACATCTTTCCCGTGATAAACCCGTTTTAACCCCTTGCGCCCAATCGGTTTAATCAACCCTTTTTCTTCATAATAACGTAAGGTTGATGCCGCTAGACCTGATAATTGGCTAACTTGAGAAATATCCAGTTCATCATGCATGAAATTATAACCCGCTCTAACATTCACAACTTAAGCTAATTGTTGCCGTAATAATACCGTGATTGCGCCATTCATAAAAATTTCACGGTCAACTACGTAACCCAACTTTTCAGCCACCCGTAAAGAGGCTAAGTTCCTCGGCTCAATAAAACAAATAGATTGCCGGAACTTATTTTCTTTTACTAGCCAAGACAATGCGGCCTGCATTGCTTCTGTTGCGTAACCTTTTCCTTGAAATTCAGGTGCAATGACCCAACCCGCTTCTGGAATACCTTTAACTTGGGGTTCAACCATGCGATGGAAATCAGCAAACCCTAAATCACCAATATACTGGCCACTTGCTTTTTCACGGACAGCCCAATAACCAAATCCTAATAACGGCCATAAACCACCGTAAGCTAGCATGCGCATCCATGATTCGCGGTCGCTAGATGGCATACCACCAATGTAGCGAACCATCGACTCAGTTGCCCATAATTTCGCAAGTGCAGGAAAATCACTCACTTGATGTTTATTTAATATCAATCTTTCTGTTTCAAGCACAGGTATTACAGCCATTGATTGCATCTCCTTGCTATCTAAATGGGGGTTCATCAAATGTTCTCAATTTCCTTGAGTGTAATTTATCCCCTTCTTGCCTTAATAAATCAATAGCACGAATACCTATTTGCAAGTGTTCTGAGATTGCACCTTCATAAAAACTGTTGGCTTGACCGGGTAATTTAATCTCGCCATGCAATGGTTTATCAGAAACACATAACAGCGTGCCATAGGGAACCCTGAAACGATAACCCTGAGCTGCAATTGTGGCACTTTCCATATCCACTGCGACCGCGCGGCTTAAGTTAAAACGGCGAGCTGTTGCAAAAAAACGTAATTCCCAATTTCGGTCATCAGTTGTAACAACGGTTCCTGTTCTGAGACGTTGTTTTACCAATTCCCCAGGCATATTACTAACTTGTTTTGTTGCGTCATATAAGGCGCGCTGGACTTCCGCTATACTTGGAATAGGAATATCTGGCGGTAATACATCATCAAGAATATGGTCATCACGCAAATAAGCATGGGCCAAAACATAATCGCCAATGTTTTGGCTTTCTCTTAACCCGCCACAATGGCCAATCATCAACCAAGCATGTGGTCGTAAAACGGCTAAATGATCGCAAATATTCTTTGCATTTGAAGGCCCAACACCAATATTCACTAAAGTAATTCCTGCACCATCTCTAGCGATTAGATGATATGCAGGCATTTGAAATTTTTTCCAGGTTAAATCAGAAGTGGCAATTTGTGGGTCTGCATTCTCAGCAGTTAAATAATTATGTCCTACACAAGATAATGCAATATAACGACTTTCAGGATCACGGACCTGTTCACATGCCCAATTCACAAATTCATCGACATAGCGATTATAATTGGTGAATAAAATGTACGGTTGGACATGTTCAGGAGGGGTTCCTGTATAGTGTTTCAAACGCGCTAATGAAAAATCCACACGCAATGCATCAAAATGAGACAGCGGCATTTCATCCGTAGCAGAGTACAAACCATCTGTAATATCATCGCTGATATGAGATAAATCGGTTATCGGAAAATGTGCAGCTAAATGACTGCTTATACTCCTATCCAACACTAAATCTGAACCATCAATGACAAAAGGATAAGGAATTTCAATTTTTGAAGGGCGAACAGCAAAAGTGACATCATAATCTTGCTGCAAAATAGACAGTTGCTCAGCTAAATAAGCACGAAATAGCTCTGGCTGAGTCACCGTAATGGTGTAATTACCGCGTTTAACAAAGCGTGCATATGCACGTGTTTTTTCGCAGTGATCGACTTTCCCTTCCCATGTAACACACAGTTCAGGGTAAGCAAATAACCCATTATCCCTTTCAGTAATATCTGGTATGCGGCCTTCTTCTACATAAATAGCGATAGCATCTCTTAATGAATCAATCGCATTGCTATATAACAACGAAAGTTTATCTAAAACATCGTCAATAGATAAGTTTTCATATTTCTGGCATTTTTCCAAAGACACACACAACTCCTCATCATCAGATAAAATCATCTCCGATAACATAGAGTATCAATGTGACAGTTGCAAAATATATTGCGATTAATGTACTTATATCTTCAGCAATGCATTTATTATCATGATCAATGCACTACAAAGGATAGAATAATTGGTAATGTGAACACCGCTGCCACGGTTTGTAATGTAATTATACCTGCCATTAGTTGGCTGTCCCCATTTAACTGACGCGTTAAAATATAGGCTGTTGGCGCCGTAGGGATAGCAAAAAATAGTACTAATAGGATGGTTTCAAGATTTGGCAACGAAAATAGCCCCGCCACTGTTACCGCTAAAATAGGCATAAGAAATAAACGTAGCAATGTCGATGCCATAATAGGTTTAAATTCATTTCTTAGCGTTGCTGTTTGTAATGCGGCCCCAATACATATTAACCCCAGTGGCAAGCTGGCGGCTGCAAGTAATTTTAAAAATTGGTCAGAGCCAAATGGCAATCCGATAGGTGATATATTTAATAACACACCAACGACACAGGAAATGATTAATGGATTTTTTATGATCGGTAATAAAATTTGCTTAACTGAAACCTTTTGTCCCGAAGATAACGAAAGTACCGCAATGACATTACAGCTTGGCACCAAAACAGCCATAATTACCGCAGCAATAGCGATCCCTTCTTTGCCAAATAAATCAGCAACAATAGCCAACCCTAAATAAGTATTAAACCGCGTAATTCCTTGGATATACGCACCAAACCTCGGGATAGGTATTCTGAATAAATATTTACAACCTAGAGTTAGCGCAGAGCTAATCGCTAAAACACAAAGGATAGCACTCGCTAGATAGGGTAATTTAGGATTATCCAAAGGCGCGGTGGCTAAACTGTTAATTAACAGTGCGGGAAACAAAATAAAGTAGTTTAATTTTTCCGCACTCGGCCAAAAATCAGTCGCGAATATTGTCGAACGTCGTAATACAAATCCCATTGCAATGAGAGCAAATAATGGCCACAAAACTAATAGAATCTTATCCATGAGAGCGTAATCTGTTTTTATTCGAGTATTGAGTAAGTTTGTTAATCAGTCTATCGTTAAATTTTTGTAACTGATAGGTAAAAAAAGCGCTATTCCTATATTTTACTTTTCTCAATTTATTTTCGATTTAATCAACTTTCACTTATTTATCTTTAAATGAATATTTTTCCACCCATAAAAAATTAAACCCTAAAATTATCTCACTTCGCTATATAAAAATCATTTGCCTGCAACAGAAATATTATGTATTTTTATTCACTATAAATGCATAATTAAAGAGGTTGGTATGTTTAAGAAATTAGTTTTTGCTGGCTGTATGTCATTAGCAGCCTTCGCCGGGAATGTTTACGCAAAAGAAAGCTATACCGTTGGTGCTGGCGGGACTTACCGCCCATTCGAATATGAAAATAGCCAGAAACAGCTTGAAGGCTTTGATATTGACATCATTAAAGCGGTTGCAGAAGCAGAAGGTTTTGACGTTAAGCTTGTCAATACACCTTGGGAAGGGATTTTTGCAACCTTGTCGTCTGGTGATCGAGACATCTTAATTTCAGGGATCACGATTACAGATAAACGCAAAAACATGGTTGATTTCTCTAACCCTTATTTCCCTGCTGAGCAAGCGATCGTCATCAGCGAAAACTCTGATGTAAAAGACTTAAATAGCTTAAAAGACCTGAATGTGGGCGTCGTGAACTCCAGCACTGGTGATATTGTTGTTTCTGATGTAATAGGTAAAAACAGCACAGCAATCAAACGTTTTGACAATACTCCGCTTTTATTACAAGAACTGTTCGAAGATGGCATTGACGCTGCGGTTGGTGATGTCGGTGTCATTAAATACTACATAAAAACCCACCCTGAGAAAAAATTTAAACTGATCTACGATAACCATTTCGAAAAACAATATTTTGGTATTGCTGTCGCTAAAGGAAATAGTGAATTACAGCAAAAGATAAATAACGGCTTAAATAAGATCATCGAAGACGGTACATACAATAAAATTTACCAAAAATGGTTTGATGAAAACGTTCCTCAATTACCAAAACAATAATTTAATCTAACTTAAGGCCATCCTTGGATGGCTTTTTCACGTTATAAATCAGGGTGAAAATTAAGATGTCTGCGTTTCGTTGGGAAATAATTGAAGAATACGCTCCATTATTTGCTGAAGGCGCAATGATGACGATAAAAGCGACCATCATCTGCGTTATTTTAGGCTCACTATGGGGGTTAACCCTCGGCTTAGGAAGAACGGCCAAAGCTGAACAAGGAATTTGGAAACCTATTTTACATTATTTTGTACAGTGGCCGGTTCGCTTCTATGTCAGTGCCTTCCGCGGTACTCCGTTATTCGTTCAAATAATGGTTGTTCACTTTGCCTTAGTGCCACTGTTTATTAACCCTCGTGATGGGTTATTTGTTACATCTGGGATAATGTCCGTTGACACCGCTAAAATGCTCCGCTCAGATTACGGTGCATTTCTATCTTGTGTCATTGCAATTACTTTAAACTCAGGAGCTTATGTCTCTGAAATTTTCCGTGCGGGTATTCAGTCCATTGATAAAGGGCAAATGGAGGCTTCTCGTGCTCTTGGCATGAGTTGGGCCAAAACAATGCGTAAGGTTATTCTTCCGCAAGCTTTCCGGCGCATTCTTCCCCCACTGGGAAATAATGCCATCGCGATTGTTAAAGATTCCTCCCTCGCTTCCGCTATCGGCTTGGCAGATCTCGCCTATGCAGCGAGAACTGTATCCGGTGCTTATGCAACTTACTGGGAACCCTACTTAACGATATCTGTGATTTATTGGATGCTGACATTTATACTTGCTCAGTTGGTGCAATATATGGAAAGAAGGTTGGGCAGAAGTGATTTACGTTAATAATTTACAAAAGAAATTTGGTGATGCCCATGTACTCAGAGGCATTTCTTGCGAAGTTAAACCTCAAGAAGTGATTTGTGTCATTGGCCCTTCCGGTTCAGGAAAAAGCACCTTTCTACGCTGTTTAAATGCACTAGAACGTCCAGATGGCGGTGAGATTAAAGTCAATGGCTTTGACGTTCATGATCCTAAAACTGATTTAAATAAGATGAGGGAAAATGTGGGGATGGTGTTTCAGCGTTTTAACCTATTCCCTCATATGACTGTGTTAGAAAACTTGATGATGGCCCCTACCTTAGTGAAAGGTATAAAAAAGGAAGTGGCGCTTAAGCAAGCTGAGCAACTCCTGATCAAAGTAGGACTGTTAGATAAAATTGATGCATGGCCAGCCAGTTTATCTGGAGGGCAGCAGCAACGAGTTGCGATTGCCCGAGCGTTAGCCATGCAGCCATCTATTCTGTTATTTGATGAGCCGACATCTGCACTTGACCCCGAATTAGTTGGTGAAGTACTTTCCGTGATGAAAACTCTTGCAAATGAAGGTATGACGATGGTCATCGTCACCCATGAAATGGGATTTGCGCGTGAAGTTGCTGACCGAGTCATGTTCATTGACCAAGGTATTATTCAAGAAGAAGGCACACCAGAACAACTCTTTACTGCACCTAAAAACCCACGAACTGCGGAATTTTTAAGTAAAGTACTTTAGTTTTATTACCTGCTTAGCATACTAAGCAGGTTTTTCTGATATCCAAATCTTTTTATTATCGATAAGCTAAGAATATTATTACTTAATAAAGTTTAATTTATGGATATCACAAGCCTCTGCAAACAATATCGCTCAGGGAAAAAATTTAAATATGTTTTCTTCTGGGGCCACCAAGCCAAACAAAATCAAATAACAAAAAGCTGTTTCAGCCAATGGTACCCTTCCCCATTTATTGTCAATAACCACCGCTTTGCCAGTGCAGAACATTTTATGATGGCCGAGAAAGCACGCTTATTTGGCGATTTAGAAACGCTGGATAAAATTATTTATGCGCCAAATCCTGGAGCGGCTAAAGCATTTGGCCGTGAAGTTCGTGGGTTTAAGCAAGATGTTTGGGATGAAAATCGTTTCGCTATTGTCGTTGCGGCTAATATGGCAAAATTTTCTCAGAATAAAGAATTGGGACAATTTTTACTCTCCACAAATGAGCGCGTGCTCGTTGAAGCTAGCCCTGTCGATAAAATATGGGGAATAGGCCTTGCTGAGGATGCTGAAAATATTGAAAACCCATTAACATGGAAAGGGTTAAATCTGCTCGGTTTCGCATTAATGGACGTTAGAAGCCAACTAGCCAATTTAACACTCTAATTTTTGCTTATTTTCTGATAAAACAGAAAAGCCCGTTGTTGTTAAACCGCGGGCCTGCCAATATTTTATTAAAATATAGAATATACTGCTGAGCTCTATTACAAAGGCATCCTATATTCAATCACACCAGGTTTTTCTGCCACCCAGTTATACAGTTTTTGCCCACGTAGATTGGTTTCTTGTGTATGCCAATATAAGCGGCCACATTGTTTTTCTTGTGCTTGTGCATGCACAAATTCAATTAATTGCTTCCCGACATGCCGCCCTCTCATTTCTGGCGTCACATATAAATCTTCAAGGTAGCAAAAATCATTTTCAGCCCATGTTGACCGGTGAAATAAATAATTCACAAAGCCAACAACTTTGCCATTTTCAAGTGCAACAGCACAATACATCGGTTCATTCTCATCAAAAAAACGCGCCCATGCTTTTAAGGTAATTTCTTCACTTAAGTCGACTTTATAAAATTTTTGGTATTCCAACCAATATACTAACCATGCTGAGTAATGATCAGGAGTAACAAATTCGACTGTCACTGGTAATGCCATTTTATTCATAATAACCCTTCCATTTATAGACATATTACATAATGGCGCTATAGTACATAGCAATCTGGCTCTGTATAAGAGACACTTTTGTTATTTATTTAGGATCCACTTTATGCGACGCCAACAGCATGCACAGTTTCCATTACTTTTACTTGAAGAAGGCTATATTAAGGAAAATGTTTATCACACAATACGTAACGCTATTTTAGATGGTCGTATTGCTGTCGGCATTAAACTCCCCTCCTCTAGAGCATTAGCCGAAATGATGTCGATCTCACGAAACTCGGTCATTGCTGGGTTTGAACGATTAATTGATGAAGGATATATTTATTCAAAAAAAGGCTCGGGAACTTATGTTTCTCCCCACATTCCTGATGAATTAGTTGGTACCATAGATAGTACTAAGCAGAATGACCAATCTAGATATCCTGCATTAAATCTGAATCCTAAAGTTTCTACTTTAACGAACTTATGGGAAAAATCGCGCCCGGACACCAACAAGTACCAAATGTTTAATATTGGTATTGGCTGTGTTGACCAATTTCCACATGAATTATGGGGAAGACTACTAGGCCGTGTTTGGCGTAAATCCAAACAGACTATTGCACATTTTAATCATCCTGATGGATATACACCGCTAAAAAACTTATTGGTAGATTACGTCCGTTCGACTCGCGGGGTTCACTGCAAACCACAACAAATTATTATTGTTAATGGGACGCAACAAGCCATTAATTTAGTAGCAAAAATCTTATTACAGCAAGGGGACAAAGTATGGTTAGATGACCCTGGTTATGATAGCGCCAGAGCTATTTTCACCGCTGCAGGTGCTGATATTGCTGCTATTTCATCTGACAGAGAAGGAATGGATATTGCCTACGGTGCAAAACACCATGAAACAGCAAAATTAATTTATACCACGCCTTCTCACCAGTTTCCGCTAGGCACAACCCTCAGCTTACCGCGGCGTTTAACATTATTGGATTGGGCACAACAAAACAACGCATGGATTTTTGAAGATGACTACAACAGTGAATTTCGCTTTTTATCAAAGCCAATTCAAGCGCTACAAGGCTTAGATAATCATCAACGTGTTATTTATGCAGGGACGTTTTCTAAAATGATGTATCCTGGCTTTCGTTTAGGTTTCTTAATTGTGCCAGAAATTCTGAGTGAAGCATTCACCATGATGAAATATTATAGCGATAGCCATTGTGGTTATTTAGAACAGGCCGCTTTAGCCCAGTTTATCCAAGAAGGCCACTATGCACGTCATGTCAGAAAAATACGGAAGATATGCTACGATAGGCAAAATACGTTTATCAATGCCATTAATCACTATCTCCCTCACCTATTTAATGTACAAATGACGGATTCAGGCATTCATACTGTCTGTTGGGTTAAAGACGGTTATGATACTAACGTGATCCTTAACCAATGCCGTCTGTTAGGCTTTGGTGCACAACCGTTATCGCGCTACTGTATTCAAAGTTCTCACCAAAATGCAATTCTATTTGGCTATGCTGCTCATTGCGAAGACGAGATAATTAGCAATATAAAATTACTTAGTGAACAATTGACTAATATATACCCTAGTTAAACAAGAATGATTTTCAGCGTTTATCCGATAGCGAGAATTCTTCTAGTCTTTATAACTGTACCTTAATAGCATTGTTTATATTGAGGTACTTTTATGACAAAAATAAATTATCCCCATGAGTACGAAGTTGGCGATGTTGTCTTTACCAGTATTGGAACCGAGCTGTTTAGGCAAATAGCCTCGGCTTCTTTATGTTGGAGTAACCATGTTGGTATGATTGTCGGCCATAATGGCGAAGACTACTTGATTGCAGAAAGTCGCGTTCCGCTTTCAACAACCACGACCTTATCTCGCTTTATTGCCCGTTCATCTGATAAACGTTACAGCGTACGTCGATTTACACATACATTAACCAATGAACAAAAATCTGCATTAGTTTCCGAAGTTCCTGCTCGTTTAAATAAGTTTTATCACACTGGATTTAATTATGAGTCTTCTAGGCAGTTTTGTTCAAAGTTTGTTTTCGATATTTATCAATCTGCGTTATCAGTTCAAATAGGGGAATTAGAAACCTTCAAAGAATTATTAACTAAAAACCCGAATGCAAAATTAAATTTTTGGAAATTATGGTTTATTGGACAAATTCCGTGGGAGCGTAAAACAGTGACTCCTGCAAGTCTATGGCATCACCCTGAATTATCGCTCATATACCGCAGTCATGAGGATATACATTAACAACCAATACGGATTTAAACTCGCACAAGAAAGCACTCAATAGAGTGCTTTTTGATATAATCGACTGAATTTACAATGAGACTTATTTTTTCTTATTTAACATCGATTTCAAGTCAGCAAACGGGTTATAAGTTGCTGCCTCAACGTCATTTTGCGCATCTTCCCCTGCCACGACATTCGTGCCATACATTTCAGCTTCGGTGTACTTAGAATGTTCATGATCATGGCAAAATAGACATAACAGCTCCCAATTGCTGCCATCTTCTGGGTTATTGGTATGATCATGGTCGATATGATGCACGGTTAATTCACGCAAATTTGAATACACAAACTCGCGGGTACAGCGTCCACAAACCCATGGGTAAATTTTAAGTGCTTTTTCACGATAGCCACTTTCTAATCGCGCATAGTTTTTAGGGATCAAAGCCATTGCCGATATTCCTGTTGAAAATAGTAATTTTGAGATAATACGCCTAATATACCTCAGTTTAGAGCAAAAAAAGAAACTCAAAACAACAAAAAAACCCAGATACCATGAAGTCCCAACTTTATAGGGCACTCCATCAACTCTGGGTCCTTGTATTCGTTAATTTATACTTAAATTACTTATTCAACAATTCTCTGCGGATAATCTCAGCACCGGCACTTAATGCATTAAGCTTACCAGTTGCAACACGACGAGATAACGGTGCCATACCACAGTTAGTGGATGGATAAAGATTGTCGGCATCGACAAATTGGAGCGCTTTACGTAATGTATTAGCGACTTCCTCTGGTGTTTCGATGATATTGCTCGCTACGTCAATCGCCCCCACCATTACTTTTTTACCGCGAATAAGCTCAATTAAGTCCATAGGAACATGAGAGTTATGACATTCTAAAGAGATAATATCGATGCTCGAGGTTTGCAGTTTTGGGAAAGCCTCTTCATACTGCCGCCACTCAGAACCCAGTGTCTTCTTCCAATCAGTATTGGCTTTGATGCCGTATCCATAACAAATATGAACTGCGGTTTCACATTTTAGCCCTTCAATGGCTCTTTCTAATGCAGCTACACCCCAATCGTTCACTTCATCAAAAAACACATTAAAAGCAGGCTCGTCAAATTGAATAATATCAACCCCTGCAGCTTCAAGCTCTTTTGCTTCTTGATTCAAAATCTTAGCAAATTCCCATGCCAGTTTTTCACGACTTTTGTAATGGTTATCATACAGTGTATCAATCATTGTCATCGGGCCAGGAAGCGCCCATTTTATCGGCTGGTTCGTTAACTTACGTAAAAATTTAGCATCTTCCACAAAAACAGGTTTTTGACGTTCAACCGCTCCAACCACTGTCGGCACGCTCGCATCATAGCGATCGCGAATTTTAACCACTTCTCGCTTTTCAAAATCAACGCCACTGAGATGCTCAACAAATGTCGTCACAAAGTGCTGACGCGTTTGTTCACCATCGCTAACAATATCAATTCCTGCGCGCAGTTGATCTTCTAAGGATAAACGCAGTGCGTCTTGTTTTCCCTCTACAAGTTCTTCGTTTTCCAACTTCCAAGGAGACCAAAGCGTCTCAGGCTGAGCAAGCCAAGAAGGTTTGGGTAAACTGCCAGCGGTAGATGTTGGTAATAATGTTTTCATAATAATTGACCTTAAATTTTTATAATTAATCAAAGCGCGTAGTTAGCAGACCATTGCTCTAGAATATGCTTATAGGGTTCAATAAAGTGTTCTTCTGTATATTTCCCCTGCTCAATAGCCAATCGGCTACGTTCTTCGCGGTCATAAACAATTTTTGTTAATGAATAGTCTTGGTTCGTCAAACTCGGTTGGTAACATGGCCCCGCCACAGAGTTCGCATTGTAAATCTCTGGCCGATAAATCTTCTGGAATGTTTCCATCGTGCTGATTGTGCTAATCAATTCAATATTGCTGTAATCGCTCAGCAAGTCTCCCGTAAAATAAAATGCCAACGGTGCAACACTATTTTTAGGCATGAAATAACGAACCTGTAACCCCATCTTTTTAAAATATTGATCCGTTAATGAAGCTCCATTTTGCTGATATTCAATACCCAATATAGGATGGGTATTTCCAGTTTGGTGGTAAATATCTTTATTTGATACACTTAAACATATCACTGGCGCCTTACTAAAATGCGCTTTGTATTCGTCCGAATTCACAAAATATTTAAAGATATTCCCATGCAAGTCACCAAAGTTTTCTGGGATACTAAAGTTGGCTTGGTCTTTATTGTGATCTAGCAATAAAACACTGAAATCATAATCACGCACATAAGATGAAAAATTATTTCCAACAATGCCCTCAGTTCGCTCGCCCGATTTATGATCAACAATATTGGTTTTTAATATTTCAATCACGGGGAAAGTATGACCATTCCCTTCAACACTCATCTCGACAGAAATAATTTCCAACTCGACTGAATAACGGTCACTTTTAGGGTTATCCCAATAGGCCAATGTATTGAAACGGTTGTTCATCATGACAAGCGTATTACGCAAATTTTCTTGGCGATTTTTCCCTCTGGCTAAATTAGCAAAGTTAGTTGTTATACGTGTATTTTCAGAAGGATTATAATTTTCATCAAAAAGACTACTTTTAATCGTAAATGTAAAATTTTTGTTCATCGTCTCGCCACACCCTAAATTCTAAGATAGAAACTAAATTTACTTCTTGATTTTCTAGAAGTTTTCGTTTTTTATTCATCAATATTTATGTTGTAAATACGTTAACTTGCTCGCGTTATCTAATTTATGCCAGAGCTGTTGACTGAGTGAAAGCGACTTAATTTCATTTCGAACGTGAATGATTTTCATGATCATAAATTTGACTTATTTTAATTATGTGACAGAAAACAAATAAATATTATTTTTTGTTAAAAATCATTATATTAGGGTATTTACGCATCCACATTATGAGGGGAGCGAATCATCGTTGCGCAGGTTTGAACATTGATTAATGAAATGAATTTAATTGATACATAAAGAAAACACTTGGGTTATACAGTAAGAATCATTCGCTACAATAATAAAAGGTGGCGTATCATTTGAGTACCACCTTCAAAAAGTTTATGACATTTCACTTTGGTTTAGTGTTGATTGGATTAAATCTTCAAATTCTAGTTGCTGTCCAGCAGGTAAAACATGGTACAAAGTTTCTTTGCGCTTCTGTTTGCCAAATAGAGACTCTATCAGCCAGCCAACAAGATATACAGAAGACAAACAACCTCCCGCGGTTGCAATTTTCCCATGGCACACTAGCGGTTGATCTATAGGTGTTATTTTTCGAGATATAAGGCCTTCACGCGCATCTTGATGTGTCGTTGCTTTGCGTTCTGGTAATAGTCCCAACTCATCTAAAATAAATGCGCCTGCGCAGATAGAACCAATATATTGATGCTTTGGGTCCAAATGTAATTTAGGTAAAAAATTAGGATTAGTTAAAATATTTGGGACTCCTATCTTGCCACTACTAAATAAAACTGCATCAGCCGTATTAGCATCTTTCACTGCACCATTGACCGTAATTGTTAATCCATGCGTCGAACGAATTGTTGGTGTCACACCTAAAATACGCACACGCCAATCCTGTTGATTACGCCCCAAAATATCCCACATCAAAAATAAATCGATATCTGTAAAATCATCGAAAGCAATAATAGCTATTTCTTTCATATTAATTCCCTTACACTCTTATTAAGACAAGTTAGAGCTGAACAGTAACAATAATGTTTTCACCATACACAGTCTGTATTGAACAATGAAAAAATTAACTAGAGAATGTTGGGTCAACGCGGGATTTAAAATATTAGACACTGAAGGACATACTCGTTTTTCCAGTGAAAATATTGCTAGGCTATTAAATGTAACTCGAGGGTCTTTTTACCATCATTTTAAGAATCGCGAAGACTTTGTACGCACACTGCTTTATCGTTGGGAGCTAGAATATACAGAGCTGATGTTGGTACAAGCTAACATGGGGCATACTCTTGATGATATTTTAAAAAGATACCTTAATGTTGCCTCTCAAAAACACCCACTAAGAGAGATAGCTATCCGTGCTTGGGCACTTAACGACTCTTTAGTCGCAGAGTACCAACACCGTGTTGATGAAAAACGTTTGTCCTTCGTTATTAATAAACTAAATCAGCTTTCTATTCCCCGTGAATATGCCGAAAAAATCGGGAAATTGGTTCACTTATGTTTAATTGGCGGCCAAATGTCAGGCGATAGACACAACGCTCAAGAATTTAACCAACTTATTCTTAATACACTTAGTTTAAAAAAACTTTTATTTCACTTTTAAACCTGCTTATTTTTAGTCATAACCCATAGTTATATAAAAAAGGCACTCGCCCTCGAGTGCCTTTTGACTACAACTCACTGAATATAAAGTAAATTATAACTATTCAGCGGTTCTGGTACTTGTGCGGATGAGGTAATCAAAGGCGCTAAGTGCGGCGTTCCAAAAGTGAGTTAAACAATTGATTTAAATGGATTTAGTCAATAGTCAATGTCCACATATTGACCACACTTATAAAGCCTCTTTTGATAAGAGGCTTTATTCTTGCTTATTTTTCAATGTATTGGAGGAGTTCTTTAGCCTGTTCAATCAAGTTTTCAATAACTGCGACAGGGATATTTGGCTCAAAGCAAGTCAATGTAAATTGATGAGTAACATCCAAGTAAAAAACCTCTGCAAGTTGTAGTATTGGGTTAGTATTTGCAACAGTTAATTCAAGAAACATGCCATCTATAACTATGTCGCTATCTCTTGAGAATTCGTATTCAGTATAATCATTGGATATAATTATTTTTCTTTATAAAATAGAACATCAAGCATCGCTACTCGACCTTGCCATGCACTTCGTTCAATTCCAGAGGATGGCAGTTCAGAATTCCACCAAGGAGTATCCATTATTCGTTCAATAATCAAATCCCAATACTCATCATAGTTTAAGTTACGCTTAGATAAACAGAACTCTTCCGCAAGCTCTTTTTTATTCTGTTCATTATAACAAATAAACTGATCTGGTCGTTTCATGGATAGTAGCCGTGTTGCAATACCAACGCCATCCCTCCCTTCTGGGAATGCTAGCTTAAACAACCCAATATATTCTAAATAAGAATCTTTCGTTATTGTTCCACTTAACGATATTTCATCCAGCGCATTAGATATATTTATATTATTTGAGTTAATGGCACTATAATACTTTCCAGCACCGATCATGGAACCAAACCAAGCCCAATTTTTTATTTCATTACTTCTAAGCCCTGCTATACCACATCTAACACCTTTATCCATATTTGAGAAATGTGTATTCCTTTCAAAATAAGACTTTATTTTTTCTAAAAGATGTATTCTATCTTTAAACCCATGATATGGGTCATTTTGTATTTCTTTATATAGTTCCTTCCAATCCATTGTTAATACTTTACTATATAATATGTTAGTATTTTTGCTCTTATTATAGACTTCTGCAATCTTCAGCAAGGATCGAGATCTAATATTCCAGATATTTCTATACTTCCTCGCCTCATCTATAGTGATACTTTGGGCATTTTTTTCATAATTACTTATTAGCTCAATAAAATATGTAAGATCATAATTCGAATCTTCTTGCTGGATTAATACACATAACTCTGTGTTTTTTTCCATGGCACCATATGTAAAATTCGCACTTCCGATAATTACACTCCAATCATTCTCATCATTCCAAAAAAGATATATTTTAGGGTGAAAAACCCCATTAGGCTGTAAGATAAATTTAACCTTTTTAGACATACAAAAATCATCTAAAACATCTGGATGAGTTTGGTAAAAATGAGTTCCAATGATGCCTGTTTTTATCTTTTCTTTATAAGAAACAAGTAACGTATATAAATCCATTTTTGACGAGGCCCATGCAACACCAAAAGAAATATACTTATAACTTAAAATCATTTTTTTAAAAATAAATTTCAACTCATTATTATTTATTATTTTCATAACTAAAGCCTCTTGTTTAATAATTCTGAGATTATAACACTACCTATATAAAATATATTTTTTGATTTTTAATAGTCCTAAAAAATGTATTATACTACGGATATTACAATTTTATTTCATCATGATGTATGTTAATCCCTAAAAAGTACATTTAGTTAATTAGTTTAAAAAAGGAGTTCTTATGGGAGCCATTTTGTTTAAAAAACATGAACTTGCAAATCATCTCCATGAAATTATTGGCTATAAATCAGGGCTTGCAGCTTCAATTGAAGAGATCTGTGACCTTCTACAAGGTAGCGGGTTTGATAAGTATGTACATTCTTCAGAATCCCATCCAATTCGGATTAGGTCAGAGGAATATGACTCACTTTATTATACCCTTCTACATAAAATAGGAGTTACAGATAAGCCATTTGGTGGAATATTTGAAACATTTAAAACTATGAGAGAAATAGAACATAAAAATGGAGCTGATTTTGCACATTCAATTAATCAAATTTTTTATAAGCATATAGACCTTGAGATCAAAAAAGCAATTACAGAAGGGGCGAAGTCTTTAAATCCAGAAGGTATGATGACAGAAGCATCTAAAACTTTTGGAAAAGCAGGGCTAGATGCAATAGTTCAGTTGCTTATAAGTTATGATAATATGATGAAGCATAGCCCAAATACTAAAATAAAATTTCATCAATATAGAGATATTATTAATTTATCTGATTTATTTAAACAATATAACCCTATCGCTAATAGTGGAGCTTTTCTTGATCAACGCTTTATAGATTTCTTATCAAATAATATAGAAAAATTAGGTGAAATCCACTGGAGAAAATTTGAAGAATTAACCGCGGAATGTTTTCAACGATTTGGCTATACTGTTGAGCTTGGTCCTGGTAGTAATGATGATGGTGTCGACTTAAGAGTATGGAACAAAACAAGCATAGGTGCTCCTAATTATATTATTCAATGCAAAAGAATTAATAAAAAGATAGATAAAGTAACTGTTAAAGGACTATACACCGACATACTTCATGAAGGAAGCGAACTAGGCATTTTAGTGACTTCGTCTGAATTTAGTGTTGGAGCCCGTTCAACCATAGAAGCAAGAAGTTATCCAATTGAAGAGGTAAATAGGGATAACATAGCTCAATGGCTAAAAAAACTCAGAACACCAGGAACTGGTATTGTACGAGTGTAATGCATTAACTATTTCCCCACATATCAAAACATCTCCATCTGTTTCTCTCCCCGATGTGATCTAGGTAGCTCATCCATCGGGATTTCAAAGCCTTCTGGCAGTTCTTGTGGGATTGTTTTTGTTAGATAAATCTCGACTGAGGTTATTGTCGTAAAAGAACAGCCGCATAGCAAGTTTTGGCATTGATGGTAACTTCTACGGGTTTCACTGCTCATGGATTTACTGGTTTTGGTATAAGTCACAGCGCCACACTTTGGACAATTGAACGCCATTTTATAACCTTGGGTTATGGGTATGCCTGACGTTATTATAATCAATTATGTTTCGTTTTGCTCGCCATCCGTCATATCAATATCTTTGATTTTTATTTCCAGTTCCAAATGGGTGATAAACCCGTTCCCATCAATGGTGTGTGTCACTCGGCTAATCACCCACTGGTGACTATCAATAGTCGGTTTAAAGCCAGTTACCGTGACGGGCATTTCAGGGTAAAGGTCTGCGCGCCCCTCGGCCAACGTAATATTAAATTCTGCTACGCCCCTTTGTAATTTTGACCACTTGGCCGCGGCGGCACGTTTAGCGGATTGCTCGTTTTTAAAGGTTTGTCGCATCACAAAAACGTTACCCTCGGCACCCTCGATATAATCGCCCTCTTTTTTGCTCGACTTCTCTTTTTTGGGCTTTTGCTTGCGTTTAAGATTGGTTTTCTTTTGTTTGCCGTAGTTCAAATCTAACCAGTAAGCTTGTACGCCGGTGTACGCTTACCGGTCGGCCAATCGGAAATAATGCCTATCCCCACTTTCCCGCATGATTGTGATTACTGGTAACGGCTTGCCGCTTTGCGTGACTCCCTGATTAGGCACGATAAATAATAAACTGCCATTTTTAATGGTGGCTATCGCGCCGAGCATTTCAGCCATGCGCGTTAAAAAGCTAATATCGCTTTCATTGGTCTGGTCAGCGTGGTCAATTTCGATGTACATCAATTGTTTGCTGACCGCAGGTTTTAAGTTATAACGCCCCGCTATCGCACTCACCACATCAGGCACTTTGATATCGTGCCAGCTGTATTCCCGTTTGACGTTGAAGTCTTGCCGAAAGTCCGCGCTACGGGCAGTTACCGTGATTTGGTCGGGAGGGCCTGAGTGGCTAATTTCATCAACGGTATATATCCCTTTGTGTACCAAAGCTTCCCCCTGCCAGCCTAGGGAAACGGAAATCTCAGCCCCACGCGCCGGTAACGCAATTTTGCCGTCGGTATCATCGATAGTAAGTTCTAGTGTGTCAGCCTCAAAACCCCGATTATCCGTTAATGTTAATGACATAAGCCGGTCATTGACGCCGAGGAGCTGCACGCCACCGACCGTTAAATCAAAGGCAGGAACTTTGACTAAATTCCCCTCTGCCCAATCCGTAAAATTGTCTCTGGCATTGGTGATTTGCTGGACTGCATGGAGTGCAACCATAATGGCCGCTGGTATGAAACTCCAATTGATTTTACTGGTATTGCGCGTTCGTTTACCTCGTCAGCTGCCTACCATCAATCACCGCTAGTGTTTAAACGTAATGTGATCACCAGTTGTTTTAAACCAACACCGTATTTATCACGCCCTGATTTCACTACCTTAGCGCAGGATTTTGTGGTTTTTGGTAATGGATACCTTGAAAAACGTATTAACTGGCTCGGTGATATGTTAACTCTTAAACCCTCCTTGGCTAAGTACACCCGTGCCGGTGTGAATGAAGGACAATACTGGCAAGTGAAGAATTACCAAGATGCCTACGAATTTCGCAAAAATAGCATTATCCATTTGAAAAACCCGTGTATTCACCAAGAGATATACGGCGTTCCCGATTATTTGGCCGGACTTATTTCCGCTAACTTGAATCATTCAGCCACCCTATTTCGGACCAACTATTATGAAAATGGCAGTCACGCCGGTGTCATGGTGTATCTTTCCGCGGCATTGGCTGATGACAAGGCCGTCGAGTCATTAAAAAAATCACTCACCGAAGCCCGCAAAGGCAAGGCGTTTAAGAATATCTTTGTGTATGCCGCCAACGGTGGCAAGGATGGGATTCAAATTTTACCATTCTCACAAATCAGCGCAAAAGACGAGTTTGTTGGTATCAAGGACACCACCCGCGATGATTTGTTGGCCATGCACCGGATACCACCACAACTGATGGGGATCATCCCGCAAGGCTCGGGTAGCCTTGGTGATATCGAAAAAGCCGCAATGGTGTTTTGGTTCAATGAGTTACTACCACTGATGGAAAGCATGAAATCAATTAATGACATTCTAGGTGTTGAAGTGATCCTCTTTAAACAATATGCATTGCTGGATTTTTTGACGCAGGCGAAGAACAAAGAACCGAATTATAAATAAACCATTCAATTCACATTAACCGACATTCCCCCTTTCAAACGTAATAGAACGGCCTTAGCGCCGTTCTATCTGTTCCACACACCCAAATTTATTTTTTATCTCATCTAGGCTGTACAGCCTGAATAATCGCAAATAACACCATTAACGAGCTAATCACACCATAGCCAGCGCGGCTCATCTTTACCCCTTTGCGGGCGCTTGCTCCCCCGCCTCGCCCGCACACAAAAGGGGTGGGAATTTGTGCAGGTGTGCGGAGGGTTGGAAGCAAGCCCAAACTATAATTGTATGAAAAACAAACCATCATCAAAATAGTGCAAATTAGTTCAAAATTAGCCTTATAACACCTATATTTTCATAGCATAAGAAAACAGGTTTTTATTCTAGCATTAGAACTAACAACATTTATTATAGGTTAGGTATTTCATACTGGCTGAAAGACTGTATGCGTTATTCTATAAAATCAAAATAATCAGTTATATTCTATTTAACACTAGATTTAACTCATCAAATATGCTTGAAAAACAGTTTTTCTTTATTTTATGTAAACTTAAGATGACTAATTACAATCCCTAGTATAATATAAATATATTAATAATAAATAATGGCTCTTAAAATGGATCCTCTGTTAGAACTCACAAAACTAGGCATAATCCGCGCAGGAAACAAACTGTTAGATTCACTATTTTTATATTTTGAAAGTACTAATTTCCCATTAGGTACTAACATAATTAAAAATCTGTTAAAAAAAGAAAATTACAATAGTTATCTAATAAAACATGTTGCAGAAGTAACAAAGACTAGAACAATTCATAGTGAGAATAAAGATGTATATATAAACAACATTTATCACCCATTGACTCTAACCATAAAAGATAATTACTCAGCGCCTATTAAAGTAGCAGATAATTTTTTTATTGAAAATTCAAAAATCACTAATATAATTGGTTTTGCAGGCCAAGGAAAAAGTACTATTTTAAAAAAAATATTTATTGAACAATTAAAGAATGGGGATAAACTTCCTTTTTTTATAACACTATATAAATCTGAAACCAATGGGATAGTTAATTACATAAAAGATGATATTTTATCAAAGTGCAATATAGACTTGACTTCAAATGACACCTGTAACCTATTGAAAAGTGGCAAGATAATATTGTTCTTAGACGGGTTTGATGAAGTATCTTCTGACAAAAGAGAAGTAATCCTCAATGAAATAATAGAAATATACACTAAGTATAACACTCAAATTATAACAACAACCAGACCAGATACTGAGATATGTTATGAAGTTAATATCGAAAATTTAAAAGTTGAAAAATTAAATTATTATGACATAAGATCCATTTTAATAAAACTAAGTATGTACGATGGTAGAAATGAAGATGAATTATTGGAAGATATAATCTCACGTTTTGAGGCAAATGAAAACTTACAAAATGTAATGAACACACCTATTTTAGTTACATTATTCTATATTTGTCATTCTCATTTTGAAGAAATGCCTACAAATGCGGTTGGATTTTATAAAAATCTATTTAGCACATTATATTTAAGGCATGATATTGTAAAAAGATTTAATAGAAAAAAATCATCTTCAGTAACAGTCTCTGATTGTCTAAAATGCTTCTGCACACTATGCTTTAAAAGTATCTATGATGATATAAATTCTTTTGATGAATTATCAATTAGTAAATATGTTGAAAAAGGAATGGAAATAAGCAACATAGATAAAAACAAACATGACCCTGAAAAATTAAAATCTGACCTTATTAATATTACATGTTTAATCCAAAGGGATGGTTATAATAGATATGTTTTTTTACATAAATCAGTCCAAGAATACCATGCAGCATGTTTTATTCAGGACATTCCTCAAGAAACAAAAGAAAAACTATACAAAATATTAAAAGATGACTTAATCACTAAACGTAGATTTGTTAAAGTAATTGATTTTTTGATCGATATTGATAGTGAAAATATAGATAGATATCTAATCATTCCAATGTGTCAAGATTTTAGCATAAATTTATGGGATGAAATTTCTGATGAAGATGTTAACTCCATAATTAATGTTATCAATGAGTCTATTGAAGTTAATTTTCATATAAATTATGATGGAACGCTCAAGATTAAAAATATTCATTACAACAGACATAAGTATTCATTTATCAATGATTTATCTAGAGATGATAATTTCTCTGATTTGGCTCTTAATTTTACTAACTGTATATACACGGTAAACTCAAAGATAAGAAAAAATTTATTAAATAAAGATGCGGTTTTTATTGATGATATAAAAAAAAGCTTAAAAACTGATGCGTTAACAGTAATAAATAAACTTGATAACTACGATGACCTTAAGCAAAAAGTAAAAATCAAACTTAAAGATACGAAAGCTAGATTATACGATTCAAGAATAGATAATGCCAAAAATAAGTTAGATGCATTAGAAAGTTTATTTAAATAATTAAAAATCAAAAGTTACAGTTTAAGTTATTTTTAAACTGTAACTTTAATTAGTTATAAATAATTACTATATAGTAGACTATATTCTAACAAGTAATTCTATATCTTACATAATATTTAGCTTCACTAACATCTACTTTAATGGCTTATTTTTTAACACTTATCTTATAGTATTTCGTATATCAATTATATGTACTATAGCCACTATCAGAGCTAATCCTAAAAGTTATGCACATTTATAAAAAACATTAAATAACGCATAATCTTTATTCTGATACATCAATACAATAATCGAATTTAGTACCACAAATAACGGTCAGTGCTTCGGAAACCGGTTACATCGGTTACACTCCACCAAAACCACCTATAACCCACTGATTACAAACAACTCCGTTGTAACTTTTTACTGGTTACAACGGGTTACAAAACAGGGTTTAAAAAGTTACATCCTTATAAAACAATAAGTTATATTTTTAATTTGTAACCTATTAAAACGGTTACACGTAACCACAAAGTAACCCATTTGTAACCTTTTTCTATTACCATATTTATTTATAGTATCAATAAGATATAAGACTATTTTAATTTTGTAACCATTGTAACCGCTTTCCGAACCCCTCCCACAAATTCTCTATTTATATAAAAGACACTTAGTAATGCTCATTTATTGTACAATCCATTATGCTTTCACTTGTTTGTCATTCTGAGTATTTATAGCACTTACTTGATGGCTTTCTACAGATAAAAGAAAGGCTGCACATCGGCAGCCTATAGATAAATAGAGGAGAAAACTAACTCTCACTGTTTTCCTGAAATACCCAGCACTTAATCACTTCGGGTCTTTTAAGCGTACTCCCCACCGCAAGCGTGCTATTAAACTGGCTGTTTACCACACTTCGCACCGTCTTAACGCCCACAAACTTACGCATTCGCCCCGATTTCAATAAGTTCTTAATATCGGTATTCAATTGCATAGACTGGCGGTATTCACTGGCCACCTGTGCAATATGGTTAAAATTCACCGCATAAACTCCCTTTTCACCGCAATGATTCACACCAAAGGCCTCATTATCGTGTAAATAATCAAACAGCTCCCAAAACTCCATCACTTGCGGTTGGTCAAGTTGGATCGCCTGAACACGTTGTTTGGCCAACTCAATAATAAAGCCACGAGTTTGGCGAATATGTGCCGCTTTTACGGGTAAAACTAACGCTAACGTTTCCAATAATGCGATTAACTGTGCATGGTTTTTGGCGATCCGCTCATGGTTAATCGCCTTGTCCGCAAATAACTGCGCCTGTAAGCCATCTACGCGCTCATTGTATTGCTTTAATATCGCCGCTTCTTTCATCAATACCGTAGGCAAAAAACCAGATAATTTTTCAATGGGATAACGCTCAAGGGCAATGGCCGCATAACGGGTTTCAACACTTTGCTCGGCTTTATCGGTATAAAGATGAATAATCCGTTCTAAAACGGCGCGTGACGCGTTAATTTCTGCGTTTTGTGCAATCACAATACTACCTTTAAATAATGGTTCGTAAGTCTCATTACCGCTATTTTTCACCCCTAACGAACGCGTCGCGCGGCCGTTATACAGTGACTTAAGTTCTTCCCAATCAAACGCTTTAAGTTTTGCGTTATCTTGCACACGATCACTTTCAATTAAACACACCGGCAAATTACTTATCTGCGAAAAGTTTCGTCCTCGAGCGGCAACACTCGATTTTGATGCATCAAACCCCTCATAATCTGCGCGGCCACATAAACGCCATAAAAACTCAATCAACGTACTTTTACCTGAACCAGGCTCACCGCATATTTCTAAAAATGGGTAGCTTTTATGGGTCTTGCGTATCTGTTCCGCAAAGAACGAACCCAACCAGAACGCCAACACCACATAACCTTTTGCGCCAAACGCATCCCAAAGAGAACTTAACCAACTGGTATCAAATTCGCTAAAATCGGTATTAATGGCCAATGATGGGCTAAGGCTTAACGTCTTGATATCCAACTTATTAAGAGAGAAATAATCTTCCTCATTTAACGTAAAACACTTACCATCCTGCACCGCAACATCATTAAACACATACACACCATACTCTTTGTTATAGCCTACATAATTTTGCGTGATCACCTCTTTGATATCCGGCAAGGCTTGCTTGCAAATGCGGTCCAATTGCAAAGTTGTGCCGGTATAAACCGCCCCTTTGGCCACATGCAATAAACGCTTCTTAAATTCACTGGCGCTGGTTAACTGTGAGGCGGTAAAAGTGGCTTTAACTTGCGGCTGGCGAGGGAAATCGACGCGCATGTAATACCATGACTCGTCGGTTTCTACAGACTTTTGGAAATATAATGGTGTGGGATAACAATTAGCGATTTCAACCACCGTGCCGGACTCTTTTACCGCTTTTTGTCTGGCTTCATCTTCATCTAAATCAGGTTCGGCATCATGAATACGTTCAATGGTTTTCATCATTTTATCGATATCCAACTTAAACCAATACAAGCGGTTATCGTGCTGAAAATCGAACTCTGAACGCTCCGTCCAGTTAAACATTAAACGCGCCTTTTCAAACGCCGTTGAGGCTAATAATAACTTGCCGTAATAGCGATAACGGGCGATATCGCGCTCCGTTAGCTTGCCTTTCATATGCAAGTCATTCCAATCATTGCCACACTCTTTTTCAGCAGGTCTCGCGGCCGTAGCTTTCCAGCCATCATCATGGCTGCGGGCAACAAACTTTTTCATGGCGCGTTCGCCGGCTGCGCCATTATCTAGCGCCCAAACCAACAACGGCTTTTTATTGTTCCCTAGTGCAGCTTTCAGCGCATTCAACGCGACTTCAGGGTAATTATGGCAAGTCATTAACGATACAGCCGCAATACCATTTTGAATCAAGCTAAGTGCATCAAAAATACCTTCAGTCAGCCAAATCTCTTTAGCTTGAGTCAAATCCTGTTGCGGCAGTGTCCACCAATACCCTTTATAAGAACCAAAAAAATTAGCTTTGCGATCAAACCGTGAGGGTCTATCAATAATTCGTTCCCAATATGCCCCCTCGGGTAAAGCAAATTTCACCGTTGCCGCACCTAACCCATTAGCATGATAGCTAGACTCGGAATACAACCCTTTCAACGGGGCGATATCAAGTCCTCCACGATAAACCGTGATTTTTCAGCGATAAGCGGCATATTTACCGCTTTAAAGCGCACGGATTTATTTATGGGTAAACACCCAATACGAGGGCTATCACGGTTAAAGCAAAAAGCGACTGAGATGTCCTATTTAACGCATGAAGAAATTGGGCTGCTGCTGAATATATTAAAAGGTGATAATAAAAAAGTGGCGATTTTATGTTTAAGCACCGGTGCGCGTTGGGGGGAAGCAGTTAAATTAAAACGCGAGCACGTGATCCAAAATAAAATCCGTTTCACTTTTACCAAAACGGGCAAAGCGCGCATTGTGCCGATTTCCCAAGAAGTCGCGGATGCTGTGTGTACGCGAAAATCCGGTCTGCTTTTTCCAAACACCTCTTATGATATGTTTAGAAAGCACATAAAGACCATTAAGCCTGATATGCCGCAGGGCCAAGCCACGCACGCATTACGGCATACTTTCGCAACCCATTTTATGATGAATGGCGGCAGTATTATTACTTTGCAGAGAATCTTAGGTCACTCGACATTACAGCAAACACTGACCTACGCACACTTTGCACCGGACTTTCTTCAAGATGCGATTACGTATAATCCATTAAAAGGAGGCACAGAGTTAGCTTAATAGATTGTTCGTTTTAGGATGATTTTGACGACGAAAAGCAATACAAATTTAACTTTTGCGTGTCCACAAATTGTCCACACTGGGACGCATTTCTCCGCTGTAAGTACCACCAAATCAGCGTTTAGATCGTCCACAAGTTGTCCACACTTGAACACTTTTAGGCACTTTTGAGCCTTTTTTGTACAGATTATGCACAAAAAAAAGGCACTCGCCCCCGAGTGCCTTTTGACTACAACTCACTGAATATAAAGTAAATTACACCTATTCAGCGGTTCTGGTACTTGTGCGGATTAGGTAATCAAATGCGCTAAGTGCGGCTTTGGCCCCTTCCCCGGCTGAAATAATGATTTGCTTATAAGGTACTGTAGTACAGTCACCAGCAGCAAAAATACCCTTAATACTGGTTTCGTTACGAGCGTCAATTTCAATTTCGCCCATACGGTTTCTGGCAACGGTGTCGCCTAACCAATTGGTATTAGGCAATAAACCGATTTGTACGAATGCCCCCGCAACTTCCAATAAATGTACGCTATCATCAGTGCGGTCTTTATACTCAAGGCCGGTCATTTTACTGCCATCACCTTTTACTTCTAAGGTTTGCGCATTAACGATAATATCCACATTTTTCATGCTACGTGCTTTTTGCTGTAATACTGAGTCCGCTTTCAGTTCTGGTGCAAACTCCAGTACAGTCACATGGTCAACGACACCCGCTAGGTCAATAGCCGCTTCAATACCTGAGTTACCACCGCCAATCACGGCAACACGCTTGCCTTTAAATAATGGGCCATCGCAGTGTGGGCAGAATGTAACACCTTTCGTCCGGTATTCTTGTTCCCCTGGAACGCCCATATTTCTCCAGCGAGCACCCGTTGAAATAATAATACTGCGTGATTTTAAGATCCCGCCTGATGCTGTTTCGATTTGGTGTAAACCACCTTCTTGCGCAGCTGGGATCAATTTTGTCACTGACTGCCCATCAATAACATCAACATCATAGCTGTCCACATGGTTCTTCAACGCACCTGCAAAAATAGCGCCTTCCGTTTTGATAACGGAAATATAGTTTTCAATATCAACCGTATCCATGACTTGGCCACCAAAACGCTCGCCTATCACGCCTGTGCGGATCCCTTTACGTGCAGTATAGATTGCTGCTGAAGCCCCTGCTGGGCCACTACCAATCACGAGGACTTCAAAAGGCTCGCGCTCTGTCAGTGATTTCGCTGCACGCGCATCGGCATTCGTGTCAACTTTGCTCACAATCTCACTGAGTGTCATACGCCCTTGACCAAACTCTTTTCCATTCAGGTAAACCGCTGGAACGCCCATGACATTACGTTCATCAATCTCGTTTTGGAAAAGCGCGCCATCAATGGCGGTATGACTAACATTTGGATTTAAAACTGCCATTAAGTTCAGAGCTTGAACAACATCTGGGCAGTTATGGCAAGATAAAGAGTAATAAGTTTCAAAGTGGAATTCGCCTTCAAGGCCTTTAACTTGCTCTAATAACTCTTGCGCTTCTTTCGATGGATGACCACCGATTTGCAATAATGCTAGCACAAGAGAGGTAAATTCATGTCCCAGAGGTGAGCCTGCAAAACGCAAACCACTATCTGTACCTGGGTTAGTAATTAAAAAAGACGGTGTTCTTAGTGCGCTATTGCGCTCTTCACGTACAGTGACTTTATCTGACAGTGATGCAATTTGTTCTAACAGCTGTTTGATTTCATTTGATTTTTGGCTGTCATCTATATTAGCAACTAATTCAACGGGTTTAGTTAAACGTTCTAAGTAGGCTTTCAACTGTGCCTGTAAATTATTGTCGAGCATGTAATCCCCTTTAATTTTTATCATAAAATCGGGTACATATACCCGTCATGATCCAAGTTGCAGGCCTAAACACCTGCAACCTGAATTATTCAGTATTAATCAATTAAGATAGATTAATTAGATTTTGCCGACTAAGTCCAAAGATGGAGACAGCGTTGCATCACCTTCTTTCCATTTAGCTGGGCAAACTTCACCTGGGTGGCTAGCAACATATTGTGCTGCTTTAACTTTACGTAACAGGTCAGCTGCATCACGACCAATACCTTCAGCAGTAATTTCGATTGCCTGAATAATACCTTGTGGGTCAACAACGAAAGTACCGCGGTCTGCTAAGCCTTCGTTTTCACGCATGTTTTCAAAGTTACGTGTTAATGCGCCAGTTGGGTCACCGATCATGGCATATTTGATTTTACTGATAGTTTCTGAGCTTGCATGCCATGCTTTATGGGTGAAATGTGTGTCAGTAGAAACAGAGAAAATTTCAACACCTAATTTTTGGAATTCTTCATAATGGTCAGCAATGTCACCCAGTTCAGTTGGGCAAACAAAGGTAAAGTCAGCTGGATAGAAGAAGAAAACGCTCCATTTACCTGCAACATCTTTTTCAGAAACTTCGATGAATTGGCCATCTTTAAATGCTTGGTTAGTAAATGGTTTGATTTGAGTATTAATTAATGACATATGATGTTCTCCTGTTTGGTTGCCTATTAAGTTACTGTTTTACAGCAGCTTAATCCAATCATTACCTACTATCGATTTGATAGGCACAACCTAATCATGTTCATATAATTAATAGGCAAAGCATTAGAACGCTTACTGAACAATTCAGCAAGCGTTTTATTTTTAATGGATGTTTCATGTACAGTAGGTTATGCCATGGTGGCAATCGTTTTACGAAAACGAATGAGTGCGAGAGAAAAGAACACAGCACCAATCACAACAAGAACTGCAAATTGAGGCCAAACAATTTGGAAGCCAGCACCGCGATATAAAATCGCTTGAGCAAGGCTAACAAAGTGTGTTGTCGGCATGGTTAACATAATATCTTGAACAAGCTGAGGCATACTTTCTCGCGCAGTCATCCCGCCAGAAAGCATATTTAATGGCAATAGCACTAAGATCATCAACAAACCAAACTGGGGCATGGAGCGTGCAATCGTCCCCATAAAAATACCAATCGACGTTGTCGCAAATAAACTCAAGGCCACCCCACACATAAACAATAAGATAGACCCTTCGATTGGTACTTGTAGCAATGTTTTTACGACCAAAATTAAGGAAACACCGGATGCTATCAGTACCACCAGCCCCATTGACCATATTTTCGACATCATAATTTCAAATGGTGTTAAAGGCATAACCATCAAATGCTCGACTGTACCGTGTTCCCGCTCGCGGATCAGCGCCGCCCCCGTTAAAACAATCGATAACATCGTAATATTATTAATGATTGCCATGACAGAACCGAACCATGACTGTGTCAAATTGGGGTTAAAGCGCATACGTACTTCCAAGTCGACAGGCAAACTCGCATTACTACGGTATTTTGCTAAAAATTCATTCACTTCCCCTAAGGTAATATTTTGAATATAACTATTTCCTAAGAAGGCTTGGCTCATCCTTGTTGCATCAATATTGACTTGAATTTCTGGGTGCCGCCCTGCAAGCACATCACGTTGAAAATTAGGTGGAATATCTAATGCAAACGTATATGAACCACGGTTTAACAAACCATCAATTTGGTCTGGCGTAATATCTACAGGAGATAAGAAATAAGGTGCATAAAAACTATTGATTATTCGGTTTGATAACTGTGATTTATCTTGGTCAGCAATCGCAATAGGCGCATTATGTAAAGATCCAGGCGTCACGGTTGCTGACGAATAAATCGACACGGTAAAAGCAAAAACAATCAAAGCTAACATCGCTTTATCGCGGCCTAAACTGCGTAATTCTTTGACTCCTAGGTTAAAAATATTCTGAATTTTACGGATCATCGCTATGCCTCCTGCTTTTTCAGGAATAGAACACTTAGCCCAATAACCAAAGGTATGGTGATCAGTAATGGGATAAATGATGACTGTAAATCGAATAAATTTAATCCCTTAGAGAAAGTTCCTCGTGTGATAGTCAAAAAATGTGATGTTGGATAGACCATCCCAACCCAGCGGCCAATACCTTCCAATGATGAGACAGGGTCAATCATTCCTGAAAATTGAGTTGCGGGTATCAACGTAATGATAGAAGTACCAAAAATTGCCGCAATTTGGCTTTTCATAAAGCATGAAATCAATAACCCCATGCCTGTTGCAATACTGATATACAAAAATGCAGCCAACGTTAACGTCAGAAAACTGCCTTTAAATTCAACACCAAATATATATACCGATAATATACAAAGTAGCACAAAGTTAAACATACCCAATAGAATATAAGGGAGCTGTTTTCCAAGCAAAAACTCTAATTTGGTGATCGGAGTAACATAAAGATTGATAATCGAACCGAGCTCTTTTTCCCGAACAACACTCAACGCGCTCAGCATGGCTGGGATCATCATTAATAATAATGGAATAACCGCGGGAACAATTGCCGGTAAGCTACGAACATCTGGGTTATAACGATATCGAGTCTCAATGTCGATAGCCGGTATCCCTGCAACGCCAGCCGGTTGGCGCGCAGCCATCGTGCTCAGCCATGCTAAATGCATCGCTTGTACATAACCACGCACAGTTTCAGCGCGGTTTGGCATCGCACCATCAATCCACACACCAATTTTAACGTTACTCCCTCGAGCAACATCTCTTGCAAAGTTAGGTGGGATCTCAATCGCAACGGTAATATTTCCGCTACGCATACCAGCCTCTAAATCATCATAATCTTTGATTGGAGGTTGTTCGATAAAGTAACGTGAACCAGCTAAGTTCAGTGTATATCCTTGACTTAGCCCTGTTTGGTCGCGATCTAGCACTGAAAAACGTAAATTTTCCACATCCATGCTAATGCCGTAACCCATGATAAACATAAGAATTACCGTTCCTAATAATGCCAGTGTTGAACGTACAGGGTCACGACGTAACTCCATGCCTTCCCGTATGGAATAGCTAAATAGCCGACGCAAACTAAAACGTTTTTTCAATGCTTCAGTCGCTTGTTCTTTTAGTTCAGGGTCAACGTGGAACTCTGGCGCGGTCTCTTGTCCTTGTCCTGCATCCCCCACGGCATCCTGTAAATAGGCGATAAAGGTTTCTTCAAGCGTGCCAAGCCCTCTTTTCTTGGTCAAGTTAACAGGGGTATCACAATCTAAGACTTTACCTGCATGCATGAGTGAAATGCGGTCACAGCGCTCTGCTTCATTCATAAAGTGGGTAGAAATAAAAATAGTGACACCGTCACGTCTTGATAAGTCGACCATTAAATTCCAAAACATATCTCTGGCAACGGGGTCTACACCTGAAGTGGGTTCATCAAGGATTAACATTTCAGGTTCATGAATAACCGCGACAGCTAAAGATAGCCTTTGACGGATCCCCAAAGGCAAGTCGTCTGGCATAACGTCTCGCACATCATCAAGTTCAAAACGCTGGCACATTTCGTCAACTCGCTGAGGGATTTTATCCTCAGATATATGAAAAAGCTTGGCATGAAGCACAAGGTTCTGCTCAACACTCAATTCACTATATAATGAGAATGCTTGTGACATATAACCGACACGCTTGCGTGTTTCAATATCCTTCGGGTCTATTTCTTGGCCAAATAGCCATGCCTGCCCTTCACTGGCTTGTAACAAACCCGTCAACATTTTCATCGTGGTTGACTTGCCACAACCATTGGAGCCTAAGAAACCAAAAATCTCCCCTTTTGGGATCTTAAAATTCACATGGTCAACTGCTACAAAGTTACCGAAACGCATGGTGAGGTCTTGGGCTTCAATGGCAATAATATTGTCTTTCGAGGTATCACGCGGAGGGATCACGACTTTTTTGTGCCCACTGCGTTTTTCTTCAGGTAGTAATTCAATAAATGCAGCTTCAAGGTCATCACATTGCGTTTGGGCTTTTAATTCAGATGCATGGCCTGTAGCGAGCACCTTGCCATCATCCATTGCCACTAGCCAATCAAAGCGCTCCGCCTCTTCCATATACGCGGTTGCGACCAAAACACTCATATTGGTTTGTCGCAAACGAATGCGATCAATCAAATCCCAAAACTGTGCGCGAGATAACGGGTCAACCCCAGTGGTAGGTTCATCTAAAATCAATAAGTCAGGGTCATGAATTAGCGCACAACATAACCCAAGTTTTTGTTTCATACCGCCTGATAATTTGCCAGCCGGACGGTCTTTAAATGGCGCAAGCCCGGTACTTTCAAGCAAATCTTGAATGCGATATTCACGCTCAGCTTTTGATTGGCCAAATAACCGACCAAAAAAATCAACGTTTTCATAAACAGATAACGTATGGTAGAGGTTCTTTCCTAACCCTTGAGGCATGTAAGCGATGCGAGGACAAACTGCTCTACGGTGTTCAATGTCATTCATGTCACCATCAAGTACCGTTATTTGGCCTTGTTGAATCACTCTTGCTCCTGCAATCAGGGAGATCAGGCTTGATTTCCCTACGCCATCGGGGCCAATCAACCCAACCATTTTTCTCGCTGGGATGGAAAGCACAATGTCATCCAACGCACAATTATCACCATAATGCTGGCTGACATGCTGTATATCAATAATCACATCATCCATCAGTTTATTGGTCATTGTGGTAATCTCACCTCAAGTTCAGCAGGCCAAGATCCGTTAGGGTCTAAACGCACATATGCTTTTCCAGGTAGCCCTGTTTTCACATATTCAAGGTGTTGCTCTAATAATTCTGGAGAAATACGCGCACGTACTCTGAACATTAATTTTAAGCGTTCATTTTGTGTTTCTACGGTTTTCGGTGTGAATTGTGCGACACTTGCTACAAAAGTGGCTTTCGCTGGGATCACGATGTTTGGTGCAGCATCGAGTATAATGTGAACATCACTACCTAAGGCAACTTTACCTGCGTCTTCAGTTGGTAAGAAAAAGGTCATATATACATCACTTAAATCGACCATATTCAAAACCCGTCCACCTGCCCCAAGTACCTCACCGGGCTCAGCTACACGATATTGAATACGCCCATTTCTTGGCGCTTTTAAAATACTGTCATCTAAGTCCGCTATAATACGACGTTCCGTTGCTGTCGCTGCGTCAACACGGTTTTTAGCTTGAACAATACCAGCGCTGGCAGAATCAATCGCTGATGTCGCTGCAGCCACTTGGGCTTTTGACGCTTCCAGTGCTGCGCGAGAACCTTGCATCTGGGCGGTATCGTCATCCACTTGTTGTTGAGAAACGGCGTTTGTTCTTACCAAAGCTCTAGAGCGATTTAGTCGTTTTTGTGCAGCATCTAACTCAGCTTCACGTTGACGAACAACCGCTTGAGCTGCAACTTTTTCGCTTTTACGCTGTGCTAAAGCTGATTCGGCCGTCGTCACTGCACTGATGGCTTGACGTAATTGAGCTTGTACTTCATGTAGCTGCTCTTGGAGTGCTCGCGTATCCATACGAGCAAGTTCTTGCCCTTCTTTAACAAAATCTCCTTCTTTTACATTAATTGTTTCAATACGCCCTGCCGTCTTAGTGGCAATATCAATTTCTGTTGCTTCTATACGACCATTACTTTGCGCGAACCCAGCAGGTAGCCCACCTGAATTAACATTCCAGTAATAAAGACCACCCGCAACAATAATTAATATTAAAATGATGTAAAAAGATATTTTTTGCTTATTTATTTTCATACCATCCCTTTCCATTAAATGAGAAAACAAGGAACAACAATTATTTTGATTATTAACCTGGTGATTATTAATAAAATGACATAACTGTCTCTATACGAAATAAATACCATTAAAACTAAAAATAATATTATTTATTATAAACTCGGCCAAGTAAGTGTTACCACTATCATTAAATTGGCTATCTATTTAATTTAATGATAGTTTATCAACGTTTGGCTTAAGTTTAGTTGCCTTATGTCACAAAAAAACAGAATAAACTTACAAAAATCAGGATAAGGCATCATTTGTATATATTTAATTCAAAAAATAAAGCCAGCAAATTAACTTACTGGCTTTATTCAGCAATATTTGAACAGTGACTAAATATTAACTTGCGAATTCGGCAATTATTTTTTCATCCATTCGATAGCGAACCCATTCATCCTGAGGCTCTGCACCAATACTTTTATAAAAATCAATTGCAGGCTGATTCCAATCTAAAACGCTCCATTCCAACCGTTGGCATTTTCGTTCTACGGCTAACACGGCAATATGCTTTAATAATTTTTTTCCTGCTCCCGCGCCACGAAAATCAGGGGAAACATATAAATCTTCTAAATAAATACCATTGTTGCCTAACCATGTTGAATAGCTAGTAAAGAATACGGCATATCCTGCTGGCTTCCCATCCACATAACAGATTAAAGCTTCTGTGCTTGAGTTCGCTCCAAATAGGGAATTTTCTATATCAGCCACCGAGGCTTTAACTTCGTGACGTGCTTTTTCATAATCTGCTAATTCAATGATCATATCTAATATCAAAGCAGCGTCATCACGGGTTGCGGGTTTTATTTCTACATTCATTTGGGGCTCTCTTGTTATTTGAATCATGATTTTAAACGTTACATAACAAGAACCCAATTCACAGCAATATTATTCATCTCTTTGCGCGTGATATAAGTATTATTGATACCTATATATGCTTTTTCCCATAATAATCGGAGAGCGCATTTTCGGACCTTGTCGGTTAAATAACATATTAGCTATAATTGTCTCATCGATTAACTAGATGAATATTAAGGAGGCTAATTTATGTTGTTGTGTGATCTTATTGAATATTCACACTTCTTTGGTAATCGCCAGAGCTCAGGCTTTCACAGTTTTATACTGCGATAACCCTGCCTGAGCGAAGCCACTAAAGAAAACCTTCCCTCAGCTTACTGGGTTGTCGTTACGGCTATCCCTGGTATTTTTATGCCTAAAATTTGAGTAAGCTATGAGCACTTTATTAACTGTAAAATCATTAAATTACGATACTTCAACCTCTACCTTATTGAATGACATCTCTTTTACTGTTCAACAAGGTGACCGTATTGGTTTAATTGGCCATAACGGAAGTGGCAAAAGTACATTGTTGAAGCTAATAACCCAACAACTCTCCCCCAATAGTGGCAGTATCACTTATTCGAATCATTGTGTAACTGCTTATATTGAACAACACTTATCCGATGATGTTGCCAGTTTGACACTGCTTGATGCACTTGTTCAAAAATTACCTGAACAAGATAAAGTCACTGAACGTTGGCGAGCTGAGGTTATATTATCAGAATTAGGTTTTACACCTGAACAATGGGAACAAAAAGCGAATGCAATCAGTGGCGGACAACATACACGTTTGCTTCTGGGCCGTGCTTTAATTGAACAACCCGATTTACTGTTACTCGATGAACCTAGTAATCATTTAGATTTACCCACACTTATTTGGTTAGGTAACTTCTTACAATCATGGAAAGGCAGTTTTGTGCTAGTTTCTCATGACCAATCGTTATTAGATAAAGTCAGTAACTGCACTTGGATCTTACGAGATAAATCACTGCATTTTTATCGGTTACCTTGCAGTGCAGCACGACAAGCATTGAGTGAAAAAGACGTCACCGACGCACGCCGTAACCAAGCAGAGCAAAAAGAAATTGACCGTATTGCATCAAGTGCCAAACGCTTAGCCATTTGGGGGCATGTGTATGACAATGAAGCCTTATCACGCAAAGCTAAGCAAATGGAAAAACAGATTGACCGCCTTAAAGATGCCCAAACAGAGTTAACTGAAGGCTATCAATGGCGGCTTGCCTTAAATGGTAAAGCCATTCCTGCAGATAGAGTTTTGGAATTGGAAGGCGCCGTTGTCTCAACACCGAATGGAAATTCGTTATTTAAAACGGCATTTCATCAAGTCAAAAGTGGTGAGCATATCGCTATCATGGGGGCCAATGGCTGTGGTAAATCAACACTTCTGCGCCTACTTTGGCAACATTATCAGCAAGACTTACGCTATAGCGCACAGTTGAAGTTTCATCCTGCAATTAGTGTTGGATATTATGACCAACAATTAGAGCAGCTAAATGATAATGATAGTCTATTGGATGCACTACGTCATTTTGCACCTTTAACCGATGAACAACGAAAAATGGCATTGATTGGTGCGGGTTTTACCTACACTCGTCATCAACAAAAAGTCGCTACGCTGAGCGGTGGCGAACGCGCTAGATTATTGTTTATTGGTTTAAGTTTGGCCCAGTACGAGTTGATTTTGTTGGATGAACCAACCAATCACCTTGATCTAGAAGGTAAGGAAGCACTTTGCGAGCAAATTAGCTTATTTTCTGGAGCATTGTTGGTCGTCAGCCATGATAGGTGGCTCATTGAAAATAGTTGCCAACGATTCTGGTTTATCGATGATAATCGGTTAGAGGAATACCTTAATCTTGATGATATCTATCATAAAATTGAACAGCAAACACAACCATTATTAGCGTCTACAATTGGGGGAAATGCCCCTGTTAAATCGATGGTTAAAATTCCCAGTAAGGAAACTACTCATGAAGATGAGTTGTTAGAAACATTGCTTATATTGGAGCAAAAATTACTTGCGGACCAAAAACGCAAACTAAGCCACCAAAAACCACAGTTACAACAACAGTGGAGCAACGAAATAGCCCAAATACACGCTAAATTGGGCTTGTAACCGATACCCCTGGTAACGTTAGTGATCAGGGGATTTTCTTAAGAAGCTGTATATTAATATAGGATGATAGTTACAGTTTACAAAATAATTATATGCACCCTAAAATTTACCTTATTGACGACATAATAGAAATAAGTACCGTTGTTCACCAATAATGAAAATAAATAAAGTTTATTCTTTATGCATTTTATGTGAATAAAGATTTTGTAAACTATCCAAATTGTTATTTTATTTTCTGTTTCTTAGCCCGCTTAAAATATGAAGTTGGGACACTTGGGCATACAACTTCTTTAAACTTAACCTCTTTATTCGTATTTATAGGCGGTTCATTTTCAGATGAAACCGGGGCGTCGGTTTGTGGTATTTTGCTTGTTTCTTTCATATATAAACGCTCTTTTGCTTGTATAATATCATTCGTTTTAGCCATTTTATTTTTCCTCTGCCACTAACACGGCATTGACTTGCTCAATTCGTTCTACTGCTCGGTTAATGATCTCAACGACTCTTGTTGTCTCTTCTTTCGTCAACTGTTGTATCACTATTTGGTGTCTCAACAATGACTTAAATTTGTCTACAGCACATTCAATTTCATTAGCAAATTGATTACCTGCTTTTAATTCCTGTGCATATTTTAATTTTAGTTGAACTTCTGCCAATATTTCAGCTTTTAGTAATAAAAAACAGCGACCTTCGGGGGTAATGACATAACACTTTCGCCCTTTTCCATTATCTTTGCCCGCTGAAATAAACCCTAGCTCCTCTAACAACGTTAGAGTCGGATATATCACCCCAGGGCTCGGGCAATAAAAACCCGCTGTCTCTTCTGCAATTTTTTTTATTAGCTCATAACCGTAATTAATTCCCCCTGTCAGTAAATGCAGGATATAAATCCTTAACTGTTTAGGGTTAAACATACGGCTAACACTTTTACCGTTACACAAACACGGGTCTAGTTGTTGTTCACTTGCCATTAAAATTCTCAGTGGTTATTCGTACTAAAACCGATATATCTAATATAATAGTTACTTTTACAGAAAATGCTAGCTTTAGATATATCTGTTTTTGTGCATAACGTGCTAATGATAATCATTCTTATATGGATTATACCGACTAACTGTCGATACAACAGTAAAAATGTGCGGTGAATTGTCTAGCTGAGTAAATTATGCAGTAAATTTAGGAAAGGCTTTTAGGAATTGAGCAAGCCAGCCATCAAGATACGGCTGGCTTGTATACACGTATTTTATTAACCAATATTAGGTAATATATTGAAGACAATCCCTAACTGAACACCAATAACAATAATTCCACAAATAAATACCAATGATAGGCCTAACCCACCACCTAGGACTTGATATTTCCGTTGATTCAATGTTCTTGATTTGAATGCCATTGCGCTAGGTAATAATAAGGCGAGTATTGAAAGTGCAATCGCAGCATACCCTAACGCCATTACAAACCCTTTAGGATAAAATAAAGCAAAAACTAGTGGTGGTCCAAAGGTAAGTAAACCCGTTTGTATGCGCCCTGAAGCATTATCTTGGCGTTTAAATAAATCGGCTAAAAAATCAAATAACCCCAAAGCGACCCCAAGGAAAGAGGTTGCTAAAGCCAAACTCATGAACATCTGTGCTATTAACTCTGTTTTTCCTGATTGAGCTACATCCTTAATTGCATCGAGCAACCCGTTAAGCCCTGCGTTTTCAGCCAGAATACCAACAAATGTTGTTGTGCCAATACTCCCTAATGTTGCAATTTGCCATAAAATATAAGCAACTAACGGGATAGCACTACCGATGATAAAGATAACACGAAGTTTTTTGACATCTCCCCCCATGTATTTGACGATACTAGGGACGCTGCCATGAAAACCAAAGGAGGTAAAAAATACGGGAATAGCCGATAAAATGAGGACTTTTTCAGTTGGTGCTGCTAATAAATTCTGTTGCTCAACATGAGGTATCATTAACGCCAATATAATGACTAAGAAAACAATTTTTGCAGCAAATAAAATACGGTTGATAAAATCTACTGATGAAGTCCCAAAACATACAACTCCCCCACCAATGATGGTAAATACAACAATTCCCATCCAATCAGCCATATCAATGGCAAAACTACTTTTTAAATTTGAAGTAATAATTTCCCCTGCGCCACTCACATAAGCCGCTGTCAATGCATACATAAGGAACATCATGCTAAAGCCTGTAATAAATTTACCGCTAGGCCCTAAATACCGTTGAGCAACACTACCGATCCCAGTTTCGTGAGATTCATGTTGATAAACTTCAACCAAAAGCAATGCTGTGTAACACATCAATGCCCACAATACTAATAACATAGCCAAACTAACTAAAAAACCATTACCAGCGGCAGCGATAGGCATAGCTAACATACCTGCGCCAATCGTAGTACCTGCAACAATAAATACACTACCAAGTGTGCGATTTTTCATATTGAGATCCTAACAAGTAATTAAATTTTAATTTTATAATTGGAATGATTTAACTTATTTTCTTCATTAATGAGATGTTGCAGTTTGTCTTCAAAGATATTTTTTAATTCCATCCAATAGGTTTCAAAATGAGCCCTATCACGCAAGCAATGCGTCATTATCGCTGCCCGTAGCACATAAATTGACCGTACTTTATGCCATTCATTATCAGAAAATTGTGCATCTCGACATAAGCTCAATGGGTTATCGCCATACTCTTCATGTGTTAGTGAGGTTGATGAGGTGAGAAAATCATTAGAATAACTTCGCCCTGCGGCATAAGAACATAATTCATATAACCGTTTATTTAATTGATTTTGTTTTTCTAAAGATGTGTTACCGATTTCACGAAACATAAAATTAATCATGTGAAAGTCCGGTGTGGGCATCGCAATAATTGAAAACTGGCGATCTTCAATAATAAAGGGCTCACATTGATTTATCTTGTCGATCATCCAATTCGCTGTGGTGACCCCTGCCGCAATCACTTTTCCATACCCTAAAATATTTAACGGGACTAAACGATGTGCAGCCCATACCGCTGCTGCAGTTGCCCCTGCTTTTGATCCTTCCATAATAGAAGAGCCAAGTAACACATTCTGCGCTTTTTCTGTTGTACGCTGTTTTTCTTGTACTTCTTCAAATACATATGCGGCATGATAAGAAACTAAATCCACAATCCGCTTATCCTTCATACAGATTGCACCTGCGGCATACGGAATAAACCCCACTTTATGAGGATCAACAGTAATAGAGTCAGCTTGGCTTAATGCTTTAAAGCTTTCATAAACATCGCGTTTTGGCCACACCATGTTTTCAGGAAAAATGCCTTCACTATGATAACGTTGGATTACGTTCTCATACTCCATAAATTGATTTTCTTCATCACGAAACATCGCGCAAGCGTATCCCGCATAAGCGGCATCAATATGCACATAGAAGGAAACCCCAAAACGCTGCTCACATTCACGTCGTAGCTCAATGACTTCTTTTACATTGTCTATCGCGCCAGTTTCTGTAGTTCCAACAACAGCAACTACGGCTAAAATTGGCTCCCCTTGCTCAATCAATGCAAATACAGTTTCCCGCATTTTATGCACATCCGTTCGATAACTTGCATCAACGGGGAGTTGCACAATATTCTGTTGGCCTAAACCAAGAATATCCATCGCTTTCATCCATGAATAGTGTTTAGACTGCGGTACCAATAACTTACCGAGTTTTCCTTGCTTTATTCCAACACCACGGCAGGTCAAATCACGAATTTCTTCGAAAATATGCATTTTCTTTAATTCATCAATTAAATCTAACACCTTAGAAACAGAGAGATTGAGTAACTCTTTTTCGGTTTTGCCCTGCAGTAGATATTTGGATTGTGGATGCTGCATAATCGCCAACGGTAGTGTTTTAATATTTCTAGCTACCCATAATCCTTCGTAGTTAGCTACTGTTCCACCAGATGTAATATGCCCCCATGCATGTTGTACGTCATAACCAAACATAGCACATAAATCTAACCCAGCCTCTATTTCTAAAACGGTTGTCGTTGGTGAAGATTCTTGTGCACAATTATTGGGGTTGTACATCATTGCCATGACATAAGCCAAATTAGAAATCATCAGTGTATCTGCATTCATATGCCCCATATAACGGGGAGAGAACCAGGGGACCGACGTTGTTTTTAATTTTGAAGAGAGTTGATTAAGAATGCCTTCAGTACGATAAAGCGTATCTCGGTACTCGGGAGCATAACGGTCAACAGTAGAGATAAGATCAGGATCTTCAGGATGGTAGCTAGAGCGCCAATGCATATGTTCACTAACTGAATACTCCATCATTTCTTTGAAAAAGACAGCATTTTCAGATTTAGGGCCTAAAAATAATGCATCAACATTTATTTTTGAATTTTTAAAATTATTTATCATTACTACACCTTCAAACTACAATTAACGCGTGCTAATTGCACTTAAGTCACTTAACTTAATATCATTGGAAAGTGCATAACGGGCTATGTTTATATAAGAGACATCAATATATTAATGATATGCATTTAAAAATATCATTTAAACATTATTTATTGATAAACAAACCGTTAATGGCCAACTTATTCATAGGTATAATCGATCTCTATTAAATTATTAACAAACTCCGTCTAATTTCGTTCTGATTTGTGGACAAACACAAAAAATCAAAATTTAGTCAACTGTAAAGAGATTTTTACGCTAAAAAAGCTTGAATATGTGAAAAAATTGTTATATTGAATGCGATTTTTACTATTCAAAAATAACTAAAGCAGAATAGTAAAAACCACAGAAATAACAGCTAATCAATTGTTTAACAAAACAATTTTGCCGATAAGATCTCCAGATTCCATATGCTCATGAGCTTCTTTTACCTGTGATAAACGATACACTTTGTTAATAATAGGTTTCATTTTACCGTTTAGTAACAAATCCCAAACTTGTTCTTTCAGTTCTTGAGCGATCAATGCTTTTTCTTCAATAGTACGAGAGCGCATGGTTGAGCCTGTATGAGTCAATCTCTTTACCATTAAAGGCATCATATTTAACTCTTTAGGGTTACCTTTCATCATCCCAATTTGGATGATCCGCCCAAATTTAGCGGCAACTTGATAATTTTTCGCGACATAATCTCCACCAATAATATCGACAACCATATCAACACCTAGTGAAGAGGTGTAGTTGAGCGTCGCCTCAACAAAATCATCTTTTTTATAGTTAATAATACAATCCGCACCGAGTCGTTTTGCTGCATCCACTTTTTCTTCAGAACCAACGGTTGTTAATACTTTTGCACCAAAGGCTTTCGCTAACATAATCGCCACACTGCCAATACCCGATGTCCCACCATGAATAAGTACCGTTTCATCTTTCTTAAGCTTACCTATTTGAAAAACATTTGCCCAAACAGTAAAAAGGTTTTCAGGTATAGCAGCCCCTTCGATAAAAGAAAGGCCCCCTAATGGTAATGCGATATTTTTATGTACTAAACAATATTCTGCATAACCTCCCCCAGCCACCAGCCCACAAATTTTGTCGCCTATCTGCCATTCATCTACATCATCCGCTTTGGCAACAATCGTTCCTGCGATTTCAAGTCCCATAATCGGTGATGCATCTGCCGGTGGAGGGTAAGACCCCTTACGTTGAAAAATATCAGGACGATTAACTCCAGCGGCTTCCACTTTAACAAGCAAATATCCTGCAGAAACTCTAGGTAGCGGTTTATCAATTAATCGCAGTTTTTCTGGTCCACCAGGTTCTATAATGTCAACAACCGTCATCGAAGTGGGTAAAGACTGTTGAGTAAGTGTCATTATATTCTCCTTTTTGAGGTTAATTTGAAAAATTGATATTCATAAATTTATTTTCGTGTTAAATTAATGCTAATTAGTTTAATGTTTCGTGCTTAATTAGCATAATTTTAAGTATTAATTACAATGGGTCGTACATATCGCTTTTTATCGTTTAAAGACCAAAATTTAACCTATATCAAATTTTATATTTAGTAATGTTCTTTAAATTAGCATGAACATCTAAATTCACTAATCTCTTGCAGTTTCTCTGATTGGCTTTTTTGTTTATTAAGTCGATTCTGTCATACTTTACTACTTACCAGTTGCATTATCTTATGTTAAAATTGACTCATATCAATAATTTTAACTTGATTGAGCCTTAAATATGATCCCAGAAAAAAGAGTTGTTCGTCGCATCCAGTCTGGTGGTTGTGCTATTCATTGCCAGGACTGCAGTATTAGCCAACTTTGCATTCCTTTTACGCTGAATGAACATGAACTGGATCAACTTGATAATATCATCGAGCGCAAAAAACCCATTCAAAAAGGCCAAGCTTTATTTAAAGCTGGTGATGAATTGCGTTCATTGTATGCCATCCGCTCAGGTACAATAAAAAGCTATACAATAACCGAAGAAGGCGATGAGCAAATTACCGGTTTTCACTTAGCCGGAGACCTTGTTGGTTTTGACGCTATCATTCATACACAGCACCCGAGTTTTGCACAAGCCCTTGAAACATCAATGGTTTGTGAAATACCATTTGAGACCTTAGATGATTTGTCAGGCAAAATGCCTAATTTACGTCAGCAAATTATGCGTTTAATGAGCGGTGAAATTAAAGGCGATCAAGAAATGATCCTTTTATTATCCAAGAAAAACGCTGAAGAACGTTTAGCTGCATTTATTCTTAACCTATCTCATCGCTTTGCAGAGCGTGGTTTTTCACCAAGAGAATTTAGATTAACAATGACGCGTGGAGATATCGGTAACTATCTTGGATTAACCGTTGAAACCATTAGCCGCCTTTTAGGCCGTTTCCAGAAAAGTGGCATGCTGAGTGTTAAAGGTAAGTATATCACTATCGAAGATATGACAAAACTGACTGATATTGCAGGTAAAGTTTCAGCTATTACATGTTAATATCCCTAAACGGATCACGTTATCGGTGATCCGTTTTCATTTTTTTTCCCCAGATTTCTTGCCTATTTAATCCCAATATCATAGTTTATCTATATGGAAACATCCGTGTATCAAGAGGATTTCAATATGGCAAACTATAAAAACCTGCTAGTTGCAATTGACCCAAATCAGGATGATCAACCTGCATTAAGACGTGCTGTCTACATCGTGCAGCGTAATGGTGGACGGATAAAAGCGTTTTTACCTATTTACGACCTTTCCTATGACATGACAACATTACTTTCGCCTGAAGAACGTAATGCCATGCGCAAAGGTGTAATAAGCCAAAAAGCGGCTTGGATCAAACAACAAGCTCATTTCTATCTTGAAGCGGGCATTGATATTGAAATTAAAGTTATTTGGCATAACAAGCCATATGAAGCCATTATTCAAGAAGTGATAAGTGGTGAACATGACTTATTACTCAAAATGGCACATCAAACAGATAATTTTGAATCTATTATTTTTACCCCACTTGACTGGCACTTACTCCGAAAATGCCCCGCTCCCGTTTGGATGGTAAAAGATAAAGTATGGCCTGACCATGGTTCAGTTGTTGTTGCTGTTAACCTATCGAATGAGGAATCTTATCATGATGACCTCAATATCAAATTGGTTGAAAAAACAAAAGACTTAGCAACACGTATTATTAAAGAGCAGGAAATCCATTTAGTAAGTGCGTATCCTGTTGCTCCTATGAATATTGCCATAGAGTTACCTGATTTCGACCCGAGCCTATATAACAACGCACTACGCGGCCAACATTTAATTGCCATGAAAGAGTTACGGCAAAAGTTTAGTATTGATGAAAAGTACACCCATGTCCGAGAGGGCCTACCTGAGAAAATTATTCCTGATATGTGTGAAGAGTTACATGCGGGGGTTGTCGTACTCGGTATTTTAGGCCGTACAGGCATTTCAGCCGCCTTTTTAGGGAATACTGCGGAACATGTCATCGATAAACTAAAATGTGATTTATTAGCAATTAAACCTGACGGTTTTGTCTGCCCTATCACTCCTGCTGATGATGATTAACTAGTGACTTAAAAATCAAGAATGGGTTACTGATATTAACCAGTAACCCATTCTTATTTATATCATTTTGACATGAATTAGTGATTCATTAAATTACAATGCACGTAAGATCGCATCAACGCTATCTTTCGCATCACCAAACAACATCTGTGTATTCTCTTTGAAGAATAACGGGTTTTGCACCCCTGCATAGCCTGTATTCATTGAACGTTTAAATACAATGACATTGCTTGCTTTCCAAACTTCAAGAACTGGCATCCCCGCTATTGGGCTGTTTGGATCTTCTTGAGCTGCTGGGTTAACCGTATCGTTAGCACCAATGACAAGAACGGTATCGGTATCAGAGAAATCATCGTTAATTTCATCCATTTCCAATACGACATCGTAAGGCACTTTAGCTTCTGCGAGTAATACGTTCATATGCCCTGGCAAACGCCCAGCGACAGGGTGAATACCAAAACGCACTTTGACGCCACGTTCACGTAATTTAGTCGTGATATCTGCAACAGGGTATTGTGCTTGTGCCACTGCCATACCATAGCCTGGAGTGATAATCACTGATGTTGAATTTCTCAACATTTCAGCGACTTCTTCTGCAGTGCTTTCACGGTATTCGCCCATTTCTTCTTCTGTGCCTGTTGAAGAGCCATCTGTACCGAAGCCTCCTGCAATAACACTGATGAATGAACGGTTCATCGCCTTACACATAATATAAGACAGAATCGCACCTGAAGAACCGACCAATGCCCCTGTAACGATCAGCAAGTCATTACTTAACATGAAACCTGCCGCTGCAGCAGCCCAACCTGAATATGAGTTCAGCATTGAAACAACCACTGGCATGTCCGCTCCACCAATTGATGCCACTAAATGCCAGCCAAAAGCTAAAGCTATCGCGGTCATGACTAGCATCAAGAAGACTTGTAAGCCGACACTTTCTGTTTTAACGAAAATGACTAACAGAATAAATGAAACAACTAACGCTGCTAAATTCAGTTTATGGCGATTAGGTAACATCATCGGTTTTGATGACATTTTCCCTGATAATTTACCATAAGCGACTACTGAACCGGTGAAGGTCACTGCACCAATGAAGATCCCTAAGAAAACTTCAGTTAAGTGAATGTTTTCCATCACAACATCAGCATGCCCTTCACTAGCGATAAAGCTGTTAAAACCAACCAGCACTGCAGCTAAACCGACGAAACTATGTAAAATAGCCACCAGCTCAGGCATTTCTGTCATTTCAACTTTTTTCGCTAAGCGAATACCGATAACCGCACCAATAACCATCGCAACGATCATCCAGCCCACATTTGCACTGTGAGGACCTAAAATGGTGGCTATCAATGCAATAGCCATCCCGATGATGCCGTAAGTATTCCCTCGTTGAGAGCTTTCATGACGTGATAGCCCCGCAAGGCTGAAAATAAACAGGATAGCAGCAACTATGTAAGCTGCTGTCACAATTCCACTCGACAACATAAGTTACCCCTTATCCTTTACGAAACATTTTTAACATGCGTTGAGTTACAGTAAACCCACCGAAAATATTGATACTCGCGATCAATATGGCGATAAAGGATAAGAAGCTTACCCAGCCACCGCTTCCAATCTGAAGCAAGGCGCCCACGACGATGATCCCTGAAATAGCATTAGTGACTGACATTAGCGGTGTATGCAATGCATGAGTCACATTCCACACCACGTAATAACCAACCACACAAGCTAATGCAAATACAGTAAAGTGCGATAAAAACTCTTTTGGCGCTGAATTAGCGAACCAACCAAACAAGATGATAGCTAATGCCATCAAGCCATATTTTACCGTCGGTGACATCTTTTTCTCAGGTGCTTTAACTTTTTCCACCGCTTGCGGTTTCGCCTGCGGCTGAGCAGATACCTGAATTGGGGGCGCTGGCCACGTGATTTCACCTTGTTTAATCACCGTTACACCGCGAATAACCAAATCGTCGAAATCAATATTAATTTCGCCATCTTTTTCTTTACACAGTAATTTCATCAAGTTAACAAGGTTGGTGCCGTATAACTGGGATGATTGTGTTGGCAAACGGCTTGGCAAATCTGTGTAACCAATAATTTTCACACCATTGTCGGTCACGACTAATTTGTCAGCTTGGGTTAATTCGCAGTTACCACCCGTTTGAGCCGCTAAGTCGACAACCACACTTCCCGGCTTCATTGATTCAACCATTTCCTTGGTAATCAATTTAGGCGCTGGTTTGCCTGGAATAAGTGCCGTGGTCACTATAATGTCGACTTCTTTCGCCTGTGCAGCGAACAGTTCCATCTCCGCTTTTATAAATGCTTCTGACATCACTTTGGCGTAACCATCGCCACTGCCAGCCTCTTCTTTGAAATTTAGCTCAAGGAATTCAGCACCCATACTCTGAACTTGCTCTTTTACCTCAGGGCGAGTGTCAAAGGCACGTACAATGGCACCCAAGCTACCCGCAGCACCAATTGCAGCAAGGCCAGCAACCCCAGCACCAATGATCATGACTTTCGCTGGTGGCACCTTACCTGCCGCGGTGATTTGCCCCGTAAAGAAACGGCCAAATTCATGAGCAGCTTCAACAATTGCACGGTAACCTGCAATATTTGCCATTGAGCTAAGCGCATCAAGTGACTGAGCACGTGAAATACGTGGTACTGCATCCATCGCCATCACGTTAATATTTCTAGCCTTTAAAGCTTCCATTAGCTCAGCATTCTGTGCTGGCCAAATGAAACTCACCAATGTTGCTCCTTCTTTTAACAAAGGAATTTCATCATCCAGAGGTGCGTTGACTTTAAAAACAATATCCGCAGCAAATGCAGTATCACGATCAACGATTTCGGCACCCACTTGCTCATATGCTACATCATCAAAACTAGCTAAATGACCCGCATTTTGCTCTACACACACAGAAAAACCCAATTTAAGTAGTTGAGTCACTGTTGATGGCGTAGCTGCAACACGCGCTTCATTGGCAAGTCGTTCTCTTGGTATACCAATACGCATAATGTTCCCTTTTTAATGCCTGAAGTAATGTTGTTAATAGGGTGTTTGCTAAAATAATGACCATCATCACAGAGAAAAGTCTTATTTTGTGCATAAACAGATTTTTAATGTTCTAATAACCTACTGAAAATAAGCGTCTTGATCCATAATTGATCTCGATTCTTAGACAGTAAATGGAATTCGCAGTGAAAATCTTAGTTTTAGGTCAATAAAATACTGGATACTTTAAAAAATCTGGTAAATTTAACTAGTCAATAATTATTTATTTCTCATAAAAATAAAATCATGAGACAACAGGTTCTGTTACGTGTAATAATCACGTACATGTGATACAACTAAGATTCAGCATGTTTATAATAAATTGCGCAAGGCGGAAGGATTTTGTATGAAGCTGAAAACTACGGTCATCGCAGCCGCGGTGCTGTCATTAACTAGTATAACTGCTACTCAGGCGGCTGTTGAATTGACGCCAAAACAGGCTACTGAATTAAAACCTTATGAGCGTATAACAGTTACCGGGCGCTTTAATGCTATTTATGAAGCATCTGATGCAGTTTCCCGTAGGGCTGATAAAATGGGGGCGTATGCCTTTTACATTCAAAGCCTTGATGATGTAGGTGATAGTGGCAACATGCGTGTTGTTGCAGACGTCTACGCAAAAGATGCACCAGAAGTTGATTCACCGAAGCGTCGTGTATTCGGTAGTGTTGAGGAAATGTCAAAAGCGGATGCAACCGAATATGAACCTTTTGATACTGTTACGGTAAGTGGTTTTTACCCTTCTCAACCAGACCTGTATGAGGCTATTGCAAAAAAAGCCCTTGAGAAAAATGCAGCTTCGTTCTATGTGGTTCGTAATATCGCAATGAATGATGGTGGAAACACATTAGCGACAGCTTATATCTATAAGAAAGATGCGCCGAAGCGACAAGTACTGAATGAAGACGCAGTGGTTCCTGCTGATTCAGACGCTGGCCGTGCTCTATTAGCTGAAGGTGGTGAAGCTGCTAAAAAAGTTCGCATTCCTGGTGTTGCATCTTCTGAAGAACCAACAACCGCAGTCGGACGCTTCTTTGAAACCTCTAGCAGTCAACCGGGTCGTACTAGTGTGACCCTGCCAAGTGGTTATGTTATCGAAGAAGTCAACAAAACAGCCGCGGCTCAAATGGTTCCATTTGACTCTATAACATTCTCTGGATATTACACCAATACGCCTGAAGTACGTTACCAAATAGCAAAACGTGCGGAAGCAAAAGGGGCTAAATATTTCCATATTACAAGAGAATGGCAATCTAATGGTGGAAGTGTCACCATCAGTGCTGACTTGTTTAAATAGTTCAATTTTCTGTGATACTAAAACCAGCCTTCTCGGCTGGTTTTTTTGTTTTTATTCACTTCGTTTCCGTTAAATCACATCTCACACACTATCCACCTTCATTCTTTTAAGAAAGTGCATAAAACACCTTAAAAAATGCATACATTACCATTGCATATCTCTCATTTCGTTCGTAGAATCCACACACTGAAAACATGCAGTCATTCTGTCTACTTTTTTTATGGCTTCTAGTTAAACTAATTATTGTAATGGCATTTTAACGTCATTTTAACTTTTGATTTCTGAACGTTCAGGATTTACTTTGAAAAATACTTTGAGTCTTACCGCTCTAACGGCGCTAGTTCTTAGCTCGATGGTTGGTGCCGGTGTTTTTAGTCTCCCTCAAAATATGGCTGAAGTGGCTAGCCCTCTCGCATTAATAATCGGCTGGTCAATTACTGGTGTGGGCATCCTTTTTTTAGCATTTGCCTTATTGTTGCTTTCTCGTATACGACCTGACCTTGATGGTGGGATATTTACTTACGCCAAAGTCGGCTTTGGGGAATTAATTGGTTTTTGCTCTGCGTGGGGTTATTGGCTATGTGCGGTAGTTGCCAATGTGTCTTATCTTGTTATCGTATTCGCAGCAATCAGTTTTTTTACTGATACCCCTGATAACATCATTTTTGGTGATGGGAACACATGGCAAGCCCTAATCGGAGAATCAATACTTCTCTGGTTTGTTCACTATTTAGTGCTTCGTGGAGTACAAACAGCCGCTGGAATTAATAAACTCGCTACAATGGCAAAATTAGTTCCCCTTGGCTTATTTATTGTATTAGCTTTTTTGGCATTTAGACTTGATATTTTCAATGCAGATTTCAGTGGTATCGAATTTGGCGTTCCTGTTTGGGAGCAAGTCAAAGATACTATGTTGATTACCCTGTGGGTATTTATTGGTATTGAAGGGGCTGTTGTCGTTTCAGCTAGAGCTAAAAACCGCCGTGATGTTGGCTTAGCAACAATTTTTGCTGTCAGTTCCGCCTTAATTATCTATATACTCGTTACCTTACTTTCTCTTGGTATCATGCCTAGAGCAGAACTTGCAGAAATAAAAAATCCATCCATGGCTCCTCTCATGATAGATTTAATTGGTTCGAGTGGTGATATTATTATTGCGGCTGGCCTCATTATCTCTGTTTGTGGAGCTTATCTAAGTTGGACCATTATGGCCGCTGAAGTGCCTTATATCGCCGCGCAGTATCAATCATTTCCTAAAATATTCAACAAACTAAATAAAAATGATGCGCCATCCTCTTCTTTATGGCTCACTAATGGTGCTGTGCAACTCTCTTTAGTTCTTATTTGGCTTAGTGGAAGTAATTACAATACATTACTTACTATAGCTTCCGAAATGATTTTAGTCCCCTATTTCCTTGTCGGTGCATTTTTAGTCAAAGTGGCTTTTGAGCGTCATAATAAAGCATTATTTGCGGTTGGAGCTATTGCTAGCCTTTATGGTTTATGGCTGATTTATGCTTCAGGGTTAATTAATTTACTATTATCCGTTGTTTTGTATGCCCCTGGTATTTTGGTATTTTTCTATGCTCGTCAGCAACAAACCAACCAAGTACCATTAAAGATGATTGAAAAAATCATGGCTTATGCAATTGCTATCGCTGCTATTCCAGCACTCTATTATTTAGTTGTTTAGCTTTGTACCAAAGGGCTTAATTTTGATACGTAAATTTAAGCCCTATTTACTGTAATTTCCTATTTTCCACACACTCAAAACCTCAAGATCTCAATACTTCAATACTTCAATAATCTTCTAGTATTAATCCCCTATTACCATTTCACTTCCCTTATACTGGTGAAAATTACTGTTGTACGATCTCAGATGCTTATATTTTTACAATCTATTTGTATGTTGTAACTAAAAATCCTAAACTGACTAAAAAAGGAAAAGCGCTTCACATAAATAATATGTGAAGCGTCAACGAGTAAAATAATCATTCTTACAGTTGTTGAGACAAGTGCTCCATCGTCTGTATGATCCGCTTATCCGATATTGGGTACGGAGTTCCCAATTGTTGGGCAAACAAGCTGACACGCAGTTCTTCAATCATCCAACGAATTTCTTGCACTTCTGGCATATTTCGCTGAACTGGAGATAACTTAGCTAACCATTGTTGCCACATATTCTGAACATGCTCTACCTTACTCAGTTGTGCACGATCTCGGTTAGGATCAATAGCCAGTTTTTCTAATCGCCGCTCTACCCCATTTAAATAACGAAGGATATCAGGTAAGCGTTTCCAACCATGAGTGGTCACAAAGCCTTTAAACACGAGATTCGACATTTGTGTTTTTATATCCGATAATGCTATTGCCATCGAAAAATCGACCCGCCCTTTTAGACGTTTATTGATAGCAAACACCGCTGTTAATATTTGTTCAACTTGCTTAGCAATATTAACAACCACATCATTTAATTCTGCTCGTGCAAACTCTTTCAATTTTTCAAACTGCACTTCATTCCAAACTGCACCACCAAAATTAGCAATTAATTGGTCAACACCACAAGCAATACAGTCATCAATTAACTCTAACACCTTGCCATAAGGGTTAAAATACAAACCTAATTTTGATTTGTTTGGTAGTTTTTCATGCAAATACTTAATTGGCGATGGAATATTTAACAGCAACAATCGACGCACGCCGGCCCACATTGCTTGCTGTTGTTCCAGCTCTGTTTCAAATACCTTGATACCTACGCTATTTCTCTCATCAACTAATGCAGGATAAGCTTTAACGGAATATCCGCCTCTTTTTTGTTCATAACGTTGAGGTAATTCGCCAAAACTCCAAATATGTAACCCGTGTTGCTCAATACCGTCATCCACAACTTCAGATAACGTTTCTTGCACTTTTTCTTTTAAGCTATTTTTTAGCTCATCAAGATTTTGCCCTTCCGCAACGGTTTTATTTTTGTCGCCTACAACACGATACGTCATTTTTAAATGGGCTGGAAGCTGCGCTAGTTGCCATGATCCGCGTTCAACAGTAACACCCGTCATACGGCGTAATTCACGTTCAAGTTTATCCAGTACACTGCCTTCAGGCTCTGGCACTCGCTCTAAAAATGCAGAAGCATAATTAGGTGCAGGGACAAAATTTCGTCTAATTGGTTTAGGTAATGATTTAATTAAAGCAACGATTAGCTCATGACGCAGCCCAGGAACTTGCCAATCAAAGCCAATATTCTGAACCTGATTTAATACAGCAAGAGGTATATGTACCGTCACACCATCAGCATCAGTTCCAGGTTCAAATTGGTAACTCAACCGAAATTTTAAATCCCCTTGATGCCAATAGTTAGGATAATCAAGTGCCGAAACATTACTGGCGTCCTCCTTAATCAGCATGCTCTTTTCAAAGCTTAACAAGTCAGATTGTTGCTTAGATGCCGTTTTCCACCAATTATCAAAATGACGGGAGGAAATCACATCATTCGGGATCCGTTGGTCATAAAATGCAAATAATGTTTCATCATCAACTAAAATATCACGCCGACGTGATTTATGCTCCAAATCTTCAACTTCAGATAATAACTTCAGATTTTCTTTAAAGAATGCGTGACGAGTAACCCAATCCCCTTCAACTAATGCATGACGAATAAACAATTCACGGCACAGTAATGGGTCAACATTCCCATAATTAACCTGCCTTGATGCAACAATAGGTAGCCCATATAGCGTCACTTTTTCTGATGCCATTACCGCACCTTCAGATTTTGACCAATGAGGTTCACTATAACTATGTTTAGTTAAATGTTCAGCTAAGGGTTCAACCCACTCAACATCGATGGATGCGGCAATTCTTCCCCATAATTTCGATGTCTCAACAAGTTCCGCTACCATTGCCCATTTGGGTGGTTTTTTAAATAGACCCGACCCTGGAAAAATAGTAAAACGTGCATTCCTAGCCCCAGTGAACTCGTGTTTATCCGCGTCTTTTTGGCCAATATGTGAAAGCAAACCAGCCAATAGCGAAACATGAATACTCCGAAAATCAGCCTCAGAGCTATTAATGGCAAAACCTTGTTCTTTCACCACTTGTCTCAATTGGGTATACAAATCTTGCCATTCTCGAATACGTAAGTAATTTAGAAAATCTTGGCGACACATTTTTCTAAATTGGGCGTTAGAAAGCTGCGTTTGTTGTTCTTTTAAATAATCCCAAAGGTTTAAAAAGGCTAAGAAGTCTGATTGTTTATCATGGAAACGCCGATGTTTTTCATCAGCAGCTTGCTGTTTTTCTAACGGTCTCTCTCTCGGGTCTTGAATTGATAATGCAGAAACAATCACCATTGTTTCACGTACTGCACCATGTTTACGAGCTTCAATCACCATCCGAGCGAGCCTTGGGTCAACAGGAAGCTGGGCTAGTTGCCTACCTGTATCCGTTAATTGATAGCCTTTATCCGCCTGTTTGTGGGACTTAATTGCACCTAGCTCTTCCAGTAATTTCACACCATCTTGGATGTTACGTTTATCTGGAGCCTCCACAAATGGAAATGCAGAGATATCACCAAGACCAATAGAAGTCATTTGTAATATAACTGATGCCAAATTCGTCCGTAAAATTTCAGGATCCGTGAATTCTGGACGTGATAGAAAGTCATCTTCTGAGTATAAACGAATACAAATTCCATCAGAAACACGGCCACAGCGCCCTTTACGTTGGTTAGCTGAAGCCTGAGAGATAGCTTCAACAGGAAGGCGTTGCACTTTTGTTCGGTAACTATAACGACTAATTCGCGCATAACCGGTATCAATGACATATTTGATACCTGGTACAGTTAATGATGTTTCTGCTACGTTTGTTGCAAGAATGATCCGCCGCCCCCCATGAGGATGGAAGATGCGATTTTGCTCACTATTAGAGAGCCTTGCGAAAAGAGGTAAAATTTCAGTGTGACGTAAAGAAAGTTTTGATAACGCATCAGCAGTATCACGGATCTCCCGCTCACCACTCATAAAAATCAATATATCGCCATTACCTTCAACCGACAGTTCATTTACCGCATCTATGATCCCATCAATTTGGTCACGGTCACTATCGTTTTGCTCTCCAATAATAGGGCGATAACGAACTTCAACGGGATAAGTTCGCCCAGATACTTCAACAATCGGAGCGTGACTAAAGTGCTTCGAAAAACGCTCAGGGTCAATGGTTGCCGATGTAATAATCACTTTTAAATCAGGACGTCTCGGTAATAATTGACGTAAGTAACCTAAAATAAAGTCGATATTAAGGCTTCTTTCGTGAGCCTCATCGATAATAATAGTGTCATATTGCAACAGCAATTTGTCATTTTGTAATTCTGCAAGCAAGATACCATCAGTCATCAATTTGACTTGAGTCGTTTCACTCACTTGGTCACTAAAACGGACTTTATAACCAACATTTGAACCTAATTCACATTCAAGCTCTTGAGCAAGACGTGTTGCGACTGAGCGTGCAGCTAACCGTCTTGGTTGAGTATGCCCAATAAACCCTAGAACCCCTCTGCCAAGTTCCAGGCAAATTTTTGGGATCTGCGTTGTTTTACCTGACCCAGTTTCACCTGCAATAATAACAACTTGATGCTTTTTAATGGCATCTAAAATAACGTCTTTTTTCTGGCTAACCGGTAAATTATCTGGATACACAATTTTAGGTGAGTTTAATCGTTTAAGTTCAACTCTTTGTTTGGCTTTCTCAATATCTATTTTAATAGCGTCAAGTACCGCAGAGCGCGATTTTTCGTTCTGGATCTTTGCAATACCTTGCACTCTTTTTTTCAGTAACCATTGGTCACGTAATGAAGTTTGTCCAATATCAGCGGTTAATGCTGTCAGTATGGATTTCACCTGTTAAATCCTTATCTTTAATAAGTTTCAATGCACGCTAGCCAATCCACTTCGCAATTTGTGAGGGCTAAATTTTGTTTTTATTTTTAATTGTTGTTATCACATGAAAATACCATCAATTTTTTTGAAGAAGGCTATCTAATTTTTTTCCTATCAATCAGTTACACCTCACGTATCATTACCAATAAAATTTCACCTAAACATAGAGGAACACATGAGTAAAGTATTACTATTGAAATCAAGTATTCTGGCTGACTATTCACAAAGCAATAAAATGGCAGATTACTTTATTCAACAATGGCAGGAAAAACACTCAGCAGATACAGTAACTGTACGAGATTTAGTCAAAGAACCAATTCCAGCGATTGACGGTGAAATTTTAGCAGCTTTTGGCCCAAGTGACACGAAAACAGAACAACAACAAGCACATTTGGACCTGTCAAATACGTTAATTGAGGAAATTAAAGCTCACGATATAATTGTTATTGCAGCCCCAATGTATAACTTTACGATTTCTTCCCACTTAAAACATTACTTCGACTTTATCGCTCGCTCAGGCCACACGTTTAAATATACAGAACAAGGTTCTGTCGGCTTATTAAAAGACAAACGTGCCTATATATTAACGAGCCGAGGCGGTATCTACAAAGACACACCAACAGACACCATGGTGCCTTATTTAACACTATTTCTAAATTTCATTGGTATTACCGACGTTGAGTTTATTTTTGCTGAAGGCACGTCGTTAGGCCAAGAGTCAGTCGAACGAGCGCATCAACAAGCACAAAGCCATATCAATACAATTATCGCTTAAGATCTAGACTTTCTAAGTAATATATTATTAAGATCCAAAACTACCATTGTTATATTTTGCGCACTTTCTGAGTGCGCTTTTTATTTCTTTTGTAGCCATTGACCATTAATTCCACGTACAAATTCCCCAGAGTTCGCCCTTTCTACGAGCTTCTGTCCTGCTATCCTTGCAACGTCATTAGTTTTTAGGTTATTTTTTGCAGCAATTTCGCTATATCTTTTTTCCCGTTCTTGGTTTATTTGCGCTGCTAGCTTGGTGGCCTCCTGATTATTTGTATTAATTGGAGCTAAATACCCTGACAATGTTTCCCCCAATAGGCCTGTTTCTTTGGCTTCATCCACTGTAATTGCTACAGCCTGAAAAGTAGTCAATAATGAACATAGCGCTAGTACTTTGATAATTCGACTCATTTGGGATTTACCTCTCCGAACAAATCACTATTTTCTTTTAATAATTCTTCTACTTGCCTATCCGCTTTTATTTGGATTTCATGTTCAATTTTTACGTTCATATTAATATTGATGGGCTTATCCGGTGTTGCGACCTCAACTCGTAAGCAAGCTGATAACAATAACGCAATCGATATAGCTGTAGTAAATTTTAATATTTTCACGTTCATTCTTATGCTCATTATAAATTTTTTTCCAACCACTCTTCTAAGGAGCTACCAAATCGTAAACTACGCCATAATTGAAAGATATTTTCTTCATGTTGATAATGCAAATGAACTTCACGTTTTTTCTTTTCTTGCGTGTTATACCCTTCAAGGATTGTTTTCATATTTAACAACCCTAAGTTTGTAACATTAACGTCTGTACGGCTGCGTTTTATTTCCAAATATTGTAGCCACCCCATAGCGGAACCCGCAGATATATTATCCTCTCGGATGGAATCAACAAATTGAGTATCTAACCGTAACGTTAATGGCCCACTATTTTCTAACCACCCATCTTTAACTATCCACTCTGGATTATTTAAATAAAAAGGTAACTCACCATTAACTTTACCTGAAACAGCAAATTGTGACACTTTTAATATGGTAAATAACTGACTAAGTTCAATCTGTTTTAATTTTATCGAGGAGGCATGGGTTTGTGGCCAGCGCAGTAAATCCATCGATACCTCACCCCCTAAGGTTTTAAAGCCCACATTAGTCAGTTTTAACGGCATATTTTCCGTTGGTGGATATGAGCCAGAAAGATCGGCTTTAATATCCGTCAATTCAAATAAATTATTGAGCTGTTTAATACGTAACTCAACGGGCGCCTTCCCCCCTAAAGTCCAAGTACTTTGTTTTAAACGCCATGGTAAAACAAAGTCTAATCCTGATAACTCACCATCTTTTAACCAAAGGCTAGTATTTTCTACACGCCAGTGTCCTCCTGCAATAAAACCATCTTCTGGTGTTATTGAGAATGCAGCTTGAGAAAATAATTTTCCTTGTTTTAATTCAATTCCAAGATCAGCAGGAATTAATGTTTGAAAAGCCGTGACTGACTGTTCAGGCCAACGCGCTTCCCCTCTTAATCTTTCACCGTCCCAGCGCCCAAATATGACGATTGGCCCGACATCTTTAGTGCTTAAATCACCTTTAAGTTGAAATTCAGCGGGAGATTTTCCACTAAGATCCGCATCTAATGTAATTTTTGGTAGATAACTTTCAGTACCAAATTGCATTCGTTCACTGGTAAGCTGTAATTGTCCATTAAAATTGGCTTTATTCTGATCACGTTGCCAAACTAATGGCTTACTTAGTTGTAAACGCGGAGCCCTCATCGATAAGAGCCCATATTGTATTTGGTCAAACCCTGTATTTAAGCTATTTAATGTGATTAAAGTGTCCTGCCAACTCCCATTACCCTTAATATCCCAATTAGCCGATAATGACGGCAAGTTGGCATTTCCCCAATAATTCCAAAACCATTTTCCTTTATCCAAGGTGAATTTATTAGCTTTACCATCCAAATGAATATCAAAATCCCCCCAATATTGCTCTTTAATTTTTAGAATAGCTTGCAAACGCCCTGAAATACCATCTTCACCTAACGATGTCCCCGCGAGTGGTAATCTAACTTCGTTAAGAACCAATGTTTCAGAAAGGCGGCCATAAGCTCTTAATAATGAACTGGATAAAAAAGAAACTTTTGGTGTGGCTAACTGGCCTGAAACCTTGGCTGGTAAATTAATATCCAGCACCATATCATCATATTTAACTTGGCCATGTAACCTAAAGTTAATATCAGCATCGAGTAAATTTATCTGGGTAGATGGCACCGCTAAGACAATATTGGCTTTCCCTTTCTTTGCTTGTGTGAGCATATTAATACGCCCAGAAAATACCATTTCACTTAATGTATTATTCCAGTTATCAACTTGAAGGCTGATACCGCCTTGTAAAGGAATATCTACTTCTTTCCATTGCCACTTCCCTTGCGCTATTTGTATTCTAGAAGGCGATAGTAACCATGGTAAATAAAGCAATTCTTCCTTTGTGTCTGTATCCATGACACTAAAGACGCCTTGGTCATTCAACCAACTGAATTTAGCTTGTAAGAATTTTTCTGGGTTGATTAACTTAAAATAAGCATTCAGCTCGCCTTTTTCTGGAAGCTGATTTGCCATTAAGGGGAGTTGCACATCACCAAATAATTCTATTGTTTGCTTTTGTTCTGGTAGAAATGCTAAAAAATTTTGAATGACTAATTGGTGTTCCCTGTTTATTAAAGATGACAACCTTAAATTGTCGCCGCTAAAATCAAATTCTAGAGGGTTAGCCTGATTTTTACGTAACCAGATACTGCCTTGGTAATCACTCCATGGCTGTATGTTGGCATTATTTATGACTAATGAAAAAACAGGAATATTATCGATAACGTCTGCAATATTAATCGGATCATTATCTGTTTCATTCGTTGGCTCAAGAGCACTCAAACATTCAGTTTTAACATCAAGGCCATCCACAATAGCATGCAAGGGAAAGATTGAAAGCCTTGTGCTATTCAACTGAACTAATGTGCAATCATTTGCTGTTATACTGATATTTGCTATACCCAATTGGCCATGACTAATTCTTGGTTCTGAAAACGACAGTTTAAATGGCTTAGGAAGATAGTATGATGCAACAACAGGAGCCCAATGGGATATCGTTATCCATAAAAGTATTAAGAGAGCAATGCTTCCACCCAAAAAGCAGAGTAATATTCTGAATGCTCTTTTCATTAACTGCATTACTACGTCCCTTGTTTGAATTGTTCTGTAGCGCAAATGATAAATTTCAGCAAAATCGTCTCATTAAACGCGATACTAACAAAGATAAACCACATTCAATCGTAAACAGATACCTATTTTCTTAATTTATAGGTGATTTACAAACTTAATTGTCTTATTCTGAGTTTATATTTTGTAGGTACACCTTTTTACCTACTCTTTTCTAATTGGTTCCTAAAAATTGGAGTCTTTATGATGAAAATTGTTTCTTATAGTACCAAACAGTATGACCGCAAGCATATGGAACAAGTTAATCAAAATTCTGGATTTAATTTTAGTATTGAATATTTTGATTTTCCATTGACGGTTCAGACAGCGAAAAATGCTGTTGGTGCCGACGCTATCTGTATTTTCGTTAACGACGAAGCTAATCGTGCTGTTTTAGAAGAACTTGCCGCACTCAATATTCGAATTTTAGCTTTACGTTGTGCTGGCTTTAACAATGTTGATTTACAAGCAGCTAAAGAATTAGGTATCCAAGTTGTTCGAGTCCCTGCTTATTCTCCTGAAGCCGTTGCAGAACACGCAGTTGGGATGATGCTATGCCTTAATCGCCGGATCCACCGGGCGTACCAGCGCACGCGAGATGCAAATTTCTCTCTCGAGGGATTAACAGGTTTTAATATGCATAACCGCACCGCTGGCATTATCGGTACCGGGAAAATTGGCCAAGCGACACTACGTATTTTAAAGGGCTTTGGAATGCGTTTACTCGCACATGACCCATACCCAAACCAAGCTGTTTTAGATTTGGGTGCTGAATATGTTGACTTAGATACTCTATATGAACAATCAGATATTATTTCTCTTCATTGCCCATTAACACCTGAAAATCATCACCTACTCGATGAAAATGCATTCAAGAAGATGAAAAATGGGGTCATGATCATCAATACAAGTCGAGGTGCGTTAGTCGATTCTGTTGCCGCCATTAATGCACTAAAATCACAAAAAATTGGCGCATTAGGTATGGATGTATATGAAAATGAACGTGATTTATTCTTCGAAGATAAATCTAATGACGTAATACAAGATGATGTTTTTCGTCGACTTTCTTCTTGTCATAATGTGTTATTTACTGGGCATCAAGCGTTTTTAACCGAAGAAGCATTAACAAGTATCAGTCAAACTACGCTAAATAATATCCGTCAAATTAGTTGTGGGGAAACTTGCCCTAATATTGTTAACGCATAGTTGGATCTGGGATTATGAAACGCCTAATTCCACTTACTATTTTGGGTTTATTGCTAGCAGCATGCCAAACTCATCAAGTCAATGCGCGTAATGATGACCAAGCACTTGAAAATAAATTGATGCACCACCGTTTTATTTTAACTGAAGTAAATGGTAAGACGATTAACAGTAAACAGACCGCCCCTTTCCTTGCTTTTGGCGAAAAAATGTTTGTTTCTGCATCAATGTGTAATGATTTCAACGGATTTGGCAATATCAAAAACGCAAAAATTACCGTAAAAAATTTAAGTAGGACTGAACTCGAATGCGTTGATGAAGATTTATCCAAATGGGATTCAATGATAAATCGAGCACTGTCTGAAGGTGCGATAATTTCATTGAAAAACAACAAACTAGTGTTAACTCAAGGCCATTACAAGTTAGTATATACACTACGCGACTACGTCAATTAACGAATACAACCCGCCTCTTTTAGAGGCGGTAAACGTTTGCCAAAAAACACTAAACTGGCAGCTAGATAGACTATTTAGCCTTATCAAATAACAAATTAATATTCGAAGATTTTGCAATTCGTTCCATATAGTTGCGAATGTTTGTGCTAAATGCTAAGTGCTCAACTATGCTCAAACTACGTAAAGTTGGAAAAATAATAAAATCATTAATATCAATGACCTCCCCACGTGTTTCTAGCCACACATCTAATAACGACAGTTGGGGCTCTAATTCAACTAGCAGCGTATGCGTTTCTTTTTTAAGCTCGTTTAAATCACCATAAGATTTTGATGTTCTAGCGATATATGCAGCTCTGGCTTCTGCTGTACTAATTTCAGGGAAATCAGTTTGTGTAAAACGTGGTGTCACAAGCTTATATACCACAGCAGAAACCGCTTTAGACCAAGCCTCTATTTCAGGGGTTATGTTTCCTCCTGCATATTTAGGTTCATTAATGCTATCTACATAATGCACAATATCTAAGCTTTCAGGTAAATAACTCCCATCATCTTTTTGTAGAATAGGCAGCATTTTCCGACCAATCATTTTTGTCGGTGTTTCGATGTCATCATCGAATAACACAATTTGCTCTACCGCTAACTTTTTTAAACCAAAAATCATTCTTGCTCTGACACAAAATGGACAGTGATCATAAATATATAATTTCATTGTTAACCTCGCTAGTTTGGTATTAAAAGCCCAATAGGTTTTATACAGTATACTTCAGTGCCCATATTTATGCTTTATCACGCTTATGAAATTTTGTTTATCACTAAGTAATATAAGTATATTAGAGTGCACAAAATCCCAATCATAAAATATATAACGTGGCACAATATACTCAACAATGACAACATCTGAGAAAAATATGTCGCTAAATTCTATCGCAATTATCCTTTTTGATAATTTTGAAACCCTTGATGTCATGGGGCCTGTTGAAGTATTTGGTAGCTTAAAAGATTGCCAAATTGTATTTATCTCACCTTCAGGAGAGCCCATGCGCAGTTCTCAGGGAGTTACACTTAATACCTTACCTATTCAGACCCCTTGCTATCAATGTATTTTGATACCTGGAGGGCAAGGTACTCGCTCATTATCGAAAAATGATCAGTATATTCAGTGGCTAAAAAAACAAGCCGAGTTTGCAGAGACTGTCATTTCCGTTTGTACTGGCTCCGCACTTCTTGCTCAAACGTCTCTTTTAAATGGCTTTAAAGCTACGACAAATAAGCTATCTTATCAGTGGGTAACTTCTCTTAATAACCAAGTGTTATGGCAACCGAAAGCTAGATGGGTTCATGATAATAAGTTTTATACTTCATCAGGCATTAGTGCAGGTATTGATATGTCATTACAGATTATTTGCGATTTTTATGACCAAAGTATTGCAAGTAATATCGCACTTAAAATGGAATACATATGGAATCAAAATGCTAAACATGATCCATTCTCTAAGTAATCATTTAAGATGATTTAAGATTTTATTTAATATCAATTAAATTGGTATATGATTAATATTATTGATCTGTACCTTTATTTTTAAAAAACGATTATTTAGATTAAATCAGCCAAAACAAAAAATTAACATTTTAAAACGATCCATTAACTTTACCACTATAACACCAGTGTTATAATAGAAATTATAACTAGCTGATTTTAAATCAAAAATTTAACAAAATTGAGAGGCAGAAATAAGATATTAAAAATTAAATTTAAAGACCTCACCGTGGGGAATAATAAATATAGATATTTTTACTTATGTAATTATAATAACCATATCATAAATAATGTTATTATACTGCAAATGAACAAGTTATAAATAGAGATTCTCATCATAATTATGTTCATAAAAACTTTTAAATTCATTTGTTTTTTAATATACTATCTAGCGTAATTTAAATTAAGTGCATTGAATAATAATCTTTCCTATAAATTGAGGATGTCATATGGACATTCATACTATAATTGGTATTAAAATAAAAAACCGGAGAAAAGAACTCGGTCTATCAGGCGCTAATTTAGCTGAGAAATTAAATTTAAGCCAACAACAAATATCACGTTATGAAAATGGTATTAACAAAATTCCAATTAATCATTTAGTTGATATCGCTGAAGCATTAAATTGCCCGATTGAATGGTTTTTTCAAGGTTATACAAGCGGACTAAAAATTGAAAAAAATGATGAATTTGAACAATCAAATAAAGAGCGACAGTATACTGCAGAAAGCATAATCGTTGATTTAAAATGATTTTCCTATAATAATTACGTATTATCATTTTGAATGACAGAATAAAGGTTGAGTCTAAATATGAAATCAACCTTTATTATTGAATAAGATATTTTTAATAATTAATCATATGTAATATCAAAGCGCATTTGAGCATAAACCTCTCCCGGTGTAGTTCTATCTTCATATTGAAAATAACGAGCAGTAAGTTCTATATCGATATCTTTAGTATCATTATTATTTAATGATGCTACATGATATGGACGGCCAAAATTGATTGGGCTTTTATCTTTTCGCTGTATAACTTGAACACCAATTCCTTTTGCTGGGCTATATGTGCTTTGGTTTGCTAAAACACCATTGACTTGAGTACCCGTTGCTTTAATTCCGCTAAAAGTCACATCAATATTAGTTTTTCCTGTAAAACTAGTACCACCACTACATTTCAATTTTATTGTAAAATCTTTTTCACCTGCAGGTTGGTCTCGCGCTGTTAATTGAACTCGTTTTATAGGGTCTAACATTACATTTTGATTTTCACCACTTGTCACTTGGCAGGATGGCGAAACGATAGTAATAGCATTTGCATCTAAATAACTAACTAAGATTGGACTGTTATTAGGTTTATATCCATAAGTAGTATAGATACCACTTGCGAGTGTTCCGGTTCCTGTATATTTAGCCGTTTTTATTATACTTAACGTAAAAGTAGAATCATTTAATGACATTGGGGTAGTATAATATCCCACATCTATAGGAAAAGTACTTGGGTAAGTCATAGAATGCTGCCGACCCGATGAGCGGTGGAATTTTAAACCAATACCTTCAACATTCGTTTGATACACTTTTCCACCAATATCACGTAGGTCAGGCATCACGACTTCAGCCTCAATATTCACCTTTCCACGGCACCAGAGGTAAGTTTGATTGGTATTCATTGTATAATCTTGCGTTTTAATTACACTACCAACCGGGAGGTTAGGATCAACAACTATTTTTCCTAGCCTCATGTCTACTCTATATGCAGGTTGGTTCGTTCTTTCGCAACTATTCCTATTGATACGTTCTGTCCACCAATTGTTTGCAGATACTCCATTTGCGGTAAATAGTAACCCTACCCCAATATACCAAAACCATTGATTTTTTATTGACATAGAACTTCCTTACTATTTCCTGCAGCTAATGAGAATGTACATTGACCTTTATCCCACGTAATAATGGCATTAGTTGCAATTTCACTGCTAATGAACACCATACCACCTTGCCCAACAATACCGATTGACTCACCTTTTTGGTCTGTCACATTAGCGCCAAATGGTAGAGGTTTGTTATTAGGCCTTTTAACGTTATAAATCACATTTTTTTCAATCTTAGTACCAAATTTAACCTTAACAACACTACCTTCATAAGGAACTATTTGTGATGACATATTTTCAAAAATAATATCTTCGGAACTGCCTTTCGGGTCAATTTCGATTTTATTAGTGCGATAAGCCCTTACATAAGGCGCAATAGCGTAACCATGACTATCAATTGTCGTCCCCATCGCCCCTACCACTGATGCACCTTCTGCGCCTTTCGCCTCAATCAATGCAATTGTGGTTGCATTATTCGGCGTTAGCGTTATTCCACCAGAGTGCAAAACTAATGACCCATTTGCGCCTACACCATATTGGCGATAACCTTCACCTTGGCTGTAATTCGCATTTGTATTGGCTGACGATGTACGGTAACTAGTATTAAGACCGATATTTTTCGCACCACCATTTGCAACTGAGGTATTGATACCGTATGTCCAATTGTTATCACGGTCAAACGTACCACTGGTTCCTATTTGGCTACTTCCGAACTTTTCATTATTAAATGTAGTATTTGACGTTAAGGTAGATACCTGATTCTCTCCCCAATAAAGAGGAATACTCAAGTTCACACCGATCCTGTCATCTTTTTTATCATGACTATTTTGTGTATACACCCTCATAAATGACAAACCATATGAAAGGCGATTGATGCTATTGTTGTAACTTAGTTGATATTGTTTTTCTGTTCCTGACTTATCCCAATAACTTGAAATACGCCCCATGAAATAAATTCCACCATAACCTTCAGGTAAATTTTGGTTAATAGTGTAACTGAAACCATTTTTTTCACGCCCTAATGTATCGACAACGCCACGTTTATCGTTATCAATGGCATAAAGTGCATTATTAATATTGTAATAATCTTTCGTAGAATATCGATATGCTGCTAACACAAGGTTTGTGTCTGTTTCTGTGAATAACTTATTAAATGTAAAACGATAACTTTGCCCATAATCTGTACGATGATTAAATACAATACGAGATTGCGTTACATCAATTGCAACCGCACCAATCCCAGTATTAATACCGCTTCCTAACAAATAAGCTTGGTAATCATCAAAAGCAGTGACCCCACCATAAAGAGTAAATGTATTATTAATCCCATGCTGAAGAGTCGCTTGCATAACAAAAGGACGATTTCTTAAATTTTCAGAATCAGATTTACCACCCGCTATTTGGTAACGCGTAAACCCTGGACGTAATAATTGTGCTAACGAAGAATATGGCACACTAAAATTAGTCTCACTACCATCAGCCTCTTTTACTGTAACATTCAAATCATTACCATAGCCGGATGGATAAACATCATTCAAACTAAATGGCCCAGGAGACACGGTTGTTTGATAAATAATATTGCCATTTTGCCGAATCGTCACTAAGGCATTACTTTGAGCGATCCCTCGAATTTCGGGCGCATAAGTTGTCATCCCATCTGGATACATATTGTCATCAGTTGTTAGCTTTACACCTCTCAAGCCAAAACTATCAAATAGGTTACCATCCGTATAAAACTGCCCAACCGTCGCTTTTGATTTTAATGCAGCAATGGGTCGCTGAAGATAGGTTTGATTACTGTTCCAGTCCGACCCCGCAGAGCGCTGCCAACTCAAATTTCCTATATGTTTCAGTAGCCAACCATCATAGCTCAAGCCAGCATTAACGCCTAAATAAGCGCTAGAGCTGTCTGAACCTTGGTTTCCACTGATATGGCTATCATAGTAATTAGCCATATAACCAATATTTAACGCAGGAATTCCTGTTTCCCAAAATTGCGGAGAGACATAACCACGAGAAATTTTTTGTTCATATATTTGCGGTACAGAAATATCTAAACGAAGTGTCGACGTATGAAATATATCTTTAACTTCTTTGTCACTGTTCCACTCATCCAATGGCAGGCAAGTGTCACTGTTTTTATCAATTGATGGATTAAATTTTTCAGTATCAATACCTAAGTTTGAAAGTAACTCTGGGGTGTAACAAACCCCTAATTGTTTATTTTTTTGTTCTTCAAAATTAAGTTCGTAACGCCCTTTCCAATCATTATTCGTGTATACATCAACTGAATACTTTCCTGGGCTAATCCCTGTGGCATTAAAGCGATCTAAGTCAACATTGTCTTTACTTCCCATGATAAAGCCACTGTTGAATTCATAGGTTTCTTCTTCCGCTGATGCATAGAATATGGGAACAATCCATGACGTAATAAAGCAGACTACAGAGAGTGTATTGCTATATTTATTGTTTAACTCTCGCTGTTTCATTATATATTCCTATTTTGCAGTTAGAGTCACCGCAACATCTGAACCATAGTCATTAATATTGTTAACAACAACCTTACTACCTGACTTAATTGCCTGCTTTAATTCAACTAATGTCTGATTTTTGGGTTCTATCAAAACAGTCTTATCTGTGAGGCCTACTTTCCCATCGGTGGATATTTTTGTAACCGTAATATAAAAAGGTGTTGGATTTTCAATAACAATATTCTTACCATTTGTTTTGATAACTAACTGTTCAGGTGCTAATTCTCGGCTACCTAGCCCAACAGGTCGGTAGAAGAACTTAAAACGAGAGCGAATTGCTAGTTGTAAAACATTCTGCATTTCTCCATCTTTGCCTTTTACGGTAGGCGGAATATCGAGAATATTGAGCCACCATAAGCTTTCCCTATCTTGAGGAATTTGCCCTTTATCCATCAACTTTATGCGTAAATTTTGACCACCCTTTGCTTCTACTCGAGAAACAGGAGGGGTAATTTGAAATGGGGTTTTTATCGTATCAGGTGTTTCTGATGCATTACCTGTATCAAGCCAAGCTTGAGCAACCGCTGGACGTTCTGCCGTATTTGAAAGTTGTACTGTGATCTCTTTCTCATCTCCAGGGTAAATAAACCTCGTACCATTAACAATTATATTGTTAGCAAACGAATTAATACTGAAGATAAAGCAACATGCTAATACGATAGCTTTCATTTAAACCTCAAAACATAAAAGCGGCAGTGTTCTACCGCTTATTGCAATAATATCGATTAGTGTTTCACTACAACGTTAATAACACTAATTTAAAACAACCAACCTATTCTTATTGGTAAGTGATTTCGTAAGTTGCGTAGCTTTTTACTTCACCCGCAGTAACTTCTGTTGGTTTATCGGTGATATAACCTACGTAATATTGGAAACGTGAACCTTGGTCAATTTGAGTAATAAGCTCAGATGACTGTTGTTTGTCACCACCTGGTACGATGAATTTTTTAGCGTCATCAGCCGATAAAACAAATTGGATATTCTTCGCACCAGTAGAATCGGTATTCGCTAAATAGCCTAATTTTTCGCTACCACTTAATAAGTTACCACCAGTCCACACCACACCGATCGTTTTAGCATTGCCACCAACTGATGTTGCAGAACAGTTAGTCACATCAATTGCAAATGTTTTTGGTTTTAATAATGTACCTTTACCACCTGCTTGAACTTCTTCTAATGAAATTGGTGCTAAGTATACGCTTGCATCGCTACCTTGACCGTCAACAGAAACAGTACAAGAAACATCAGTTACTTTACCGTTAAAGTTAACTTGGCCACCGCCAACTTTATTTGCTGCGTTAGCTGTTGATAAGCCGATGATTGTTGTAGCAACCGCAGTCAGTAGTACTTTCTTCATTTTCATTTCCTAATATGAGATTTTTATTCTTACATTTAAACGAACTTATTAAGCTTTCATTTTGGTAAATAAGGAAAATAGATGTTCTACCGTATATTGAATACAGTTAGTTATTTATGTTTCATTTTTAAACCATTTATTTAATGCAAGTAAATGTCTTTCTTAATTAGTCCTATTTAGAATTTATAATCATATGCTCTATATGATTTCGAAGAGAGGATACATAATAACTTAAGTTTTATTAAATCGTTTTTTCCATCACTTATTTATTTTTTGATAGGTGCAAACTATCAAAAGCGATCTATTGATTGGGTTACTTGATGTTTAGATTTAACTAACTTACTCGCACTAAGATTAATATTTAGATTTTAATGTATTGAAATTGGCCATTGCATAACATTAAAAACTAACAAAATAGAAATTACAGATTATTAGAAATAACAAAAATCATTATATTTACATTGAATATATAATTTCATTCATACTTTGATACTTTTTGTTGCAGAATGACCATGAAATTCATCAATTACTGAACATCAACTCAAGAGAATAACATTAATTAAATTAATGATTCATTCTTAATAAGAGTATGACATATCTAAAAATGACAAATATTGAATTCCGAATTATTATGCTTGAATATCAAAATAACACAGCAAGAGTGTATATATGTTCTTTTGTATTAACAGTCAGCTTTGGTTGTTATTAAAATTTTAAAATATGCTTTTTAACGAGGTAAATATCTATTTTAATCAAAATTTCAAAATAAATGAAACGGACGAAATAAATCTGATAGAAGAATTAGTGATAAAATCGCAATATAATTCTTTACTCATTCAACTTGATATTGAAGTGAAAACTGAAATATCAAATTATTTAGTTGAGCCTATGTTAAAAAAAATTATCATTATTTTTGATATAGAATAAGAAAACTTGATTAACTGTACAAACTATAAACTGCGTTACGTCAATTTTCTCTTTTTATAACCATATGAAATCAATGATATTTTCTTAAAACGAACACTTTATAAAAAGGTGATCTACATTACAAATTTTGACATTAGGAATATTCCTAAATCACTCATTCCGTGTGTTAAAGTGTGATCTAATACAAAAAGTCATCAATAAAAGATGCTTTTTCCTTCTGCTATTTTTCTACTATCAGGCAGTTTAGCGTCTTTTTAGTGAATCAATCGTTCTAATAAGCCCACTTTACTTAGCAATCACATAACATAAGGTAGCTGTTTCTGTTTTCGTACTACAAATTACCGATTATGTGATATTAAAGGATAAAAATATTTTATATCAATAATTTACCATAAAAACACGATGACTCCCTTACCAAATCCATATGAGGCCATCAAAATATCGCAAAAAAGCCTTATGATGTGTCTACTAAGTATTTTACATGTATATAAACATAGTTATCTCGTTGATCAAACTATGAAAACACACTTAACACTGACAGTTATACTGGATAATAGTAATATCGGCTAATTTCAAGAAATGATTAATATAGAATAGAAAAATTATTAGGGGGGAACTACAGCAAAAATCTCACAAAATATTTCTGCTGATGGCAGTTAAGAGGTGAAAGATTGACTAGTGTTTGTTCTGGCGGTATAGAGCCCATTCTTCTACTCTTTCACCTGATGGTAAAATACAGTACCCTACTTGCCCATCCGCTGTATTTTCAATTTCTACTGTCCCCCCAATTTGCTCACAATATACTGATGCAGGATTTGCTATGCCTACACTCTTTGACTCCATTTCAGTTTCATTGGAAACACATCCAGAAATAATAGCCAAACCAGCTAACACAAGTATTTTTTTCATAAGAAATATTCTCTAGGTTAAATTAAAATATTTATTTATTATAACCGAGTGAAACTAATATAAACTCAATTTTATTCGAAAATAAAACAATATCGCATTAAGTGTTCAATATTATATCAACAACGGCTAATAAATTACTTTAGCCTAAAATTCTTTATCATTAGCAGATATTTATTACTTCAACACCCTAAAAAATATGATTTATTTCATTACTTACTTGTTACTGCTTGTCTTAGTTTTATCTGGTTTAGCATACTGGAGCTTGTCAGCATTATTACCTAGAGATTTTGCTATCAGCTACTTTATTTATTTTTAAGAGTAATTATTGGTGTTCTGCTTATATCTATCAATATCTGGATTATATTAACCATATTAGCTAACGTATTATGACCATCCGTCTATTGGCAAGACATCCCCCATTTTACTTGCGTCGTTTATTGTCAAATAGGACAATTAGAACGCCAAAAAATGCGACTAACAAACTACCAATGATATAATTCTGCCTATCAAATGCCAGTCCTGTATCTTTCACACTCTCCCCATATACAATAGGAATGCTGACATCCATATTGTAAGAAATAATTGCAGTAACGAGACCAATAATTGTGAGCACCACCCCAAATGTTTTCATTTCTATCCCCTTATGTCACTTTTACCAAAATAGATTAGCCAAGTATTTTGAGAAAAGCAAAATGAGAAGTCACAAATTATAATATTTTCTTAAATGAAAACTTTGCAGCTTAGCCTATAACGCGTAAGAATTAGTGGGTGGACAGTTTTAAAGATAGATTTTCATATACTCAAACTTTATGTCAGGAACGATAATATTAGAGGGTTAACATCGAGTATTTATTAGAAATAATTCTTATTATTAATAACGCAAATAACCACCCCCAGTCTGAGTGTGATTATTATTACTATTTATTTTCGTATAAAACAGCATGATACCGCGATTAAAATGTATAGACCATCATCAATGCAGCTTGGCTAAATTTTTCAAAAAAAGAGAATATTGCCGGCAAAATGGCAATATTTAAAATGGCAAATAAGCCTACTGTTGGCAAAGATATTTCCATAATGATTTACTGTATATTTGAGATATTACTACTAGCCTCTTCCTATCATGGGTCTATTCATTATATGTTCCTCCCAATCCACCACGTCAATTTCTCTAACAGCAATATGACGAACAGACACACCTTCATTATGCATTGCCGCTTTAGATCCTGTTTTTAATGGGTGCCAGGCAGGAAGAGATTTTCCTTCTAATAACAAACGGTAAGCGCAAGTACTTGGCAACCATTCAAATGTTTCTAAGTTATAACGATTAAGCTTTATGCAATCCGCTTCATAGCTGAAGCGGTCTTCATAATGCTTACACTGGCAAGTTTTTAAATTTAGCTGATTACAGGCGACATTAGTAAAATAGATTTCATCTGTATCTTCATCCATTAATTTGTGCAAGCAGCATTGCCCGCAACCATCACAGAGAGATTCCCATTCTTCATCTGTCATCTCATCTAAAGTTTTAACTTGCCAGAACTGCGACATAATACTTATTAATCCTATACTTAAATAACCCGTGTAGTCAGCGAGTGATCATTAATTGATAATTTTAGCATATCACCAGAAGCTAATGGGCCGACACCTTCAGGTGTTCCCGTTAAGATGACATCCCCTGCTCGTAATGTGAAAAAGCGGGACATATAGCTAATCAGCGGTAAAATTGGTGTGATCATATCACGCGTCGAGCCCTCTTGGCGAACTTCACCATTAATTTCCAGTGAAAGCTGAACATTTTGTAAGTCATTCGGGCTACTAACAGGAATAAAACCGGAAATTGGGCATGAACCATCAAATGATTTGCTTTTTTCCCATGGCTGACCTGCTTTTTTAAATTTAGCTTGCAAATCACGTAAGGTTAAATCCAATGCAACTGCATAACCTGCAATAGAGCGTGATACGCGGTCTTCATCTGCATTTTTTAATGGCATACCAATTAAAATCGCCATCTCAATTTCATGATGCACAGCACCAAAATCTTTTGGAATAACAATTGATTGAGTAATATCACACAAAGCAGTCTCTGGTTTAATAAAAATAACGGGTTCTTCTGGTGTCGCAGACCCCATCTCTTTTATATGCTTTGCGTAATTACTACCAACACAAACAACTTTATTTGCAGGGAAATCAAGTAACGCACCTTGCCAGTCACGATGTTGATACATAATAGTACTCCTATTATCGTTATTGTATTTTATTAGCGATACCATCTGCCATCATGCATACACTCAATGCAAAATAATATGAGCGGTTCCAATGCATAATGGTACGGAAATTTTCAGTCACTAAAAATGCTCTACCTTCAGGATCATCAGGGATAACCACCCAGGTTTTTACGTCTGAAGATAATTGAGCAAATGCAGGTAATGTAACGCCTAACTCTTGCCATTCACGAACAGATTTCCCTTGTTCTGCTTTTACGCCTTCCAACGTTTTATTAAAATCTATGGGTAAATTAACTTGGTAGCCCCATGGTAATTGAGCTTGCCAACCTTCTGTTGATAAATAATTAGCAATAGATGCAAACACATCTGATTTATTATTCCAGATGTCCATTTTACCATCACCATCGCCATCTGCTGCGTAAGACAAATAAGAGGTTGGCATAAATTGGCTTTGGCCCATGGCACCAGCCCATGAACCTTTGAGCTGTTGATCTTCTGGAATATAACCTTTGTCCATTATCTCAAGTGCAGCTAATAATTGCTTGCTAAAAAGCGCTTCTCTACGGCCTTCAAATGAAAGTGTTGCAAGTGCAGAAACAACATCTTCTTTACCTTGCGAGCGCCCAAAACCACTTTCTAATCCCCATAACGAAACAATGAACTGAGGTGGGACGCCATATTTATCACTGATAGCATCTAGAGTGGGTTTATTTTCTAAATATTTGTTATAGCCAGCATTGATACGCGATTGTGGGAGTACATTTTTTAGATAGCTTGCTAACGTAACCGTCGCCCTTTTCTCTGGTTGGCCTTTATCTGCTTTCACAACACGCTCAATAAAATGAATATTAGCAAAAGCGCGTTCAATGGTGGCAGGTTTAATTCCCTGAGCAATAGCATGTTCTTTCAGTAATTCCACATAAGCAGGAAATTGTGATGGTTCACGTTGTTCAATAGGGAATGCTTTATCTAAAGCAGCGACTTCTTGGGCTATAGCCGCATTTTGTTCTGCGGTAATCGGGTGAGTAACAACTGGTTCATTCTGTGTTGCAGAACAACTTGTTAAAAATAAGCCAGCGACTAATGTATATAATAACGTTGGTTTCATTCGTCTCCTCCAGACTATCTTTGCTTTTCAGGATTTTCTTAATTTGCTCTAGTTATTCAGTTCTTTATGTTCTGAAAGCAAATCCTCCACCGGAGGTGGGAACTGTAAGTAATAACCAACTTCTAAGAGGTCTAATTTAACCTTTGCCAAGTCAGCATTGGCGAGCCTTTCACGCTTATCTAATGAGATAAGCATGGCAAATTGAGGTGTTCCAAATTGAGCTAATAATTCATCAGGAACACGTGAAAAATCATCTTTCTTCTCAATATAAAGATAAGTTTGGTCACGCTTAGGGCTTCTATAAATTGCACAAATCATTATATTTAACTCTTTTTCTTAGTTCATTAGCTTGCTTGAAGTATATAGTAACTATAACATGCTATTGTTTTACAGAATATCTTCACCCGAGGATTGTTTCGGAAATTTTAATTTGCTGAGTCTGGATAGATGCCACAATCGCCAATAGAACTTAAAGGCAGCAGTTTTACTCTTTCAGTTATTCACTTATACAGTGAAGAGCCTAAACTCATCAAAAAAGCGCTGCAAGATAAAGTAAATCAGGCTCCTGATTTCTTTAAAAATGCCCCTGTCGTGATTAACATTGCTGAATTATCCCCAAATGCCGATTTACAGAGTATTCATAAATCTGTTATTTCTGCGGGATTACGTATTGTAGGGATCAGTGGATGTACTGACCCACAGATACGGCAAAAAGCAAACGATGCGGGTTTACCGATATTAAATGAAGGTAAAAGTCAAAAGCCTGTTGAAATTCAGCCTGAACCTCAGACTGCTACAATTCAAACTGAACCTTTATATCGTAAAACTCGTATTATCAATACTCCTGTTCGTTCTGGGCAACGTATTTATGCACCAAATAGTGATCTGATCGTCACAAGCAATGTTAGTGCAGGTGCAGAACTGTTAGCAGATGGTAATATCCATATTTATGGCGTGATGCGAGGCCGTGCTTTAGCTGGAGCCTCTGGTGATATTGAAAGTCAGATTTATTGTACTCATTTGCAAGCTGAGCTGGTCTCAATTGCCGGTGAATATTGGCTGAGCGATCAAATCCCTGCTGAATTTCTCGCCAAAGCAGCTAAACTTTGTTTAGTTGATAATAAACTTAACATCGAATATTTAAATTAGACCTTATTTACAAGGAATTATTCATGGCACGCATAATTGTAGTGACTTCAGGTAAAGGTGGCGTTGGTAAAACCACTTCAAGCGCGGCCATAGCTACTGGCCTGGCACAAAAAGGGAACAAAACGGTAGTGATCGATTTTGATATCGGCCTACGTAACCTTGACCTTATCATGGGGTGTGAACGTCGAGTAGTCTATGACTTCGTAAACGTTATTCAAGGTGATGCAACCCTTAATCAGGCTTTAATCAAAGATAAGCGCACCGAAAATTTATTCATTTTACCTGCTTCACAAACACGCGATAAAGACGCGTTAACTCGCGAAGGCGTTGGCAAAATTCTTGACGAATTGAGTGATGACCTTGGTTTCGATTTTATTGTTTGTGATTCCCCTGCGGGTATTGAAAGTGGTGCCTTAATGGCACTCTATTTTGCTGATGAAGCCATTATTACTACCAATCCAGAAGTTTCTTCCGTTCGTGACTCTGACCGTATTTTAGGTATTTTAGCGTCAAAATCACGTCGAGCAGAAAAAGGCGATACGCCAATTAAAGAACACTTATTATTGACACGCTATAACCCTGGACGTGTAACTCGTGGCGATATGCTAAGCATGGAAGATGTCCTCGAGATCCTCTGTATCCCTTTGATTGGCGTTATTCCTGAAGACCAATCTGTACTGCGCTCTTCTAACCAAGGTGAGCCGGTCATTTTAGATACAGAATCTGATGCAGGCCAAGCCTATGATGATTGTGTTGCGCGTATTTTAGGTGAAGATCGCCCTATCCGTTTCATTGAAGAAGAGAAAAAAGGTTTCTTAAAACGCCTATTTGGGGGGTAAATAATGGCTTTATTGGATTTCTTTCTGTCGAGAAAAAAAACGACAGCGAATATCGCAAAAGAGCGATTACAAATCATCGTCGCTGAACGTCGCCGTGGTGATAGTGAGCCCCCATATCTTGCTGATATGAAACGCGATATTTTGCAGGTTATCTGTAAATATGTGCAAATTGACCCTGAAATGTTGTCATTGCAATTTGAACAAAAAGACGATGATATTTCTGTTTTGGAATTAAATGTCACACTTCCTGAAGGTGATGAAATTAAAACCACGACAGTAGAAAAATAATTCGCAAAGAAGCCGCTATACATTATGGCGGCTTGCTTTTTTACTATGTAATTTGCCCTGATTAGCCAGAAGTTATGTTTTAATCCTTTTATAGCTTAAATTTAATTTCCAACGTGTGCTGTTTTCTTAGACCTTCCGGTGGCACTCCAACAGAGCGGCTCTTTAGTGTTGCAGCTAATGCGGCTTCGTCCAGTTGAACATGCATAGAAGACTTTTCAATACTCACCTTTGTGATCTCCCCCAATGACGTAAGCGTAAAATTCACCAGAACCGTTCCTTGAACATTGGTATTTCTCGCTTTTCTTGGGTAACGTTTATGTCGTTCAATTTCACTACGTAGTTTATCAATATAACTTTGGTAGTTTGAATCTGTTGCGTTTCCTACCGAGGTCGTCCTTTGTGCTCCCGCTTGGCCTGCTGCATAAGATTGGCTGTCGTTTTTACCTACACGCTGTTCTTGTTTTACATCATCACTTTTTTGTTCCTGTTCTTTCTGCTTAATCACTTTTTTATTTGGTTGTTTTTGTTCTTTTTTCTCGATAATTTTTTTTTGTTTTTCTGACGCTTTATTTTCATCACTATGTATATTTTTCTTATTAGCAACTTTAATTACAGCATTTTCATTTTGTTGTGACTCTGCAAGTAAGCCTCCCACTAGCTTATTATTTAATGTGACGTCATTTGTTTGTTTTTCAATTACATTTTGTGTCAATGCAACAGAGACGATAGCCGCATATATTGGCGTGTAAATTTGTGCAGAGCGTGTTTTCTCTATATTTAAACAATAAAAAACGATGCCAAAATGAAATAATAAAGAAACCATCACAGCAAAATTAAAACGTAAAGTAATCATTTTAATATCCCTAATAGCCCCCTCACCAATACATAAATGCAACAGTATCAGCGAAGGGGGATCCTTTTTAGAAACGACTGGTGATATTGAAACGCACAGTCCTACCCGGTGCAGGCATCATACTGCGGGTTAATGGGTCCATATAATATTCATCAAATAAATTGGTGGCTAATAATTCAAATGCTAGGTCTTTATTAAACTGATAATTAACATAAGCATCAGCGGTAAAAACAGCATTCCAACTCATCGGGTCATTGTTTAATGGCGCATACTGGTACGGGTATTTATCCATCATTTCCGCTTCATCTTCATTTTTTGCTTTGCTGTGATAACGCAAACGACTCCCCACTTCTAAACGTTCATCTAAGAAACGCAGACCAAGATTGGCATGGATGCTGTACTTAGGCTGCAGTTGAGTACGCAAATAGCCACCAGGGAACCCTGCTGTTGTACACTCTGAGCCACCAAATTTGTTATAGGGGTCCATTACCATCAGTGAAACTTCATCACAAACCTCATTTTTTAAGCGATAATCCACACCTAAGTCACCGAATACCCAGCCATTATCATAACGCGCCAACAGTTCCAAACCGGCCGTATTATGTTTATCAACCTGCGTAAAGACTAATCTGTCGTTCCTATCAAATGCGTTTGTGACAACCGTGTTATAGTAGTTTATGCGTAAATCAGCATGGTTTTCTGCTGCGACGAGATCTTGGAAATTACGCACATATCCCAGTTCTATCGTATGGCTGCGTTCTGGCAAATAAACTGGTGGTGTGTAATTCGGCTCTCTTCCCCCCGAAAAACCAATAGTGTCTTCAAAGATACTTGGCATCCTAACGGTTTCTAAATAACGCCCAAATATTCGATCGTTCTCTGTTAAGTAAATTGTTGCCCCTAATGCCGGAGCCCAAGCTGATTCTTCATTTCTTTTCGGCGCTTTAAATTTTTGTTTATTGGAATGCTTCACTTCATCTTGACTGTTATTAATATCGCGGTCAACGAGATATTTTTTGGCTTTTAAACCGGTGACGGGGTCTATTTTTTCTTCTTTTAAATCAACCTCCCCATTATAAAATGGGTTATTTTTAGCTACAAATCGGTTATTTTCATCCACTTTCCATTTCACTACATGGTTAACTTCTGTGATTCTAAATTCTAATTTTTTCCCTATTAATCCAACATCACATAACGAATCCTTTTTCATGTTTAATGCTTGCTCGATAAAAATTCTTCTCTCATAACTTTTTCCTTTTATATCATTATATGTATTCCCTTTATCATCAATATACTGTTTTATTGTTTGATATTCTTCCGCACTTAATAAACGGGATAATAGGAAATTTCTCGCCGTTATATGGCTATAAGGTGCATAATTTATATCTTTAGCCGCAATGCGTCTCTCTTTTAATAAATCCCTTGACCAGTAGCTAATATATTGAGCCCCCGCATTCAGACTTAACCATTCGGTAGGCTGCCAATCAAAGCGAATAGTCCCATTATATTCCCGACGTTTACCTTCCCTAGGGATAGCTCGGAACATGTTACCCTTTGGGGTCGAATCCGAATTAAAGATATCTTCACGACTACCAATGGTTTCATCAATTAAGCTTCCCATTAAAGTCACTTTAAATTCAGGTGTAATTTGAAATTTATTGGATAATGAAACACCATAGCGATCGTTAAGTTGGTTTAATTTAATCCCATCAACTAATGTGCCATTGATAGCAGGATTTTTAGCTACATTTTTATCTCGACCAAATTCATAATTCCAATCCCTTTCCATTGGTTCCCTAGGTTGACCACCTGCGGTATTTGAGTTTAAATCCGTTTTTGTTAACCAATAGCCTAATCGAAAATCAATCCAACCAATGGACTCAGGTTTGAACGAATAATTGGCGTAAAAAGTATTTAGCGCCAAGTTAGCTAAAGGCCATTGTGGAATTTTTCCCTCTAAATCATGATACCGAATTTGCGATGGCATGATTTCGCCATAATGACTTGATGTATGCATATAACCAAGGGATAAGTCCTGTGAATTAGGTAGCATCATGTTTAATTTAGCTAACCATGTCGACATTTCATTTGATGTATTCGCCACCTCTTTATTTGATCCATAAATCCTAGCTACGAAGGGCATATATGGGTCTATCGCTTTATTTGGGTTATTAGGGTCATAAGTAATGATGTCGTCATAAAATTTACCCGCCCCTCGGCGCCCAGCAAAATAATTACCTTGGTTGCGATAGCTGTATGCCAGCATCAAATCAAACTTTTCTTGCCGTGTCCCAACGGCAATACGCGCTGCGTTATCTTGCAGATTAAAGAAATTAGCGTTACCTTTACTGCGAGGATCAACAAGCATTTCGTGATCTTTAAAATAAATCCCACGAAACTTCTGCATGTCTAACGTATTCAATAGCCGCTTATCATCACGGTAATCTATACCGTGGCTTAATTGATTAACCCTCGGTTTTGTCGAGTTACTCGATGTTTCTAATTTAATATCAAAACCAAACTTGCTGTATTTATCCACAACGTCATCAATGCCTAGCGTTGTTATGGCAACTCCACCGCCTGTCGATGTACGTACATTGCGGTCTAGCGTTGCACTTTTCATTACCTTAATGCTACTAATCATATTCGGGTCGATATAGTTACGATTATTCGCGCCATTATAACCACGCCAAACAGTGATAGCTTGCTCTGTACCATCTACAGTCACCGGGACACGCCCTTGCCCCTGTATCCCTCGTACATTGGGGTCTATTGCCCCGCTATTACGGGCGTCACCACTATATACCCCTACTGCATGATTAATGGTGTCTGCAGGGTTAGTGCCTTTATAACGATCAATTTCTTCTTTACTAATATAAATATTTGACTCGTCTTTATCATATTGGTCATCCGCCCCTTTTCCATCACGCTCTTTGATAGTTGTTGCTTTATCATTAACTACAATAGAGCCAATATTTGCACTTTGTTGTCCATAGACTGAATTTGCAATACTGCCAATAGATAACCCTGTCGCGATATTAATGGCTATCACTGTTTTGATTTTCATTATCTGTTCCGGTGAAAATTAAAATTTCTTGGTGAAATTGACACCGACTTCACTTTGCTTAAAAGAATAAATAATATCTGCCGTACTCTTATTCACTTGGCTATTAAAATAAAGAGAAGGCGTAAAAGTTAATATCTTATTTTTATCAAACGTTAATTGGCTATTTAAATACCCATTATGATCTTTTCTTTTTACATTCAAAAATGCATCAAACCGTTCAAAGTTTGTTTGCTTATAACCTATTGCAATAAGTAGGTCACACAGTTCGGTTACTTTTAAAAAACCAGCTCTAACCCCATACTGTACATAGCTATCACTATCGTATTGCTTTTTCCTGTTGGCTCCATAAAAACTGCCAAAAACCATTAATCGAGGGTTTATTAAATAAGTACCAGTAACTGAATAAGCCCATTTATCGCCGTTATTAAAACTATACTTATAAGGGTAAGTTTTATTTTTATATTCAATATTACCTAACAAGGTTACCCGATGATTTAACGTGTATTCTGTCGCTATTTTTCCTCCTAGGCTTAAATTATAGTATTGGTTATCGTGCCATTTAGCCTCAAGGGTGGGCTGTATATGGAACGTTGTATCCGCGTTATCAAATTGATACTCCCCTGTAACATATATATTTGTTTTTCTAACCGCGACTGTTTTCATTGGCTCTACCCCAACCATACCTAATGAGAGTACCGTTGAGTGGTTTCCTACTAGAGGAAAACGCTTTGATAATTTAGTATAATAATGCCACTTTCCACCAGCGATAGACTGGTTACTACTATTCATACATTTACGACGAAAACAGTACATCTCACGGCTATTTGATGCTTCATTTAAATTAAAATCATAACTTGAGCCTAGCTTAATTGTACCTTGCCAATGATTTTTATTTTCTAAATCTATTATTTTATTTTTAATAAATTCAGTTAATCGAATTGATATTCTTCCTTTATATTTTATTTTGATATTTTGATATTTTGATAATGCTGATTCATAATGCTTAACATAGATTAGTGCTTGTGCAAACTTTAACTCAACCAACAACATATTAGGCTTGTGAATCAAAATCTCATTATATAGGCTAATTGCTAAATCATACTGCTTATTTAACATTGCCTTCTCAGATTGAATGTATTTAACCAGTTCTTTATCGTGGTCTTTATGGTCAACGTAAATACCAATGATTTCATTTATTTTGTCAAAATCTTGTTTCTGAATGAGATCATAAAGAATAAAACCAAGTTCGTCGATATTTTTTTCACTATATTTAACATTATTTATTTCTGATTGATGTTTTTTGTTACTAGAATCTTTTAAATTACCGATAACTCCTCCTTTTAGCTCTTGAGCTGACAATACCGAAGGGAGAGAAAAAAGTAATAATAAACTCAAATATATTAAATTTGTTTTTTTATTAAAAAATAACATGATTAGGCTACCATTTTAATGACAAAAATAAAAAAGTAGACAAAATCACTTTTGCCTACTTTTTTTAGCTTATTATATGTTCAGTAATTATTCGTCTTTCTGGCCACCAAATGCCGTGTCTAACTCACGGTTATTCTCATAAGAGAGAATACCCGCCACTTGTTCTGCATTATCCCCAAAGAGTTGCCCCATACTATCACCTTGATGTATTCCATTGGCAATGGCAGTACCGCTAAATTTACCGTCTTCTTTGATAGCCCCTTCCATGGAGTGGCTATTTACTCCTTCTAATGCACCTGTATATGATTTATCCGCGAAGTCAGCATTAAACCAACCCGTCTGTTTTTCTTCACCTGCAAACTGGTTAATACCCGCTATAGTATAAGTCGCTTGGCCACTGGTTGGCACTTCTGTCGTTGCATTAGCACCAGAGAAATAAACCGTGTGCATTGCATCATCAGCAGCCCCAGTTTGTGACCAATCACCGAAATATACCTCGGCATCTGCAACCTGGCTAAATTGGAACTTACCCATTCCACCGTGCGGGCTACCGCCACTTTCTAAAACATAAACATTGTCAGGCTTTTGCGTGACTAAGTTTTTTAAACCAGAGAACGAAATTGTTTTTCCATTTCTCATAAAGCGAGAACCAATACCTGGTGCACCAATACTACCACCGTGTGGCCCCATGGTTGATTGAGTTTTACCAACAATAATATTTGTTAGGCCAAGATCGTATTTTAAGCTTTGCGCTGATTCCGTTTCTGCCATAACACCAACAGAAAATATAGATAAAGATACTGCGACTGTAACTAGTGATAATTTTTTCATTTATTCATCCTCTTAAATAGAAGTTTGAATTAGGTTGGTTTATTAAAGGAACACATTAAATAAAAGATTACGCTTTCCTTTAATGCTCGAGATTCAGTATATAAAAATAATTTTCATTTACAAATGTAAGAAATATAATTCAACCTTTCATTATTAAAGCATTAAAATAAAATAACTTTTTATTTTTTAATTGGTTAATTAAAAACCCTGAAATAAGTGATTTTATTTATTACTTTTTACATTAATAATTGATTTGATTTTTAAGACTAATTACAGTTTTTAATTAAAAAACAAATAAACATATTTAAAAACAAATAAGATATATGTTTTTATAAGTTTATTGAATGAATAATGGAGATAAAGACAAAAATAAAGATAAAGATAAATAGACTCAGGTATTTAAATTAGGTACAAGAAGCACTCTTCTTGTACCTGAATGCATTATACGTTCGCTAATAACTTTGCGATGGGTTCTGCAAGTAACCGCCCTCTCCAGCCCGCCAACAGCTCAGGAGGTGTAGCCGAAGACTTTAATCCCCAATGAATAGACAGTAATTGGTTAATTTGCCGCCTAGAGGCCAATAGCTCTGCATTAAATTTTTCGTTTTCAGCAATATCTTTAACTACTGTTTTAATTTCTTTAAATACGCTTTTGTATTGGCTCTGTTCAGTAATATTCGACACAGGAGCTGGGTATTGGCTCTCATCGAGTTGTTTAGCTTGTTCGACAATTGATAATAAGCGCTTACCATGGCAACGAATTTCTTGCCCCGTTAAACCAAGCGCATCGAGTTCACCGAGCGAACCCGGTAAATAACGGGCGACCTTCCACAGGTGATCTTCTTTTACCACAAAATTAACCGCCATATCGCGGGCTTTTGCTTGATTTAAACGCCATTGGGCTAATAATTGCAAACAGGCGAGCTGCTCATCACGTAGCTGCCATGCATTATGAATATTCATGTAGGCTTTTTCAGGCTTTAACGCTTTTTGCCGGCGGGCCACAACACGTTGGCACTCATCTTTAGCATCTTCCAAATAGCCCGCTTCAGTCACTTTTTCCATCAGAATTTCAGCTAATGGTAGTAAATACAGCACATCAGCAGCAGCATAATCACATTGTTTTTCACTCAGTGGGCGCGCAAGCCAGTCTGTCCGTGATTCACTTTTATCTAGTTCAATGCCTAAATGCTCAGCAACCAATGACGCAAAGCCACAAGAAATTGGATAACCTAAAAATGCCGCTACAATTTGTGTATCGATCATCGGCTCAGGAACACAATCAAAATCATGCATGAACACTTCAAGGTCTTCACTCCCTGCATGTAAAAATTTAAGTTGCGCAGAGTTCGTCAGAAGTGCTTTGAACGGGCTAAAATCCGTCATTAATAATGGATCAATTAACGAAACTTGTTTTCCATCATATAGTTGTAGCAAACCTAGTTGTGGGTAATATGTTCGGGTACGAACAAACTCGGTATCCAAAGCGAGCCATGGTGCATTACTCGCCTCTTGGCATACTTGGGCTAATTCGCTATCTGTAGTTACTAAACGATAATTCAAAACAAGTTTCTCTTTTTTTATTTTCATCACAATGACGCCGGCTAAAACCGGCGTCATCTATTCATAGTTTAAGACTAAACCACAATCATACTTGTGATTTTTCTCTTTGCAATTTTTCTTCATCACGTAGGTCTTTACGCAGAATTTTACCCACATTAGATTTTGGTAATTCATCACGAAATTCAAATATCTTAGGGACTTTATACGCGGTTAATGAACGACGGCAAAAGGTTTTTAGCTCATCACCCGTTAAATTCGCATTTTTCGTTACAACGAAAACTTTAACCGCTTCGCCGGTACTTTCACTTGGTACGCCAATTGCAGCACACTCTATAACATCAGGATGTGCAGAAATAACATCCTCGATTTCATTAGGATAGACGTTAAAACCCGAAACGATAATCATATCTTTTTTACGATCAACAATGCGGATATACCCTTCGCTATCTATTTCAGCGATATCCCCCGTTGCTAACCAACCATCCACTATCGTATCAGCGGTGGAATCAGGCCGGTTCCAATAGCCTTTCATGACTTGAGGACCTTTTACCCACATTTCACCTGGCTCACCAATAGCAACTTCATTGCCTTCATCATCAAGAAATTTAACATCTGTTGACGGAACAGGTAAACCAATACTTCCACTATAACTGGTTAAATTATAAGGATTACCGGTTACTAGTGGGGCACATTCTGTTAAACCATATCCTTCGAGTAAATGTTTTCCTGTGAGCTTTTGCCATTTTTCTGCAACTGCTTTTTGAACAGGCATGCCGCCGCCAACTGAAAGGCGTAAACGTGAAAAATCCAGTTTTTTAAACTCTTCATTGTGCAGCCATGCATTAAATAAGGTATTAACCCCCGTAATTGATGTAATGGGATAACGTCCTAATTGTTTTACGGTATCGGGCACATCTCTAGGGTTGGTAATCAATAAGTTAACGCCCCCTACAGTGATAAACAGTAAGCAGTTTACTGTCAATGCAAAAACGTGATACAGCGGTAACGCAGTGACAACAAATTCAGCGCCAAATTTCAATACAGGCCCGTAAGCTGCCCTTGCCTGCTCAATGTTTGCTAGCATGTTGCGATGAGTTAACATCGCTCCTTTAGCAACCCCCGTCGTTCCACCCGTATATTGCAAAAAGGCCAAGTCATCGCCAGTAATATTAGGTTTAATATATTGCATACGATAGCCATAATGCATGGCACGGCGAAAGGAGATCGCATCGGGTAAATTATATTTAGGGACTAAGCGTTTTACATATTTGACGACAAAATCAACAATTGTAGCTTTAGGGCGTGAAAGCTGGTCACCCATCCGAGTTAAAATGACGTGTTTCACTTTGGTATTGAAAACAATTTTTTCCAATGTATGCGCAAAATTCGACACAATGACAATTGCTGTTGCACCGCTATCATTTAATTGATGCTCTAATTCTCTTGGGGTATAAAGTGGGTTAACGTTTACGACAACCATACCTGCACGTAATATCCCAAACAAGGCTATCGGATATTGTAATAGGTTTGGCATCATTAACGCGACACGATCCCCTTTTTTAAGGCCAAGTCCATTTTGTAAGTAGGCAGCAAAAGCGCGGCTTCTCTCTTCAAGTTTCCGATAAGTCATCACTGCGCCCATGTTAATGAATGCAGGTTGGTCGGCAAATTGAGAGACCGCATTTTCAAGTAACTCTGCTAGAGAAGCGAAGCTATCAGGATTGATTTCTTCCGGCACATCAGCAGGGTAATTTTTTAGCCAGATTTTTTCCAAAATGTTACTCCTGAATTTAGTGAAGTTATTATACTCAACATCTCTTTTAACAAATTATTAACTCAGCGTACCAGTTTGAAAAACAGACAATGTCAAGGTTGAGAGGTCTATCACTAAATAAATTTTGTTCCTTCAAGAAAAAACTAGGCGGACTAAGCCGCCTAGTTTGTCTTAAATTAGTTAAACAGATGTAAATCTGTACAAGATTGCGCAATTATACATGATGTTACGTGATTTTTGGAGTGGTTATCTAGCCACTTAAGAAGGGATTTAGCCTATTACGTTAACCGAAGTCACTTTTATTGGAATTATATTTTAATTAATGTTTCTATTGCGTACTTTTATCTATTAACGCTTATTTGGATATTCTTTTTTGTGCTAGTAAAAAGGCCCTGCTATAAGCAGGGCCTTTAAACAGATACGGGAGTGTTATTCTGTTAAATAAGTTTGTACGGGTACTGGTCCCCCAGGGTAACCGTATCCATAACCATAACCCCATGGGTGATTATAAAAATATGGGTCTCCGTAATAACCATAACCCCACGGGCCAGATGGTGGGATCATAACACTTTGAGCAACATTCCAGCGTTGGAAACCAGTAACATCTAACGTGACGTACTTATAAGGAACTTGCCCTACTTTCCCTTGCTGCTCACCCGTGATTTTCCCCACTACAGTGATATAACGATTAGTAAAATCACTTGGTTCACGGAAGCCATTTAGATAAGCATAAATACGCCCAATAGAAGGCGCATTAAGTTCTGGCGCTGCATCATATTTATTTAATGCCATCACCGCAATTTCTAAACGTGTTCTTGCAGCTTCATTTTCAACGGCAAGGACTTTTCCACCAAAACGCGCCTCCTGACCAATATACATTTCAGGGGCATTTTGTACAGATGTTAAGTTATCTGTTGGGTTTTGAACCGAACCTTGAATTGAAGCTGGTATAGAAACACACCCTGTTAGTGCTAATACGCTTGCAACAAAAAGGCCTTTAAGTGCATTACGGCAGTTTAATTCAATATTCATAGACCACCTCCGATTAGCTATATTATAAATTCAGGTAATACAGTTTTAAATAGCATTTAGCAAACAAAAACACGATATGTTAAAAGTCGCCATAATAGTTCTATTACTGCCTAATAATACCCTAAATTATTAAATGATTCGATTTGTATTTTTTATAATCAATATTTGATTGGTTTTATGTTTAATATAAAAAAATTGGCTATATCACGAGATATAGCCAATTCGATATCAATTAACTTCCTGTATCTTATTCACGACCAGGCAATTTTTTCCATGTAACTTCATTACGTAAGTAAGTCGGTTCGACATTTTCAACGGCAACCACTTTTCCCTGTTGCCATAATTGAGCTGCAATGGGTAACATATCTTGCGCATCAGGCAGCGTTATATGGCTGTTAGCTAATGTAGCTGATGCATTCAATAATGAAGGATAAGCTTCCCACCCTGTGCCTGCATAACCCCAACGCCCTGAAAGTTTAGCAAATTTACTTTCAAAATCATCGGGAAGTAAAACGGCTTCAGTGTCTTCACCTAACCATTGACCTTCAGCTGTTCGCTGATATTGGGCACAATAGATTTCTGACATCCGTGCATCTATAGCCACTAATACCTGTTCATGGCCCTCAATACGAAAGGCGCCTTCTGCAAGTGTCATTAAAGAGGAAATGCCGATCATAGGCAAATTAGCCCCTAATGCTAGCCCTTGTGCGATCCCAACACCAATACGAACACCCGTGAAACTGCCAGGACCACGCCCAAAAGCCAATGCATCTAACTGGCTCAACCCCATTCCTGCTTCTGCAAGAACGTCCTCAACCATTGGTAAAATTTTTTGCGTGTGCTCGCGAGGAGAAATAGCAAAACGCGAAATAATGTCACCATCACACCAAAGCGCGACTGAACAGGCTTCTGTTGCTGTATCAACAGCAAGAATACGACTCGACATGCCTAAACTCCGGCAAATTAATAGTTTTTGATTAAAAGATGCCGTTTATATTAGCACAAACGGCTGTAGGAATAGCAGAAAAACAAGATAGGATTTAGCTTGCTCTATCTGCTTCTTGCCTTTTTTCTTCAAGAAATGCAATTGCTTTTTGTATACTTCTTGTCCGTGGTGATGGCGGAAGGCTACGTAAAAAAACCTCACCATAAGGGCGAGTCACTAAACGGTTATCACAAATGACGATGACACCATAGTCACTGGTATCACGAATTAACCGGCCCACACCTTGTTTTAAAGTAATAACGGCATCGGGTAATTGAACATCCGAGAATGGATCTCCCCCCCGTAATTCACAATCTTCGATGCGGGCTCTTAATAACGGGTCATCCGGTGCCGTAAATGGGAGTTTATCAATAATGACACAAGTGAGTTCATCCCCTCGCACATCAACCCCTTCCCAGAAACTACTCGTCGCGACTAACACGGCATTCCCCGCTGAAATGAACTGAGACAATAGTTTATTTTTACTACTTTCCCCCTGCATTAAGACCGGCAATGTCAATGAAGATTTAAATTCTTCCGCCAATTCGCGCATCATCAGATGTGAGGTACATAAAAAGAAGCAGCGCCCCTGATTTTTTTCAATCATAGGTCGTAGCATTGTTGCCAATTTTTGTGCTAAACCTCGTTGATTGGGTTCTGGTAAAAAGCGAGGAACGCATAATAAAGTTTGGCTTTGATAATCAAATGGACTGGCTAATAATAACGTTTTTGCAGTAACTAAACCTAAACGGTCAGTGAAGTGACTTAGTTTCTCATTTACTGACAACGTCGCTGATGTAAATACCCAACTGGCCGGCGTACTTGCAATCATTTCACTGAATTTATCTGCAACCGTTAAGGGTGTTAGTGCCAATAAAAAATGGCGACCATAACTTTCAAACCAATAGCTGTAACCCGCAATTGTCACATCTTTTAAACGGTTTAAACGATTTCGGTATATTGTGACGCGCTCAAAAATAGAGTCTAAGCTCTGTGAGCGGCCTAAAGTGGTTTTAATCACTTCGTAACAAAGTTCAAGGGAATCATCAAGGAGCGTCAACGCCCTTTGTACTTCAGGACGTTTCAGTAAATCACGTAAATTGCCACGAAAACTGTTTTCACCCAAATTGAGCCGAAAGTCTAACGTGCTTTGCGTGAGTCTATCTGCACTTTTTTGTAGCTGCACTTGGTCTTTTAGCTCTGTTCGATAGGTCATAATCATATCGCGCGCCAGATCCAGCAATTGGCGACTACTAAGTTGCTGGCCAAAATATTGGCTGGCTATATCAGGAATTTGGTGCGCTTCATCAAAAATCATGACTTCTGCTTGGGGGATTAGCTCACCAAAACCTGTGTCTTTCACCACTCTATCAGCCATAAATAAGTGGTGATTCACAACAACAATATCGGCTTCTAATGCTTTGCGTCGTGCTTTTAAAACAAAACAGTCTTGATAACGCGGGCAATCACTACCAAGGCAATTATCATTAGTGCTGGTTACCAATGGCCAAACTGGGCTATCTTCAGCGATATCATGGCAAGTACTTGTATCTCCTAGCTCAGATTCGATGGACCAACTGCGTAGCCTCACAACCGCTGACAATATCTCAGGCTCAAGGCTACCACCCCCGAGGGATTGTTGGTCTAATCGCTCTAGACATAAATAATTCGAACGCCCTTTTAACAAGGCTGTGCGCCCAGTGTAATTCATGGCCTCAATAATTGTTGGTAAGTCCCGGTGATACAGTTGATCTTGTAAGGCCTTTGAGCCCGTTGAAACAATAACTTTTTTTCCGCTACGCAATGCAGGAACTAAATACGCATAAGTTTTTCCTGTTCCAGTACCAGCTTCCGCCACTAGCACATGCTGCTGCTCAATCGACTCGGTTACTGCGTTTGACATAGTAACTTGTGCTTCTCGAGGCTGAAAACCGGGAATTGTTCTGGCTAAAAAGCCATCCGCAGAAAAATCGTCGTGCACTACAAGACCTATTTATGAGTAATAATGAGGGCTCACACTTTACCATGAGTTTATTAACCCTGCTGAGGTAATTATTGTTTCGTTGAACAACTGATTTTCATCCTACCTACAAACTGTTATTCTTGAGCTACATGTATAATAAGGAATAATTATGACTATCAAAAGCATTGACCCAGATAATCGTTGGTCGGAAGCTGTTATTCACAATGATGTAATTTACTACACCAGTGTTCCTGAAAACCTTGATGCTGACATTGTTGCCCAAACAGCAAACACGCTTGCAGCGATTGATGTCATGCTTGAGCGTGTTGGCTCAGACAAAAGTAAAATCCTTGATGCGACTATTTTTCTCGCTGATAAAGCCGATTTTGCAGGTATGAACCAAGCATGGGATGCATGGGTTGTTGCTGGAAGTGCGCCTGTCCGTTGTACTGTCCAAGCATTACTAATGAAGCCTGAATATAAAGTCGAAATTAAGATTGTTGCTGCAATTGATTAGGCAAATTTTAACTTAATTAAAATGGGCGCCAATTATGAGCGCCCATTTTATTTTGAATAGCTATAATTTGAGAATATAACTAATTACATAAGTATGCGACTAGAG